>WTJD01000084.1:1421-15581 GCA_011524975.1 Lysobacterales bacterium
GAAGATAACCGGGCTGAACATTACCGGGGTAAAAACGACCTCGGCAGGCCATGGTGGAATGCGTCCGAAAAATATCATCTCAGCACCACCGCGCCACCCTGGCGAAACAACAGCAACAGCAGCGCCGCCAGCGGCAACAGCAGCCACCAGCCCTCATCTCGCCATCGCTCACCCTCCTCGGGTGGCGCATTGATAAAACTGCGCTCAATCCGCCTGGCCAGCTGCCTGACATCAGCATCATCAATGGTCACCGCGGTGGCCGTGCCCCCCAGCGCCCTGGCCGATTGGCGCAGTGAGTCCATGTCCAGCGCGGGCGCGGGCGGACTGTCCACGGGCGGCACCACTTCGGGGCCCGCGGCCAGGCCGAGGATATGGACATCCGCACCCTTCAGCTCGGCCAGCTCAGCGCCTGCCGCAGCATCAATGGCGTCTGTGAGCAGTACGATGGAACCGGCGGCGTCGGCTTGCCTGAGCAGATCGTTGGCCTGTCGGATGGCGTCAGCAACAGCATCGCCCTCCTGCGGCATAACGCCCGGCTCAAGGCCGGAAGCGAAAGACTCGATGACCTCGGCATCGGAGGTCAGGGGCATGACCAGGTGAGCGCTGCCGTAATACGCGATCAGCGCATTCCGTGTTCCCGCTCGTAATTCCAGCAGGTCATGAATTTTGTGCATGGCTCTCTGCAGGCGGCTGGGCTGTATGTCAGAGGCAAGCATCTCCGGGCTGACCCGCAGCACCAAAACGGCCGCTGAGCGGTCTTCGCTGAAAGGAGATGCCTCTCGCTGCCAGGCGGGCCCTGACAGGGCCAGCACAGCGATCAGCAACATCAGGCTCACCAGGGTATGGGGCCGCAACATGGCGGATGATTCCTCGGACGATGTCTGCAGCTGTTCGAGCAGGTGCGGCGCCATCACGCTGCCCCAGCCGTCAGGGCTTCTCTGCACGCGCCAAAGAGCCCAAATGAGCAGTATGGCGGGCAGCAACAGCCACAACCACTCCGGCCGCAAAAAGTGAAAGTGGGCCAGCGAACTCAAGATGAGACCCTCGACGGCCAGCGCTGACCTCGAGCAATCGCAGTCAAAAAAGAAATCAGGCCCAGCAGGACGGCCACAGCCAGAGGCCACGCATAGAGATCCGTGCGTGGCCGGTAACGGGTGGTTTCCACTTGCCGGGGATTCAGTTGATCCAGCAACGCGTACACCCTTTCCAGTTCCTGCCGGTCCTGGGCGAAAAAGTATTCCCCTCCCGTTGTGCGCGCCACTTCGCGCAGGGTGGCTTCATCCAGCGCCTGCTCACCGACCGCCTTGGGGTCGCCCATGGCCACCGCGTGAACGGTGACACCCTGATCGGCTGCGATGGCGGCCGCCCGCGTTGGCGGGACCAGGCTGCCCGTATCGTTGCCATCCGTCAGCACGATCAGTACGCGCTCGCTGACCTCACTGCGCTCGAACAATGAGATCGCCAGACCCATGGCGTCGCCCAGGACCGTGCGCGGGCCCAGCATGCGCACGGTGGCTTCATCCATCAGGTCCCGAACCAGGTCCAGGTCTTCGGTAAACGGCGCTTGCAGGTAGGCGGCGGAGCCGAACAGGACCAGGCCTACCCTGTCACCCTCGCGCCGCTCGAGGAACTCGCCCAGGACCTCTTTGGCCGCGGTCAGGCGCTCTATGGCATCACCGCTCGCGGTGGTGAAATCCGTGGCTTCCATGGAACCCGAAAGATCCAGGGCCAGCAGCAGGTCGCGCATGGGCTGTTCCCGGATGAGGGGTGCCTCGATGCGTTGCGGTTTGGCCAGCGCGGTGACCAGACATAACCAGATCAGCGACAGCACCAGCCACTGCAGCGGTGATCTGCGATACCTGGCTGAGGCGGCTCCCGGCGTCTCGCCGCTGACCTGGGCGAGCCGGTCGAGAAAGGGCACCTCGACCGCGGCCCGGGTCTCGTTGCGGACAGGCAGCACACGCCGGATCAACCAGGGCAGCGGCAATAATAGAAACAGCAGCGGAAATTCGAACTCCGGCATCATTCTCGCGCCTTTACCTGGTGCCCACGAATCCATCTGGCCGCTTCTTCGCACAAACGATTGTGCGCGGCCGGGTCAGAGGTCGGGTCAGAGGTCAGGTCGCTGTAGGCTGCGGCGCTCAGTCGCTGAGCCGCGGTTTTCGAAGCGCCGGTATGCACCAGGAAGTTTGACCAATCATCACCACTGAGTGAGGCCACCCGGGTCCTCGGCCAGGCGGCGAGGGCCGTCTTCTTGAGCAGGACGGCGAGTTCCGCGGCGGCCTGCGGACCGGGGCCGCGCTCCTGGATCCGTCGGAGCGTTCTCAACGCGACGCGCCGATAGCGGTCATGATGAAAGCGCAGTATCCGGCGGTAGGCCAGCCACGCCAGGCCGACCGCGCCCAGGCCAAGGATCAGGTAACCGCCGGGCGCCAGCGGCCACCAGCCGATGGCCACGGGTGCGACCACGTCATGCAGATTTTGCAGGCTACCGGATGCCGACTCGTTCATGCTCGTCGGGCCCTGGCCTTGTCTCGATGGTGTCCGAGCCGTTCGCGCACCTGCTCGAGTACATCGTGTTCAGTGTCCAGCGTCAGCAGGGGCGCGAAGTAACGCCGGGTGACCTCGCGCATCCTGTGCAGACGATCCTCGAAATCGGCCAGCCAGTCCGAGCGCAGGGAAGGCTTCGAAGTATCCAGCTGAATCCGCGCCTGGCGCTCGGCAAAAGTCAGCAGGCCCGCATCGGGCAGTTCCCTTTCCAGCGGATCATAAACGAAACCGATCAGGACGTCGTTGTGCTGTGTCAGCGACCCCAGGCAGCCGGACGTCTCGTCGTTGGCGCCAAAGCCATCGGTAATCAGTACCACCAGGCAATCGTGCCTGGCCAGCGGCATGAGCTTCGCCAGGGCTTCATTCAGCCGGTGTTTCTGATCGGCCTTGGGCGTTGAGCCGGGCAGCGCGTGATTGTGCCGGACCACCTGCTTCAGGATTCGCATCACGCGTTCCTGGCTGCGGTGCGGTGGTACAAGGTCGACACGCTCGGAACCAAATACGATGGCGCCCACGCGATCGCCTTGTGCCAGCACTCGCCAGGCGGATACGGCGGCTGTCTCGGCGGCGGTCACCGATTTCATATTTCGGCGGCTGCCGAAAAACATGCTCGATCGCTGATCGATCAACAGCCAGACGGGGCGGTCGCGCTCCTCGGTATAGACCCGGATGTGGGGGTTTCGCGTGCGTGCGGTCACTTTCCAGTCCAGCGAGCGGATGTCGTCACCGGGGAGGTAGGCGCGCAGCTCTTCGAAATTCAGCCCGCGCCCCCGCAGCCGCGAGGCATGTTTGCCCGACAGAACGCTGTGGACGGGCTGCCGTGGCAGAAAGCTGAAGCCGCTGGCTTTGAACTGAAGCCGGAGCAGGTGGTCCAGTGAGACATGGATTCGGGGGTCCCGGTCAGGATCCTCTCTTCGCCTGGGTACCCGCGTGAACTGCATGGCGGCCGGCCTCAGTCCCCCATCACTTCGGGCAGTGGGGTGCCGATCGATGCCGAGGGCGGTTGGGTGCCGAGGCGTGCGGCCAGCGTGGCCGCGATGTCATACGGCGTGACCGCCCGGCTGACGCGGCGGGGTTCGATGCCGGGGCCGGCGAACACGATGGGTACATGCGTGTCGTAACGCCAGGGTGAGCCGTGTGTGGAGGCCACGATCAAACCATCGAAATCGTTGATGAACACATTCGGGTCGAACACCAGGTAGATGTCGCCCGAGCGCTTGTGGTGAAAGTTGTTCCGGATCGAGCGCATCAACAATGTATCAGGCACGGCATTCACTGAAAGTGCCGAGGTAGAGATGGCACGATTGACGCCGCGGAACCTTTGAAGTTCTTCGGCGACGGCGGCCTCAACAGAGGCCTGATCCAGCCCCAGCCCGGCGATCAGTTCGCGGTTGAGATTGACGTAGGGATGTGAATATCCGGTGATCAGTTCTTCTCCCGTTCCAAATTTTTCCTTCAGTCGGTTGATGGCCGGCTGCCGGTCGAGCGCGTTGGTATCGAAGTAGAAAGCGTTCCTGATGCCCTGCTGATTGAGGTAACCCGGCGTATCCGGCCCGCCATGGTCGGCTGAAAGGGTGATCAGTGTGTGCTCCAGACCAACCTCCCTGTCGATGAATTGCAGCAACTCGGCCAGTGTCCGGTCCAGCTGCAGGAAATGGTCTTCGGCTTCGAGGCTGGAGGCGCCAAACAGGTGGCCCACATAATCGGTGGAAGAGAAACTGACCGAGAGGTAATCCGGTGTGTCGTCTTTTCCCACCTGCTCCTTTTCAACCAGTTCCCGCGCGAATGCCAGGACCAGCCGGTCGCCGGCCGGGCCGAGGGTCAGCCGGGTGGTGAAGTACTTGTCATCGGCATCGCCGTAAGCGTGTGGAAAGGTGCGTCCCCATCCCGGGAAATCGGTCTCCCAGGGGCGGTCATCGGCGTCGCCGAAACGATAGCTGGATGCGTCGTGAAGCAGGGACCATTGCCGGCCGGCAAATTCATACGGCACTTTGCGCGCGTTCCATGCGATCACCCACTCCGGATAGCGATCGTAGTAGTAACTGCTGGTCACGAAGGCTCCACCGGCCTTGGAAAACCAGAAGGCTTTGCCGGCATGCCCGGCCATGGCCACGGCCCCCCGATCCTTGACGGAGACGCCAAACACCTTCGACTTGCCGCCGAAATGCAGGCTGAGTTCATCCCCAAAGGTCGAGGAGAGTATCGCGTTCGGAGAGCGTCCATCCGCCTTGGCTGCGCGCTGCGTGGGATCGATCTCGGTGCTGCTGTCGACATCGGCATCGGCGCTCAGTAAGTGATAGTCGGGGTCTTCGATGTTATAGACCTGTCGGCCGAGTTCACGGTCGAACCAGATATTGCCTACCATGCCGTGCGCGGCCGGCACCGTGCCGGTGGCCAATGAGGCATGACCCACGATGGTTTCCGTGTTGGCGTGCTGATAGTGCGCGTTGGTGTAATAAACCCCGTTGTCCAGCAGGTAACGAAAACCACCCGCTCGCAGGCGCTCCTCGTAGCGGGTGATGAAGTCTCCGCGCAACTGGTCGACGGTGATCTGCAGTACCAGGCGCGGCGTGTCGGCCTGTGCGAAGACCGCGGCCTGGATAGCTGCCATCATGGTCAAGGTTGCTGCGAGGCGAATAGGCGTTCTCATGCGAGTTCTCATGGGTGTTCTCATGGGTGTTCTCATGGGTGTTCTCAGCGGTTGTCTCCGTGTCAGGCGACAGCAACGTGTCGGAGCAGTTCATCCAGTACGGTATTGGCGGAAACACCGTCGGCATTGGCCTCGTAACTGAGGGTGATCCGATGCCGCAGGACGGGGTGTGCGATCGCCTTGACGTCATCGGGCAGCACTTGATCGCGCCCCTGCAGCCAGGCGTAGGCGCGGGCGCAGCGGTCCAGGCCGATGGCGCCGCGCGGGCTGGCCCCGACGTGCAGCCAGCGGGCCAGTTGTTCGTCATAGCGCTCGGGGTAGCGGGTCGCGAAGATCAGGTCCACCATGTACTGCTCGACCACTGCGTTGACCTTGACCCGCCCAATTTCTTCGCGGGCCGCAAAAATGGCCTGCTGTGGAACAGGGTCGGCCGAACTGGCCTGGCCCTGTTCCTCGCCCCGCACCAGTCGGATGACCTGGGCTTCGTCTGCCTCGGTGCCGTAGTCGATGTATACATGCATCAGGAAGCGGTCCATCTGCGCTTCGGGCAAGGGGTAGGTCCCCTCCTGTTCCACCGGGTTTTGCGTCGCCATGACGATGAACAGGTCGGGCAGTTTGTGCGTGGTGCCGGCCACGGTCACCTGGCGCTCCTCCATGGCTTCCAGCAGCGCGGCCTGGACCTTGGCCGGTGCGCGGTTGATCTCATCCGCCAGCACGATATTGGCGAAGATGGGGCCCGCTTCGAAGCGGAAGGTGTTTTGCCCGCCCTCAGTGTGCAGGACCTCCGTTCCGGTGACATCGGAAGGCAGTAGATCAGGTGTGAACTGGATGCGGGAAAACTCGGATTCCAAGGCCTTGGCCATGCTCTTCACCGCGCGCGTTTTGGCCAGGCCGGGCAGGCCTTCCATGAGAATGTTGCCATTGGCCAGGAGGCCAATGATCAGCCTTTCTATCACCTCTTGCTGGCCGATGATGGATTCCCCCATTCGGGCCTGCAGATCAGAAATAGTCTCCAAAGCGGTCATTGCTCACCCCTTGATCATGTCGTCCAGATTCTAGCGAAAAAAAACGGCGGGGGCTTGCGGCCCCCGCCGTTGGTCAGAGCCAGGGCTTCGCCCGTCAGGGCGTGCCGGCCGGCGCCGTCAGTTTTTCCATGACCTGGTCCAGCGAGAAGCTGGCGGCCTTCTGGCGCGGCGGGTAGTCCTTGAACGTGGACAGGAACTGACCGACATAGGTCTGTGCCGGAACCAGCAGATAGACCCGGTCGATCAGCCAGTCGTAGTAGGTATTGGAGGTCAGCTGAGAACGCTCGAAAGGATCGCGGCGCAAGTTGAAGATCAGCGGCACGCGCAGCGGCACAAACGGCTCGGCCCAGGCCTGCAGGGTGGCTTCCACACGCTGCTCCATGAAGATGAACTTCCAGTCGTCGTAACGCAGCGCGGTCAGGTCTCCGTCATCTGAGAAATAGAAGATCTCGTGGCGCGGCGACTGGTCGGTTTCTCCGGTCAGCAGCGGCAGAATGTTGTAGCCATCGAGATGAATTTTATATTTACGGCCCATGGCCTTGGACCGGTATCCGTCGAGCAGGTCTTCTTTGATGTCGTCCTTGCCCGCGGCGGCGGCGAATGTGGGCAGCCAGTCCATGTGGTGCACGATTTCATTCGTGTAGGAACCCGCGGCGATTTTCCCCGGCCAGCGAACAAAGGCGGGCACGCGCCATCCGCCTTCCCAGTTGGTGTTTTTCTCACCCCGGAACGGCGTCATGGCCGCGTCGGGCCACGTGTTCATGTGCGGGCCGTTGTCCGTGGAGTAAAACACGATGGTGTTGTCGGCAATTTCGAGTTCGTCCAGCTTGTCCAGGAACTGGCCGATATGCGCGTCATGCTCCAGCATGCCGCAGGTGTACTCGTCGGCCCTGGGGTATTGTTTTTTGCACCAGGCCATTTTCTCTTCGCTGACGTGCGTGCGGAAGTGCATCCGGGTGCCGCTCCACCAGACAAACCAGGGCTTGCCGGCAGCATGCTGACGGTCGATGAAGTCAAGCGCCGCGGCGACGGTCTCGTCATCCACGGTTTCCATACGCTTCTTGGTCAGCGGCCCGGTGTCTTCGATGTTGCCGTCCGCGGATGACTTGATCACGCCACGGGGGCCGAATTTCTGGCGGAAAGTCTGGCCGTCGGCCATGACCATGTCGCCCGGGTAATCTTCGTTCTCCGGCTCCTCTTCAGCGTTCAGGTGGTACAGGTTACCCAGGAATTCGTCAAAACCGTGGTTGGTCGGCAGATGCTCATCCCGGTCGCCGAGATGGTTTTTGCCAAACTGCCCGGTGGCATATCCGAGGTCTTTCAAGACGACCGCAATGGTGGGGTCCTCTTCCTGCATGCCTTCTTTCGCGCCGGGTAAGCCCACTTTGGAGAGCCCGGTGCGGAATACGCTCTGACCCATGATGAAGGACGAGCGCCCGGCCGTGCAGGACTGTTCGCCGTAGTAATCGGAAAAACCCATGCCTTCATCGGCGATGCGGTCGATGTTGGGCGTCTCAACGCCCATCATGCCCCGTGAGTTGGCGGAAATATTCCAGAAACCGACGTCATCGCCCCACACCACCAGGATATTGGGCTTATCAGCAGCAAAGCCTGCCGTCGCTGTGAGCGACAACAGTGCAATCAGAATTCGTATTTTGCTCATCTTCGTCTCCGTCTAATGAACTTTGTCTTTTTGGTCGTCTCTTGAATCGTGATCATTGCGATTTCGCGTTGAAGCCGCGGGCTGTACCCGGCTTCGCGATGATTGGCTCCGGCGGGTCTGTTTGGGCGGCCTGCATGATCACTTTTTGCAGTCAACTAGACACGTCAGTGCAGTTACCTGGAAAGCCAGGGATACTATCACAACAGGAACGTGACCGGTTGCGCTTGGGGGTTCTGCCATTGCCTGGGTGTACGGATACCCTGACGCCCCGAATGGCAGGCGGTTATCAGTAAGACCAACCCAATGATGTGGTCAGCCCGTAGTCCCATTTCTCTTCGGGAAAAACGGCGAGACCTTTTCCGTTGTCATAATTGCCGTAAAGTTCGAGAGACCAGAAAAGATCCTTGGCCAATTCGAGTTTGAACGTGGTTCGGGTCTCGGCACGCAAGCGACCCCGATAGGCGCTGGTGATGGATGGGTAGAGCGTGATGTAAGTATCAAGCGATCGTTCCGGGCTGGTGAAGCGCCAATAGCGATATCTGGCGGTTCCCGTCAGTTCGAAATTGGTTTCAACATTAAGATCATCGCACGGCCCGTCGCCGTAGCCCCCGCAGACATCTATGCTGGCTTGGTCTTCCGGGGGTCGGATACGCTCCTCCAATGCCTGCAGTCCGACTGCGACATCAAACCACTGGTTGTTCGTCTTGATCAGGTATCGACCGAAACTGGCGCCGAGCGACAATCGAAAGTCGAGGTCCAGGGCTTCATTTTTCTCGAACTTGGAGGAGTACTTCCGGTACTTCTGGTTCATCAGAATACGTTCCATTGAGCCCCAAGCCTCGAGACGGGTCTGGTCTGTGGTAACGTCCGAGGGATCTCCGTTATCAGTATCACCACCCTGCCGAGTCAAATAGGTTCTGAGGCTGCTCTCCCAAATTCGCTTGAAATTCATTAGCCGAAAGTCGACAGCCGTAGACGCATTAGCGAGTTGGGTAGAACTCGTGTAATCGGCCCCCACGCTCAGGTCCAGAGTCATACGATCTTTGAAGTTAGCGCCAAGCGGATAGGCGGACACGATGTCGAGCGTGCTGACCTGCGTGCTCCCGCTGTCGGATTTGATGATGAGGTCTTCTTCGTCTTCGCCTTTCACCAACTTGCCCACCAGTCGGGTGCCATCGATCATTTCCACCGTCTGATTTTGGTCGCTGAATATCCTGCGTATGAACCGCCATTCAATATTGATGACTCCCATATGATCGGTGCTGACTCTCAGTACGCCTGCCTCCAACCGTTTGATCTCGCCCGTGATCCGATCGCCATTTTGAAGAATGACAATATCTGTCTTCGCCGCCCAAGTCGGGTGGGACCAGGCTGCAATGATCATGATGAGAAGAAGTGCCGGTAATTTCATAGCGTAAACCTCGGAGCGAGGGTTCTATACTCAGTCTAACGGGATTTCGGTGTCTATTATGGGGTTTTATCTCGGCGATACCAGTGGGCCGGACAAAATGGTATCGGGTGCGGACGGGAGCTAGCCGGGGTGGCGAGGTGCAGACACAGTTGTGCCGCATGCGGGATGATTCTGACCCTGCAATCGAATGCAAGGGAAAACGCGCATGAATCTGTCATAATAAAGCGCTTACATTTCCCCTTTTTAACTGTATCAAGGAGCCCTGCGTCTATGCAGATGCGCCGAACGAAAATCATTGCCACGCTGGGGCCGGCGACAGATTCGCGCGAATCCCTGGCGAGCATCATCAAAGCCGGGGCCAACGTGCTCCGCATCAACTTGTCACATGGCAGCGTCGAGGAACAGGCTGGCAGGGCCTTGAGGGTGCGAGAAGTTGCCGACGAGGTAGGGCGCGAGGTGGCCTTGCTGGCCGATTTGCGCGGGCCCAAGATCCGGATCGATCAGTTTATCAACGGTTCGGTGACGCTGGACCCGGGCGATCACTTTTTTCTGGACGCAAGCGATGATCCGGCGCCCGGCAACGGCAATGGTGTAGGTGTAACCTACGCGGGCTTGCCCGACGATGTGAAGCCGGGACAGATGCTGTTGTTCGATGATGGCCTGATCACCATGAAGGTCCTGGAAATACAGGATCGCAAGATCATCTGCGAAGTGATCGCGGGCGGTGAATTGGGCAGCCGAAAAGGGCTGAATCTCCAGGGAGGCGGCCTGTCCATCCCGGGTATTGCCGAGCATGACATCGTGGATATCAAGCGCGCGGCGCAGATGGGCGTAGATTTTCTCGCGGTCTCTTTTCCCAGCAGCGCCGAGGACATGGTGCAGGCGCGCAATATGCTGCGCGAGGCAGGCAGCCAGGCACAACTGGTGGCCAAGATAGAGCGCACCGAAGCCATTCAAAACCTGGATTCCATCATTGCCGCCTCAGATGCTGTTCTGGTCGCCCGCGGCGATCTCGGCGTTGAGATCGGTGATGCGGAGTTACCTGGGCTGCAAAAGGAGATCATCCGCGCGGCGCTGGCGCAGAATCGGGTGGTGATCACCGCGACGCAGATGATGCAGTCCATGATCGAGAACCCCATTCCCACGCGGGCCGAGGTGCTGGATGTGGCCAACGCGGTCATCGACGGTACCGACGCGGTGATGCTGTCTGCGGAAACCGCGGTGGGTAAACACCCCACGAAAGTGATCGAGGCGATGCATCGAATTTGCGTGGGCGCTGAGCGCCATTGCGACACCATTGATGAATTCCGGCGCCCCGGCGCCGAATTGAAACGGATCGATGAAGCCATCGCCATGGCGGCCATGTACATGGCCATGCATGTCCATGTGCACGCCATCATCGCCCTGACGGAATCAGGTTCCACCGCGCAATGGCTTTCGCGGGTGCGCACATCGGTGCCGATTTTCGCGCTTTCCCCCCTGCCCGAGAGTCGTCGCCGCATGGCGCTTTACCGCGATGTCTATCCGGTGCATCACGTGCAGAAATGGGACGACATTGACCAGGCGGTGGCGCAGGCCATCAGCAACCTGGCAGCCAAAGGCTATTTGGGCGCGGGTGACCGCGTGATCATCACCATGGGTGACGCGCTGGGCAAGGAAGGCGGCACCAACACGCTGCGACTGGTGCAGGTGGGCGATGGTGGCGCGGCCGAGAACCAGAACGAGCTCGACCTCAGGTAGAGCGGCCCGCGCTGATGTCATCTGTTTCGAATTGGGCCCTGCGTTGCGACGCTCGGGCCAACCTGCCGGCCTTACTTGAACGGCTCTGGTTCAGACCAGATATCCACGGCATTACAATAAGCGGGTCAGCAAGTGCTCACAGGGTGGTGGGCATGCGATCCGCTGACAGGCCGGGGGCACCGGTCATACCAGGCAAGTACAGGAACGCCGAGTCATGAGCCATAAGCCGATTCATTTCGGGCGCGAGCAAGATCTCGATCCCGCAGAAACCAGTGAGTGGATGGAGGCGCTGCATGCCGTCATCGAGCGTGACGGTCCGGAACGCGCGCATTTTCTGCTGGAAAACCTGGTAGACCTGGCCCGCCGTTCCGGCGCCCATTTGCCCTATTCAGCCACCACGGCCTACATCAACACCATCCCGCCACACCTGGAGGAGCGCCACCCGGGCGATCGTGAGCTTGAGCGCAGGATCAAATCCATCGTTCGCTGGAACGCCATGGCGATGGTATTGCGCGCCGGCAAGCGGGGCGGTGAGTTGGGCGGGCATATTGCCAGCTATCAGTCCGCCGCGACCCTCTACGAGATTGGCTTCAATCACTTTTTCCGCGGCATGGATCATCCGGGCGGGGGTGACCTGGTTTACATCCAGGGGCACTCTTCACCCGGTGTCTATGCACGCGCATTCCTGGAGGGCAGAATTAGCGAAGCCCAGCTCGACCGGTTCCGGCAGGAGGTGGACGGCGAAGGGCTGAGTTCCTACCCCCATCCCTGGTTGATGCCGGATTTCTGGCAGTTGCCGACCGTGTCCATGGGCCTGGGCCCGATCATGGCGATTTACCAGGCACGTTTTCTGAAGTACCTGCATAACCGGGGCATTGCCGACACCTCGGATCGTCGCGTCTGGTGTTTCCTGGGCGATGGAGAGACGGACGAGCCCGAATCTTTGGGCGCCATTTCCCTGGCAGGCCGGGAAAATCTCGACAACCTCGTGTTCGTGATCAATTGCAATCTGCAGCGCCTCGATGGACCGGTGCGAGGCAACGGCAAGATCATCCAGGAATTGGAAGGCGTATTCCGCGGCGCCGGATGGAATGCCATCAAGGTACTGTGGGGTTCGCGCTGGGATCCGCTGCTGGCCAAGGATACCGATGGCCTGCTGCGTCGCCGGATGGAAGAGGCCGTGGACGGTGAATATCAGAATTACAAGGCCAAGGGCGGGGCCTATACCCGGGAACATTTCTTCGGCGCCTATCCCGAACTGAGGGAAATGGTGGCCAACATGAACGACCGTGATATCTGGCGCCTCAACCGGGGCGGGCACGACCCGCTCAAGGTCTTCGCCGCCTATCACGCGGCCGTCAACCACCGCGGTCAGCCCTCCGTGGTGCTGGCCAAGACCGTAAAGGGCTACGGGATGGGCGATTCTGGCGAGGCCCAGAACATCACCCATCAGCAGAAAAAGATGGATGCCGGGTCGATCAAGCAGTTTCGCGATCGATTCAATGTGCCGATTGCCGACAAGGACCTGGAAGATGTGCCGTACTATCATCCAGGCGAAGACAGCCCCGAGGCCAAATATCTCCTGGAGCGCCGGAAAGCGCTGGGTGGCCCGTTGCCGCGACGCAGTTCGGCCGCGCCCAGCCTGCAGGCGCCGGATCTTGACACCTTTGGCGGCCTGCTGCAGTCCACTGGCGATCGCGAAATCAGCACCACCATGGCCTTCGTCCGCGCCCTCGCGGTGATCCTTCGAGACAAGACCATGAAGGACAGGGTGGTGCCCATCGTGGCCGACGAGGCGCGCACCTTTGGTATGGAAGGCATGTTCCGCCAGTTGGGTATCTATGCCAACCAGGGCCAGCTTTACACGCCGGTCGATTCTGACCAGCTGATGTTCTACAAGGAAGATCGCAAAGGCCAGATTCTGCAAGAAGGCATCACCGAGGCCGGCGCCATGTCCTCGTGGATTGCGGCAGCCACGAGCTACAGCTCGAACGGCGAGCCGATGATCCCGTTCTTTATTTTTTACTCCATGTTCGGCTTCCAGCGGGTCGGCGACCTGGCCTGGGCGGCGGGCGACCTGCGCGCGCGCGGGTTTCTGATCGGCGGAACGTCAGGGCGCACCACGCTGAACGGAGAAGGCCTGCAGCACGAGGATGGCCACAGCCACATGATGTCGGCCAACGTGCCCAACTGCATTTCCTACGACCCCACCTTTGCTTACGAATTGATCGTGATCCTGCAGGATGGGTTGCGCCGCATGTACCAGGAACAGGAAGACGTTTATTACTACATCACGGTGATGAACGAGAACTACAGCCACCCGGACATGCCGGCAGGCGCGGATGGGGGTATCCGTAAAGGGATGTACCTGTTCCGTGAGGCTGAAGGTGATGGTCACCGGGTGCAGCTGCTGGGCTCAGGCGCCATTTTGCGCGAAGTCATTGCCGCGGCCGAGATTCTCGACCGTGAATTCGGCGTCAAGGCGGACATCTGGAGCGCCACCAGCTTTACCGAGCTGCGTCGCGATGGGGAAGCCGTGGAGCGTCATAATCGCCTGAACCCGGCCGATCAGCGTGAAAGCTGGGTTCAGCAGTGCCTCTCCGGCAGGGAGGGGCCGGCCATCGCCGCCACGGATTATGTCAGCGCGTTTCCCGATCAGATCAGGGCCTTCATGCCACAGGATGAGTACATCGTGCTGGGCACCGACGGCTTCGGTCGTTCCGACACCCGTGAAAACCTGAGGCATTTCTTTGAAGTCGACCGCAAACAGG
Source organism: Lysobacterales bacterium (assembly GCA_011524975.1). Lineage (GTDB taxonomy): Bacteria > Pseudomonadota > Gammaproteobacteria > Xanthomonadales > SZUA-36 > WTJD01. Next base: position 15,232 of record WTJD01000084.1, read on the forward strand.
TGGCGTACGCGGCCCTCTATGGCCTGTACCGCAAGGGCTTGATCGCACAGGACGCGCTGCTGGCCGCGCGTGACAAGCTGGGCGTTGACCCGGCCAAACCCGACCCCGTCAGGATGTGAGCGGGCCGTGACTCAAAAAATCGAAATCAAGGTCCCCGACATCGGTGATTTCACGGGTGTACCGGTGATTGAGCTGCTGGTCGAGGCAGGCGAGACGGTTGAGGCGGAGCAGTCCCTGCTGACGCTGGAGAGCGACAAGGCCACGATGGAGGTCCCGGCCCCGTCGGCAGGAACGCTGGTGGAGATGAAAGTCGCGCTCGGTGACGAGGTCTCGGAGGGCGATGTGGTGGC
>WTJD01000160.1 GCA_011524975.1 Lysobacterales bacterium
GGCACACCTCGCGCGCCTCGGGACATTGAAAGACGCCGGCCGCCTTTTGCTGGCGGGTCCGTTACCGGCCATCGATGCTGAGGATCCGGGGCCGGCGGGCTACACGGGGTCTTTGATTGTCGCGCAGTTCGAATCACGGGCGGAGGCTGAGAATTGGGCCAGTCTGGACCCGTACATGGAGGCAGGTGTCTACGAAAGCGTCAACGTGTTTCCCTTCAAACGGGCTTTGCCGTGATGGACGCGTCTGAACGCGTAGAGGTCATTCGCCAACGCTTGCAGGACCAGCTGTGCCCCGAATCACTGGTGGTTGAGGACGAGAGCCACCTGCATGTGGGCCATGCCGGCGCTCGCGACGGGCGCGGCCATTTCCGGGTTTTTATCGTGTCCCCGGCCTTCAATGGTAAAAACCGAATCGCCCGTCACAGGATGGTCTACTCAGCGATGGGCGACCTCATGCAGACGGATATCCATGCACTGTCCATCGATGCGACCGCGAGTGACGAGCTTTAGTCACCCACCGATGCCTGGATCAGGGCAATTGCACCAGGACCGGCGGCTGCCAGCCGTCCGCCCGATGTTCTGCGATGACCGTGGTGTCGATACCACCGCGGACGTAAAACTCTGCGGTCAACCTCATGAAACGCGGGTTCGTTGCCGAGACCAGGTCACCGAGGATTTCGTTGGTGACCGCCTCATGGAAGGCGCCTTCATCGCGGAAGCTCCACATGTAGAGTTTGAGCGATTTCAGCTCCACGCACGCCTGCTCGGGGATATATTCCAGCAGCAGGGTCGCGAAATCCGGCTGGCCGGTCTTGGGGCACAGACAGGTGAACTCCGGGATGCGAATACGGATGGTATAATCGCGCTCCGGTCGGGGGTTGGGGAACGTTTCAAGCTCTCGGCTGGGTTGAGTCGCCATCTTAGCACTCCGAACAATTACAACAGGACGGGAACTCTACTGATCCCCCGTATCAGATTCAATCCATGCGACTAACTGCAATCAAGCTGGCAGGATTTAAATCCTTCGTAGATGCCACTACATTCACGGCGCCAACCAACCTGACCGGGGTCGTTGGACCTAACGGCTGCGGTAAATCCAACATCATTGACGCTGTTCGCTGGGTCATGGGTGAGGGTTCGGCCAGGGTGCTGCGCGGTGAACTGATGTCCGATGTGATTTTTTCGGGATCGTCCACGCGCAAACCGGTTGGCACGGCGACCGTGGAACTGTTGTTTGACAATTCCGATGGCCAGGTGGGGGGTGAATTTGCCCGCTTCAATGAGATTTCAGTCAGGCGCACGGTGTCGCGCGACGGCATCTCCAACTATGAGCTGAATGGCACCCGCTGTCGTCGCAAAGACATTCGGGATCTTTTCCTGGGCACCGGGCTGGGCTCACGCAGTTATTCCATCATCGAGCAGGGGATGATCTCACAGGTGGTGGAGGCCAAACCGGAGGAGATCAGGGGGCACCTCGAGGAGGCGGCAGGCATTTCCCGGTACAAAGAGAGAAGGCGGGAGACCGAGAATCGTATCCGCCACACCCGGGACAATCTCGACCGCCTGTCTGATCTGAGAGAAGAGGTTTCATCGCACCTCGATCGGCTGAAGCGGCAGGCCCGTGCGGCGGAACGCTACGGCAAATTGAAAAAGCAGCGACGTGAACTGCAGTCACGTCTGATGGCATTGCAGTGGCGCGAACAGATGGTCATTGCTGCCGATGGCCGGGAGCAGCTGCAAAAGCTGGAAACCATACTTCAACGACACCTGGCCGAGCAGCGCGCGGCTGAGAGCGAGTTGGAAAATGTTCACCAGCAGCAGGGCGATGCCACGGAACAGTTCAACGAGGTGCAAGGCGAACTTTACGCCGTGGGCAGTGATATCGCGCGCCTGGAACAGACCATCCGCCACGCCCGTGAGCTTCAGGCCAGGCAAAAGCGGGAGCACGGTGAAGTTTCCGCCTCGCTCCAGGATCTGGAACAGCATATGGTGCTTGACCGGGCCCAGGTCGAAGACCTGACCTCCCGACTGGCCAAGGCCGATCCGGATTTGAATGTCGCCAGGGAAGCAGAAGCGTCTGCCGATGAAACCTTGCGCGGCATAGAGGTTGAAGTCCAGCAGTGGCAGGATCAGCTGGAGTCACAGTACCAGGAGGGCCGCGCTTTCAACCAGGCGGCGGATCAGCTTCGTGCCCGGATCGAAATTCTGGACAGGCGCATGGCTGACGCGTCCGAGCGTGAGTCCGAACTGAAGACCCAATCCGCCGCGCTGGATCTCAAGCCGCACCAGGCCGCCATCGAGGCGCTGGCCGCCGACCTGTCCCGGGCGTTGACCGAAGAGGACGCCAAGGATCAGGCGCTCAACCAGGCCCGTCTGAATCTGTCTGAACAACAAGAGGCGCTTCGCCAGGGGCTGGACCAGGAACATGTCCTGCAGGGCAGTTTGCACACCCTGGAAGGGCGTTTTGAGGCACTCAACGCCATGCAGCAGGCCAGCACGGAGGATGGCAACCCCGAGCGCGAGTGGCTGGAGCGGCATGGCCTCGCGGACGCGCCCAGGCTGCTGTCCGTTATCCAGACTGAAAAGGGTTGGGAAGCGGCCGTGGAACTGGTGCTGGGTGACTGGCTGGGCTTCGTTTTGAACTCAGACCCGCGCACGCCGGCGGGTGAATTGTCCAGTCTCGAAGGTGTGGAACTGGGGCTGCTTCGGGAACAGTCCGGAGGCGTACGTCCGCGGTCAGGCTCACTGGCGGAAAAGGTCAAGGCGCCAGACGCCGTCATCGCGCTGCTCAATCACGTCATGGTCGCCGATGACCTGTCCGAGGCGATGGAGTGTTTCGATGACATGGCCAGCGAAGAATCGGCCATCACGCCCGGCGGTGAGTGGGTCGGGCCAGGCTGGGTCAGGGTGTCTCACGCGGATGCGGGGGCCGGCATGTTGGCGCGCGAGCAAGAAATGGCCACTCTCGAGGAGGCCATATCGGAAGCACGAGGCCGCTGGCAGAAACAGCGCGACCAGAATGAGAAGAGCAGGGACGAGATTGGCCGGCTGGAGGCGTCGGTCCAGTCGCTGCAGGCGGCTGCCAATGATTTGCACCGTGAACGGACCGAACTGGAAAGCAAACTGGCGGGCGAGAAGGATCGCGTCGAGTATCTTTCGGGCCGGGGCAAGGACGTGGCCACGGAGTTGGACAACCTGGCGCAGCAGCAAAAAGCCGATGCCTCTGCCGTTAAAGAGGCCCGTAAAGATCTCGATACCACGCTGGAAAAAATGGCGGGCAGCGAGGAAAAGCGGGCCGAGCTTGACCGACAGCGTTCTGAACTGCTCGAGCGCAGAGAGGGTGCCCGTGAGCAGGCATCGGATGCCCGTGAGCGTCGCCATACGCTGGCCCTTGATGTACAGACACATCGTGCCAGCCTCGATTCGCTGAGCCAGTCGCTGGAGCGGATGGATTCCCAGGCCGCGCAGTTGCAGAAGCGATTCCTGGAACTCAGTCAGCAGGTGGCCTCTGATGTCGACCCCGAGGCCGAGCACAAGGTGGAAATGGACCAGTTGCTGGCCAAACGAATTGAGATCGAGGAGAAACTGTCCGCAGCGAGAGCCGGACTGGACGCCCTGGAGGAGAAATACCGTGAGCAGGACGCGCTCCGGCAGGCGTCACTGCAGCGGGCGGACGCTCAACGCTCTGATCTTGAACGCGCGCGACTGACCCAGCAGGAAGTTGAACTACAGGCCCGCACGCTTCAGCGCCAGGTGGAGGAGAACGAGGAGAATGTAGAAGAACTCGCCGCGGCACTGCCGGAGGAGGCCAGTGTCGAGGCCTGGCAGGAAGAGATCGAGCGGTTGAGCTTGCGGATCACGCGTCTTGAGCCGGTCAACCTGGCCGCGATCCAGGAGTACGAGGAAGAACTCAAACGGAAAGAGTACCTCGACGCCCAGGATGAGGATCTCAACAAGGCGCTGACCACTCTGGAAAACGCCATCGCCAAGATCGACCGTAAGACGCGCACGCGGTTCAAGGATACTTTCGAGATGGTGAACAAGGGGATCCAGGATTTGTTCCCCCGCCTGTTCGGAGGCGGTCACGCGTATCTGGAGATGACCGGCGAGGACCTGCTCACCACCGGTATCAGTATCATGGCGCGCCCGCCCGGTAAGCGTGTATCGAGCATTCACCTGCTGTCCGGGGGTGAAAAGGCCCTCACGGCAGTGTCCTTCGTATTCTCCATATTCAGGCTGAATCCGGCACCGTTCTGTCTGCTTGACGAAGTGGATGCGCCGTTGGATGATGCCAACGTCGGCCGCTTTTCCGCGATGGTCAAGGAAATGTCAGACTCTGTGCAATTTATCGTTGTCACCCATAACAAGATCACCATGGAAATGGTTCACCAGTTGAGCGGCGTCACGATGCGGGAACCGGGCGTCTCGAGGTTGGTGCAGGTCGACATTGACGAGGCGGCCAGCCTCGCCGGGAGCTGAAGCATGGATATCTCGACCTTTCGGTGGATTCTGATTGTCGCCGGTATCGTTGTACTGGCAGCGATTTTCCTGCTGGGAAATCCGGAGCGAAAGCGCAAGCGGCGCGCTTCACGTAAGCCGCGCAAGAGGCCCGCGACAAAAAATCGCGTTCGCCGGGAGCCGACGCTGGGCGAAGGCCCAGGTGATATA
>WTJD01000101.1 GCA_011524975.1 Lysobacterales bacterium
GATCAGCAGGATGAAGCCCAGGACGTTATGCACCTGAACCACGTAGGCAAAGCTGAACATGCCAAACAGATGCGGCTTATGGATGATGAGGCCGGTGAACAGCAGCAAGAGTATCGCGATGGCCTGCAACCAGTGCCAGAGCCGTTCATAAGCGTCGTACATGTACACCCTTTCCCTGGGATGATCGGCCGCCGGGCGACGGCGCGCGGCCACGTAACGGCCCAGCGCATGGCCGCTCACGCCAAGGACGACACCCAGAAACATCAGCACGCCCAGCCTGTCCACCCAGGGGAATGAGTGCAGGCCCAGCACGTAGAAACCCGCCTGGCTGGCATCCGGTCTGAAATCGACACCCTTCCCGGCCGTCTCAACCAGTTCGCCCGACATGGTGATTCCCAGGCCCTCGGGCAGACGCAGCTCGGCACCGGGCGGGCGGTGTCCTGAGAGCGCAAAATCCTGGCTGAGGTCAGAGCCGGCGCCATGGCAATGCCGGCACTCACGTGTCGCCCAACGCCCGTTCACCACGTTGTGGCTCACGGCAAATGGCAAAACCTCACCCATGATGCGGGGGTCTGACCATCCAGACTGTTCCAGGCGTTGCCTCACGGCCGCCACCGCTGCTTCGCTGTCCAGCGCCCGTTCGCTGTCATCCAGGCGGCCGTCACCGTCTCGATCCAGGGCTTGCAGAAGTGCCGGGTGATGCTCACCCCCGGTCAATAATGCCGAGCGCAAGGCATCATGACTGACCGGTCGGGCCGGCTCGCCGGCCACCCAGAACCAACCCGTGACGAGATTCCAGGGAGCCAGCCGTTGATCCGAACCCCCGTTGAGCCGCGGCAAGAGTACCGGCTCGTAGCCATTGATCAGCGTTTCGACCGCTGCGGGATCGCCTTCCAGCGCGCGATAGGTGCGTAGAGGCTCGCCATCGCGATCGAGCACGGTCCAGTCAATGGATTGCAGCGCCGGGCCGTACAGCTTGGGCACGTGACAGGACTCACAGGCCAGGGCGGCGAAATGGCGTTGGCGATACGGCAGCCACTGGTGCGCCTGTTCGGCCTGGTGGCAGGACGCACAGCGTCGCAAGTTGTCCTGCGACTGCGCGGCCAGGCCCAGCGTGGAGCGGCCTTTGGCGAACTGGTGCAGCGGCTGGCGCAGATAGTCCGAGAGATGCATTCTGCGCGGATCGAAGCTGAGGTGGTCCGGCCGGCTTTCCGGTCTTTGCCGGAAATACACGGGGTTATTCAGCGAGTAGTGGCAATCCACGCAAGCAACCACGCGGTCAGCATGTACGTCAAAGGCGTGTGACAGGTCGTTCTTACCGGCCAGGTTCAGGCCGCTGTCATTCAGTTTCTGAGGCGAAATCAATTGCCCCGTGCGTTCGCTGTTGTGGCGGTTGGCCGGCTCCGGATCGATGGTCAAAGGCCGATTCAGCACGTTGTCGACCATGCCGTGACACTGGCCGCAATGGTCGTCAGTGGGCCTACTGAGCGCCAGCAGACCCGGCAACAGGGCGCCGTCCTCGCCGAATTGCCCGGCATTCCATTGCCAGCCCTCTTCCACCTCGGTCAGAGCGCCCAGGGTAACCAGGGGTGCCGAATTTGCCCAGGCGAACCGGCCGGACTCGATCAAATCCCCCCGTGCCGAATGGTCTTCGATATCGCTGTGGCACAGCAGGCAGTTGAGCTCCACCCATGCTGCCACGGGCCCGCCACCCACATGACGACGGCCGTGCTTTTTGAGCCAGGCAAGGGCATCGACGCCCGGTCCGGACTCAAGCCCCTCAGAAGCATAGGACACGCTATCCCAGCCACCGAAAAAGCCCGGGCCCAACTGCCAGTCATGGCGCAAAGGCGGCTGCCCCAGCTGGCTTGCTCCAGCATCTGCGTGATCGGAGTGGGCCATGATGTAGGTGGTGTCATGACAATCACCACCGCAGGTCTGCATGGTCGAAAGGGGCTCGCCGGACTCGACGACCGGCACACCCCGCGCGTCCAAGAGCGGGACTGGCGGGTGCATATCGTTGTCCGGCCACGCGGAGCTGGCGCCACATCCGAGCAGCACCATGGCCGTCCAGATCAGTGAACGACACGTCATGGCGCGCTCGCCCCGTCATTGCCGGAGACACGGCGACGTGCAGGCCCGCCCTGGCGTATGGGATCACCGTCATAACCCAGCGCCTCCCAGTCCATGCGGCCGTTTTCGCTGTGGCAGGCTCGGCACTGCAAGGCGCGCTCCTTGGGCGCCACCATGTGCGTCTGGGGCCAGAACATTTCCGTCATGGCAAAACCATACTCACCGCTATACGCCATGCCGGTGATCTCAGCACCCAGCCGAAGCGCCGGGTCCCAGTCAAAACCCTCCCAGTATCCACCTTCGCCGGCAGTGACCGGCTGCAGCAGATAGTTATTGACCACGTCATAGGGCTGTTTGGCCCGGTGGATTTTAAATGGCCAGATACGTGCTTCCGGGTCACGAACATGGCCACGGGGTTTATTCATGGGCGTGCTTCCATGCTCGACAATGGCATCTCCCAGCAGGTATCGGTTGGCCAGTCCGTTGTACCAGCGGTATTCAGGCACCAGGTTTTTCTGATAGAGAAAAGTGCCTTTGATCTTCAGGTAATGGTGCGGGTCCTCCTCCACCAGGTCATCGCCCGCCGTGGACCAGTCCCAGTGCGTCTTGGTTGCCTGGCGAACCGCTACCTCGGGTATATGACAGGTCTGGCAGGCCACCGTTGCGGTGTGTGCATTGATCCGCTCGTCCAGGTGCAGGTCAGCAGCATGACAGTCTGTGCAGGCAATCTGGTTCTCGTTGTCCACGCTGACGCTGATGGAACGCCCGCCCATGATGTGATTCTCGGTCTGATGGCAGTCCACGCACAGGAAATCAAACCGGCCCATGTGCACATCCACATCATCGGTCGGATAGTAGAGGCTCTCATCGAGGTCACCGTGCTTGACCGCGTTACCGCCGCCGCCCCGGAAGTGACAGCTGCCGCAATTTTCCCGCCCCGGGACACCGACCGATTGGGAGACAGCCAGCAGATCTACGCCTTCAGCCGGCAAACCTGCCTTGCCCTTGCGGTAGGTGCCGCTGCGGTCATGGCATGCCAGGCAGTCCACGTTATTCGTGTTGCTGAAATCGTACTCATCATCGACCCAGCCATAACCCGCATGACAGGCCGTGCAGCTGTTCCAGTTGCCCTGTATGCCGATACAGAAATTGTTGATGGTGTTTTTCTTACCCGTGGCAACGGGCTGATCACGACCCGGTATCATGACGGAGTCTGACTGCCATTTGAAATGCGCCGTGTGGATGACCTGCTCGCCCGCCTCTTCATGGCACTCGAGGCAGGCCCGGGTGACATCCTGTCCACTGGAGAAGGGACCTTCCATCAGTTCGCTGTGGTCAACGTGGGCTGCGCGGCGCGGCACGCCATCCCATGGCCGGTCCTTGGCCGGCGGACTCCCTCCGACAAACACCCAGACGGGCAGCACGATCAGAAGCAGAATGACCAGCAGACCGAATATCCAGGGCTTGTCGTGGAACATGTTCATCGCGTTGACCGTATGGACTGAATCAATAGGTACTTTATATTAGGTCTTTTTAATATATTATGCCGCACCAAGGCCCTGCAAGGAAATTAAAACGCGCCATAAATGACTTGGCTCATATTGAAACCAAAATCAGCGCGCGCGGGTATCCGTTAAATCCCTGATACGGGAAAGGCTTTAACTTGCAATAATGCACACCTTAATGTGAAGCAACCAGGCACCCTAAAGCAGGACACATGCATCCGGCAGACGACCCACTATTGATACACCCGCGCAAGCCCCGGCCAGCGGAGATCATCCGCGCCACGCTGAGTTCCGCGCTGGCGTCATTGAAAGAGAGCGTTATGGCGCTGCTGCCGATCGTGCTGGTGATCGCCTTTTTTCAGCTGGCCGTTCTGCAACAGCCCGTGCCGAACATGGGCGAAATTCTCTTTGGCGCTGTGCTGGTTTTAGCGGGCCTCGCCTTGTTTGTCCGGGGCCTGGAAATGGCCCTGTTTCCGATCGGCGAAGAGATGGCGCACAACTTCGTCAAGCGCGGCAACCTGTTCTGGCTGCTTTTGTTCGCCTTCCTGCTGGGATTTGGCACAACGGCAGCAGAGCCCGCCCTGATTGCCATCGCGGATGAGGCGGCCGAGATCGCGGCCAACGAGGGCCTGCTGGCGTCCAATGAGGCAGCCATGGCGAGCTATGCTCTGGGGCTCAGAATGGCCGTGGCCCTGGCGGTTGGGCTGGCCATCGTGATTGGCGTTTTCCGAATCCTCAAGGGCTGGCCCGTGCAATACCTCATCATCGGCGGCTACATCGGCGTGGTCATCATGACCTACCTCGCTCCGCCGCATATCGTTGGTATTGCCTACGATTCCGGCGGCGTCACGACCTCGACCGTGACGGTGCCCCTGGTGACCGCGCTGGGCGTGGGGCTGGCCAGTTCCATCAAAGGGCGTGACCCACTGCTCGACGGCTTTGGGTTGATCGCGTTTGCCTCGCTGACGCCCATGATTTTTGTCATGGCCTACGGGATGATTTTCTGATGGATTTCCTCACCAGCCTGGGCATGACGCTGCTGACCATGCTGCGGGATGTCACGCCCATCGCCGCAAT
>WTJD01000050.1 GCA_011524975.1 Lysobacterales bacterium
TGTTGTGATCTACTCCGATTACACCCGCTCGACCGAACGGGAACGCTTCCATTTCCTGCGTCAGCAAAAGCCCAAGGGCGAGGGCCGGGCAAACCTTTGCCTGGCTGATTTCATCGCGCCCGCCGGCAGTATCGTGGCCGATCACATGGGTTTTTTCGCGGTGACCGCCGGCCTCGGCATCGAGGAGAAAATCGCCGAGTTTGAAGCCGATCACGATGATTACTCCAGCATCCTGCTGAAGGCGCTGGCCGACCGGCTCGCTGAAGCCCTGGCCGAACATCTGCACGAGCGCGTCAGGCGCAAAATTTGGGGTTACGCCAGTGGCGAGCGCCTGGACAAGCAAGCGCTCATTGGCGAACAGTACCTCGGCATCCGGCCGGCGCCAGGCTACCCGGCCTGCCCCGATCACAGCGAGAAGCGCAAGCTGTTTGATCTGCTGGACGCGGAAACCAACGCCCGGATGGAGCTGACCAGCGGATACGCCATGCTGCCTGCGGCCTCGGTCAGCGGCTATTACTTCGCGCATCCCCAGGCTCAATACTTTGTCCTGGGCAACATCCTGGAAGATCAGCTCGAGGACTATGCCGGGCGCAAGGGCGTCAGTGTGGAACAGGCACGCCAGCTGCTGGTTTCAAACCTGGCCTGAGCGGTATTTTGTTTACAATAGGGCCATGAAACTCTCCGTGTTGATCCCCTGCTACGATGAACGCCCAACCATCGAGCACATCCTGGCCCGCGTGTCCGCGGCTCCGGTGGATGACAAAGAGGTCATCGTCATCGACGATGGCTCCACAGACGGCACCCGCGAGTTTCTCACTGAACATGCCGATGAATTGGGTATCAGGTTGGAACTGCATCCCGAAAACCGCGGCAAAGGCGCGGCCATCAAAACCGGCATCGCCCTGGCAACGGGCGATATCGTGCTGATCCAGGACGCGGATCTTGAGTACGACCCGGCCAACTACCCCCTGCTGCTGGGCCCCATCATCGATGGCAGGGCTGATGTGGTGTACGGGTCTCGCTTCAAAGGCATCGGGCCCAGCCGGGTGCTGTACTTCTGGCACCGCATCGGCAACGGTTTCCTGACGCTGCTCTCCAACGCCTTCACCAACCTCAACATGACCGACATGGAGACCTGCTACAAAGCCTTTCGCACCGAGGTGATCCGGCAGATTGACATCGAGGAAAACGGTTTTGGCATGGAGCCCGAAATCACCGCGAAGATCGCCAAGTTGGATGTCCGCATCTTCGAAGTGGGTATCGATTATTACGGCAGAACCTACGCGGAAGGCAAGAAAATAGGATGGCGCGATGGCGTCCGGGCCATCTGGTGCATCGTCAAATACAATCTGTTTCGTTGATCCTGATCGTTAGTCATTTTGGTTGACTGACACCCTTCGTGATGGTTCTTCTGATACTGACCTGCTGGATCAGCCTCTACCTGGCATTCCGCTGGTCGAATGCAGCGGGGCCAATCAGAAGCAGCATCGCATTCAGCCTGGTCACCCTCTGTGTCCTGACCTGGGCGCTGACAGAGATTCTCTCCCTGTTTCATTGGCTCAACCGGCCTGCGCTCGCTACCGCCTGGCTGATCTTAAACATGATCGTATGGATGGCAGCCATTACAGCCAGAAGAAAGGGTCTTGGTACGGCAAGCCTTCAAAGTTCGGCTCCAGGTGGAACAACGCTGTCCCGGGCCGAGTGGGGTCTCGTGGCTATATGGCTGTCCCTGGCATTCCTCACCTTGCTGGTCGCCGTACTTCGCCCGCCCAATACCTGGGATTCCATGACTTATCACATGGCGCGTGTGGCCACGTGGATTCAGAATGGCTCGATTGCCTTTTTTCCCAGCCACATTGAACGCCAGAATCATTCCATGCCGATGGCGGAATTTCTCATTCTGCATCTGCAATTACTCAGCGGGTCGGACCGCCTGGCCAATCTCGTTCAATGGGTGGCATATGTCTCTTCGGTGCTGCTGTCCAGCCTGCTGGCGGGGAGGTTGGGACTTGGCCGCAAGGGGCAACTGCTTACCGCTGTGTTTTGCGCATCCATGCCCATGGCGATTTTCCAGGCGACCAGCACGCAGACCGATCTGATCACCTCATTCTTCGTGCTGGGTTTCGTTTACAGCCTGATCCGTTTGATCGACAACGGGCGAAGCGGCCGGGTGACATGGACACTACTGAGCATGGCTTCGCTCGGCATGGCGCTGCTGACAAAAGGAACGGCCTACCCCTACTGCGCAGGCCTGGGCGTGGTGATCGGTTGTTATGGGCTGGCCAAGGGTAGCGACAGTGCAGTTCGCGTTCGGTTGCTGACCTGCTTCATGGTGATCACAGCAGGCGCACTGGTCATTAATTTCGCCCACCTGGCGCGTAACCAGGCCGCTTACGGTCACCCCTTTTCGAGCAGCGTCACCCAATCCCAGTTCGTCTCCGGTCCGACAGCGAGCTCCGTGTCTGCGAACCTGGTGAAGAATTCGGTCCTGCACCTCGCAACGCCGTCCACCGAATTCAATGCCGCTATGGACAGCTTCCTCAAACGGCTGTTGGGCGATGAACACTCGGGGCCTGGACGCCATTACAACGATGCCCCATTCCAAGTCCGGTTCGTCCCCAGCGAGGATTACATGGGCAATCCTGTGCATTTCCTGGCGATAGCGCTGGCGATTGTGCTGTTGCCCCTGGCGAGGGCACGGCGGAATCCCATGATTCTGACCCTGTTCGCCGCCCTGCTCCTGGCGGCATTCATATCCGCATACCTGATCCGTTGGCAGCCCTGGGCCTCCCGGCTGCATTTGCCGCTATTTTTTGTTGCTGTTCCATGGGCGGCCGCCGTCATCGCCAAAGTCCCTCGGGTTGACCGCAAGCTGTTCCTGGTATTCATGACCGCTGCCCTGGTGGTTGCGCTCCCCACTCTGCTGCTGAATCCGCATGCGCGATTGTTGCCTTTCAGCCCAGGTAGCCACCTGTGGAACACCGACAGGGACCATCTCTACTTTGTGATGAGGAGTGACTTGCTGCCGGATTACCGGCGTGCAACCGACTTCATACTGGACCACCCGTCGGACACCGTTGGGTTGATCCTGGGACAGGATACCTGGGAGTATCCGTTGAGGGTTTTTGCGGGTAATCACGCGAAAGCCAACGGGCCCCATCTCATACACATTGGCCCGGGCCTGGCAAGCCAGCAACCGGTCAACCCCGGATCAGCGCCCGGTTACATCATCACCTCATTAGATGAATTGAAGCCCTGCACCGGCCATCTCAGGCTGGAAATAGCGCTCGACCAGCTTCTGCTCGATGTCTACAAGGTCAATGGTCAATGCGATTCAGCCGAACCGATGATTGAGTATTAAACAAGGAGCGGGGCAAGAATCTCCGCCCTTCCCTACCACATCAAATCATCCGGCACCGGAAACTCTTCCTCGGATTCATCCCCCTGATCCCCACCCAGCTCAGGCACATGGTCCGCGGAGATCGCACGCACGGCCTCCACATGCTCCGGCGCCATGACAAAGTAAGAGCCGCGCAAAAACACCAGGCCCAGTTCACCCGCGTTCAGTGCCTTCATCTGTTCGGGCGTCACCAGCACGCTCCGGATACGCCCCTTGTAGAGAAAATTCCGCTTGAGCTCGGCTGACGCGTCATTGAGCGCGTGCTTTTCCACCAGTTGCTGAAGCGACAGGTTGATTTTTCGCCGCTGACGGTCTTCTTCCTGCTTCCGCCGTTTCTTTTCCTCTGCGGACTGCTTCTCTTCTCGTTGACGAGCCCGCCAGGCCGCGTCCAGGCTCATTTCGCCCGGATGGACGCGGCGGTTTCGGCCACCTTTCCCAGCGCTGGCCCTTTTACCGCTGCCTCTTTTACGGCCGCCCTTTTTTGCGGCCCGCTTTTTGTCTTCCGGGCTGGCCAGCCCCAGGGCCACCAGCTGATCCTTAAGGGAATCGCCCATTGTCAGAACGTCTCCTGCCCCGCATGGGGCGTGTCTTATCTTTCCAGGAAAGGAGCACACCGGCGCTCCAGGGCCGGATTATCAATCACTTCGCAAATTTGCGCCATTTGTGACGGCGAATCGGCCAGGGCCATCACCTGCAGCGGCTGCGTCTGAACCGCGTTCACCATCAGCCGGTCCATCAGCGCCCGGGACTCCGGCCCAACGCGACTGCCCTCTACAAAACCAAGGCGAATCATCATCAGCTGCAGCTGCGGCTCCCACGGGCCCGTCTCGTACACCCGCCGCACGGCCCGGTCAAATTCCTCGTCGAACAGGCCGGCTTCCGCTTTCGCCAGTGCCAGGTTGGCCCAGAAATAGGGCCAGGCGGGTCGTTGGGCCAGCGCCCGGCGGAATTCCCGCGCTGCCTCGGCCAGCCCCTCACCGCGCTCGGGGCCGGGCTCGGCAAAGTGGATGGCGCGCCAGTAGAGCAACTGGCCGCGCAGATCGGATTGATCGGGCAGCGGGCCCCTGCGCGCCTCGGCGCGATTGAGCCATGCCATGGCGCGCTCAAACTTCACCAGGTCGGCGGTATCGGCCGTATTTTCTGAGACCAGCCGGGTAATGATCCTGGCTGCCCGCAGCGTATCCAGGCTGCCCAGCCCCCAGCGAAGCGCGTCGTGGCCCGTCAATAGAACAACCGACA
>WTJD01000076.1 GCA_011524975.1 Lysobacterales bacterium
ACCTCCGACTCGATGCGCCGGTGAAGGCATCCGGAACGGCATGGCGCGGACAGCACGGCGTCTTTGATTACGGCGCCAATCCGGTTGCTTTTGGTTCCAGCGTGGATGAATCCGACCTGATTTCGATCAGGGAGGGTCTGCAGTGGGCGACCGGCACGGCCATCCGACAGGGCGACGCCACCGCGGGCGAACTGGAGGGCGAATGGGGTCATTCGCCGCTGCACCCCCGCGCGAACCGCGCGCAGCCCGAGACCCCATCGGCCGATAATGATGGCGATCTTGCGCCGCTGGGCCTGACTTCACCATCGGCCCTGTTGCTGATCCTTGCCAACCTGGTGCCCGTATATGGCGCTGCATGGCTGGGTTGGGAATTAAGTGACGTGATGGTGCTCTATTGGGCTGAGAGCGCTGTGGTGGGCTTTTACAACGTGCTGAAAATGATCGTGATCGGGCGGTGGTTCGCCATTTTGAGCGTCCCGTTCTTCATCGGACACTTCGGCGCCTTCATGGCCGTTCATTTCCTGTTTCTCTACAGCCTGTTCGTGAAGGGGCCCGATGACATGACGCCTGCCGGACTGACGGAAGTTGCGCAGTTGTTCCTGGGGCTGTGGCCGGGGCTCGCCGCTTTGTTCATCAGCCACGGCTTCTCGTTTCTCCGAAATTTCATCAGCCGAAAAGAATACATCGGACGCGGAATCAAGACGCAGATGGCTGAGCCCTATGGGCGCATCATCTTCATGCACCTGGTGTTGATCTTCGGAGGTGGGGTCGCGCTGATCCTGGGTGAGCCCACCCCGGTGCTGCTGATCGTCATCGCGCTGAAAATAGGGTTTGATGTGAAAGCGCACCTACGCCAGCATCACGCCTCTGGCCGCCCAACCGAGACCCTAAAGCCCTGACCGTCCATCCCGTTTTACAGGCATGCCGGCGATTTCACGCCGGAGGGGAACGCTCGCGACTCGGAAAAAACCCGGATAAAGCCCGCAAATCCTTGCTTTTTCGGGGTTTTTAGGGTACTGTGGGTGATTGTTTGTTTTTTCTTTCCAAAGGAACGCTACTATCAATATTCGCAAAGGAGAGCGGGTTCACCACCCCCAACACGGTGTCGGCGAAATTCAATCGATTGAAGAACGCAGCTTTTACGGCTCCGCGGCCGCCACGTACGCAGAGCTTTATTTCGAACGCGAAGACCTGACGCTCACGTTACTCAAGGACGACGTTGCCGATTCCGTCCGCAAACTGATCAGCTCCACCAAGGCGCGACAATTACTGAAAGAGCTCAAAGACTGGACCGGCAAGCCGAGCAAGCAGTGGAAAGCTCGCGCCAACGCCCACCAGGTGGCCATCGAAAGCGGCGACCCGTTCGCCTACGCGAAAGTATTCAAAGAGCTGTGCCAACTGGAATCCAAGGAAACGCTTCGGGCGGGTGACCGGGCTCATCTGAAGCAAACAGAAGAGTTGCTGGTGGAAGAACTGGCCAACTCACTCGGCAAGTCGCGTCACCAGGCGCAGGGAATGCTCGAAAAAGCCATCACGGGCTGATCCGTCGCGAATGAGCGTCGGTTGAATCCGCAGGTGGCCCCATAACTCAACACCTGGGCTCCGCACCTGGGCGCGACACCTGGGCGTCAATCCCGATCGCTTTTGCGCCGGATGACGCTCGGGTCCTGCTCAACCTTCGCGGTCAACCGCAAACGGTGCTCCCCAAGATCCACTTCGATCAGCGGCCGGTCAATTCGAAACTCGAAGTGCTGCCTTTTGGTAGCCGGTCCCTTGTCGGTGTCCGTCACCGAATGAAACACAAAATGCGCCCACTGTTCCTCGATGCTGAGTTCAACGCCCTCTCGAAGCTCGCGGCCCGTCTCCACTCTCAGTTGAGCGCTCTGTTGCCGGCAATTGCCCGAGCACTCCGATCCGAACGACAACTCCTCTCCCCCATGACTTTCCATTTGATCGCTTTTGCTGGCCTTCGTATCTACGGAACCGACCGTGACCACCTCATCCACCGCACAGGGATCATCACAGGAAGTCTCCAGGTTGACTGCGGGACCGCTGATCGAAATCGTGTAAAGCGGACCATCGGGTTCATCTGCAGCAAAAACCCCCGCGCCAGAAACAAGCCACAGCATGATGGCCATTACACACTGCAGGCCGATCAGTGGCGTGAGGTCTTGGTTACCGCACCCACGCATTGGCCTTATCGTTGACAAATCGGTGACCATGGCCGTGTTCACTGCTCCCATGAGTACTTTTCAATGGCTGGGAAAACCAACTCCACGGGCGATTCGCCGGATTCAAGGCGCTCCGCTGCCTGGACTTTGAGCAACTCGATCTCGGCAGGGATGCCCGTTCGATACTGGTAGACCTCCTCCCAGTCGTGCTCAAAGCTCGAAGGGACATCACCGCCCTCCTTATATGCTCTGAGCATCGGACCGACCCGCTGATAACCACGCTCAACCTTCCTGGCCATCTTCTGTTCAAACTGATCAATTTCGACATCGAGCCGGGCGCGTTCAGCCCCGGTGGCCGGGCCGGGAAGCCGCATCTGGTCGCTCGCCATCTCTTCGAAATAAGTCACGGAGTCTTCCATGCTGATACGCTCTGCCGCGCCCCATTGGTGCCGATCGTGCCGATTGATGAGCCTGCCGCTAACGGGGTCCACGATCAGCACGGTTGGGGTGGCATAGTAAAGCGGAACACCCAGTTTCTCGGCCACATCCCGCCCACGGTCCAGGAAACCAACGTCCACGAATCCGACCTCGTAGCGCGCTTTAATGACCTCTTCGAGCGGGCTCTGATGAATCCTCGAAGCCAGCGCGCGGCTGTCATGACACCAATTGGCGCCCAGGACAACCAGCGCCAGCTTCCCCCGGGCCCCGGCCCGCTGCAGAAGATGTTCTACATCTCGCAGCGAATCCTCGCTGGGGTAGTAAAGTCTGCCTGTCTCTTCCGGAGACGGGGACTCCCCCGGCGGCTTCCCTTGCGGTGAGGCAGCACCTGCCGCGGTGTACCACAGCAACATGAAGCAGACCAGCCAGGCCCCGCTGCCGTTCGCCAGGCGGCCTGGTGACCAACGGCCTGAATTCGGGCTATCTTTTGTATTCATCGAAGCTGGGAATACGCTCGCCGCTGCAGGACCATTCTGCTCTGGAACCCACAAAAATCCGTGCTTCCGGCCTGATCGAGGGTTCGTCGTCAAGCGAACCCGCTGGAATCATGCACAGGCCGAATTCCTCGATAAACACGGGAACGCGAGCGCCACAACGACGGCAGAAACTGTTACCAAACCGCTTGGCGTCGGGCAGTTTGTAGGTCTGGACCTGTTCTTCGCCGCTGTCGAAGCACACCGTCCCGTGCACGAACAGGTTGCTCGCGTGGCCCGTCCCGGTCGCTTTTCGGCAGCGCTGACAATGGCAGTGGTAAAAAAAGCGCTCCTCCCCCGTTACGGTATAGGTCACTGCGCCGCATAAACAGCTTCCCGACAATGTGGAATCAGGCATGTTGGCTCTCCGTTCAAACTACGTGAAGGTTCTCACGCGCACGAGAGATCTACAAGACAGGTACTGACAGGAAGGCACGGCCATTCCGCTTGGAGGGCCAAGGTCGCCATCATTGCAGCAAGCATAAGAGGCGCCTCGCGAAATGCAAAAATTCCTTCCCAGACATCATTTGAGTCAGAGCACATTGCTCAAAGGTACTTATTCAGGGGATTTGAAAAGCCACTAATATCAATGTAATAGTTGAATTTTTCATGTCAGACTGTTCCGTCACATTTTATTGGCTTATTTCTTGCATATTGCCCCACTCTACCAAAAGCATTGAGAATCAGACATGTTCATGTTTGCCGTTTTAATGATCTTGAGCGTGGCCGCCGCCAGCTGCGTCGTCATGGTCGCATCAAAATTCGCCCCGACCATCGACGGTATACTTCAAATTATCATGGACAGCATAGACGACTGGCGTTTTAGACGCGAGCAAGATCCAGAGTTATTAATGACAACCGTGCAGTGGGCTCGCGCCCAGTCACACACTGCCGACCTGCGCTCAAACCCCGCGGAACATGCGGACCGCGTCAGTAATAAGCGTCCCTGGGGCTGGTAAGCCACCCGTTATCACCCGCCCCCGTCTCATACCCATTTCGCCGGCCACCGCGCCTGTTGGGCACACAAGCGTGGTGCCATGAATCAACCTCAAACAAGGATGTGAACCATGTTCAGGGACCATAAGGTCAAATGGTCGGGGGGGCTCACGTTTACGGGCACCGGTGCCAGCGGGCACAGCGTGGTGCTGGATAGCGACAAGGCCATTGGTCTCTCCCCGATGGAGCTCTTGCTGCTTGGAGCCGGCGGTTGTGCCTGCATTGACCTGGTCATGATACTGGGTAAGGCCCGTCAGAAAGTCGTCGACGCCTGGGTGGAGATCGGTGGGGAGCGCCGCCAGGAAATGCCCCGCTATTACACAGATATCGAGATGCATTTCGTGGTTAAGGGCATGGAGATCAGTGAGCGTCACGTGAGCCGGGCCATTGACCTGGCGATGGAAAAGTATTGCTCGGCATCCGCCCAACTGGCGGCTCTGGCCGACATCAAAACAAGCTATGAAATCATCGAAGCCGAATTACCATGGGATCCGGTTCCCTGACCGCTTACCGGGGGCGAGCCTGGGAGATGAGCCATTCCCAACATGGGGCGGTGCCTGAAAATGCGGGCGGCCGCGCATAAGAGCCCCGCACGGGCACACGATAACGGTCCCACGCAACTTTTGGCACGATCCCAGGTCTTTTGTTAGGCGCGGAGCCGGCATCCATGGCCGCTTCCGGCTGATTTTGCTACCATGAGCGCCCCATGGGCACAGGCACCTGCTGAGCCGACCATCACGGCGGTTACAGCCACTGGACCTGGCCCATGATTGAGACACCGGACTTGATCCACAGGACAGGTACCATGAAAAACTTGAATATCCATTACGCCATCCTGGGGGATGGCCGCCTGGCGCGCCACATGCGCCACTATTTGCAGCAGCTGGGACTGAAACATTCAGGCTGGAGCAGGCGACACTCCTCTGCGTTCAACACTTCCGACCACCCGGACGCCGCCACCCGACTGGCCCATTGCATTGCGCCTGCTACCCACGTTTTGCTGCTGGTCAGCGACGGCGCCATAGGTCACATACTGAGGCGCCATCCCGAACTGCAGGGCCGCCAACTGGTGCACTGCGCAGGCGCGATCAGCCTGCCGGGGGTGGCGGGCGCCCATCCGCTCATGACTTTTGCCGAACGGCTCTATCCGATCGAGGAAATGCGGCAAGTTCCGTTTCTCGTGGATGAGGGATATCGCTTCGAGGACATTCTTCCAGGCTTGCCCAACCCCCACTACTCCATTCGACTGAAGGACAAAGCGCTTTATCACGCCCTGTGCGTGGTGGCGGGTAATTTCCCGCAGATTCTCTGGCAGGCAGTGCGCCAACGCCTGAGCGGCGATCTTGGCCTGCCGCCGGAGATGATCGGGCCATACCTGAGACGATCCCTGGAAAACCACCTGGCCGAACCCGGCAGCGCCCTGACCGGGCCGCTCGCGCGCGATGACCAGGGCACGCGGGAGCGTAACCGCTCGGCGCTCGAAGGCGATGCTCTGCAGGCGCTGTATCAGGCTTTTGAGACATTCCACGCCCGAGAGGAAACAAGAAACGCCCGCGCCCACCGGGAGACACTGCCATGAACATACTCAACTTCCCCGAGCGCAAGCGAAACCATGAGCGCGTGGTGATGGTGACCTGCTATGACTTCACCATGGCCAGCATCCTGGCCGAATCACCCGTCGATATCCTGCTGGTTGGCGACAGCGCGGCCATGGTGATGCACGGACACGACACCACCCTTCCCATCAGCGTCGAGGAAATGGCCATGCATGTTCGCGCCGTCCGCAGGGGCGCTCCGGGCAAATTCGTGGTGGCTGACCTGCCTTTTCTCAGCTATCGCAAAGGCAAATCGGCAGCCATGGAAGCGGTGGAACAGCTGATGAAGGCCGGCGCCGACGCCGTCAAACTCGAAGGCATCAGGGGGCAGGAATCACTGGTCCGGCATATTGTCGATTCCGGCGTTCCCGTGATGGGGCACCTGGGACTGACGCCCCAGTCGGTCCGGCAGCTGGGCGGATTTCGCGTGCAAGGCCGAAACGAAGACGATCGCGAGCGCTTGCGCAGTGAAGCCCTGGCGTGCCAGCAGGCTGGCTGTTTCTCATTGGTGCTCGAATGTGTACCCGAAAGCCTGGCCGCGGAAATCACCGAGTCCCTGGACATTGTCACCATCGGCATTGGGGCGGGTATCGATACGGATGGCCAGGTGCTGGTGCTGCAGGATCTCCTCGGCCTGACATCGGGACAAGCCCCGCGCTTCGTCCGGCCATTCATGAACGGCCGCAAACAGGTGCTCGAAGCCCTGGAAGCTTTTGCCGAGGACGTGCGTGAAGGCGGATTCCCCGCGCCGGCGGAGCGCTATGCGGGATGAAAGTCTTCAACTGCATACAGGACTGGCAAACCTGCCGAAAAGCATGGGGTGACCGCTCCGTGGGCTTTGTCCCCACCATGGGCGCGCTGCACGATGGGCACCGCAGCCTGGTGGACCGATGCGTCGCGGAGAACCAACACGCCGTCGTGAGCATATTCGTGAACCCGACCCAGTTCGACCAGGCAGGCGATCTGGCGGCTTATCCCAGCAAGCTGGAACAGGACCTGGACATCCTGAGCGCGTGTGGCGTTGGCGCCGTCTTGTTGCCTGAGAAGGCCATGATTTACCCCGACGACTACCGTTATCGAATCACCGAGAACGGCCTGTCAGAGCGCTTCTGCGGCGCGCACCGGCCCGGCCATTTCGACGGGGTTTTGACCGTGGTCATGAAATTACTGAACATCGTGCGCCCGCGGCAGGCTTATTTCGGCGAAAAGGATTACCAGCAGCTGCTGCTGGTCCGTGACATGGTGTCCGCGTTCTTCATGGACGTGGAGATCGTGGCCTGCCCAACGGCCAGGGCCGAGGACGGACTGGCCCTGTCATCGCGCAACCAGCGTCTTGATCCGCAGCAGCGCGCAGCAGCGCCGTTTTTACACCGGATCCTGCGCACGGCCGAGTCTGCTGACCATGCGGGAAATTTACTGATCAGGGCCGGCTTCGATCTGGATTACGTTGAGGATTTTTCCGGCCGCCGCCTGGCTGCCGCACGGCTTGGCGATGTGCGTTTGATCGACAACATTCCCCTAGCTTCAACCGGACGGGAGAAGAACCATGACCCGGCATAAGAACATCCTGCTGATGATGTCCGGGTCCATTGCCTGCGCCAAGGCGACATCACTGATTTCCGAGTGGGTTCGCAGGGGCCACCAGGTTCGCGTGGCGTGCACGGCCTCGGCTGGCCAGTTCGTTGGACGGGCCACGCTGGAAGGCCTGAGCGGACATGCCGTGTTCGATGACACCTTCGAAGCGGGCCGGGTCATGGACCACATTGCCCTGGCGCAGTGGGCCGACTTGCTGGTGGCGTGTCCTTGCAGCTCCAATCTCATCAACAAATTTGCCCATGGCATCGCGGACGACGCGGTGACCACGCTGTGGCAGGGCGCCTGGGGTCGCGGCATCCCGCAGTTCATCGTGCCCGCCATGAATACCCGCATGTGGCATTACCCGGCGACGCGCGAGAGCGTGGCCAGGCTGGAGCAATGGGGTGTTCACGTACTGCCTACCGCTGAGGGCGATCTGGCCTGCGGCGAGAAAGGCGAGGGACGAATGCTCGAGCCCGCGGACATCATCCGCATGATCGAGTCGGTGCTCGAGTACCAGCCCAAAGCGCTTGGCGGCAAGGTGCTCATCACCGGCGGCGGCACCCGGGAGCCCATCGATGCCGTTCGGTATATCGGCAATACCAGTACCGGACGGACGTCTGCACAACTGGCCAACGCCATGCATGAACGGGGTATGGCGGTGACCTGGCTGGGCGCACGCTCAGCCATTCATCCGCAGAAAGGCCCAGACATTATCGAGTATGAAACCTTCGATGAGCTGCAGGAGCGCCTGTTCGCTGCCGTTTCAGACTCGCATTACGACCTGGTCGTGCAGGCAGCGGCGGTGGCCGACTTTTCACCCGTGGGGGGCGAGGCAGCGGGAAAAATGTCCTCGGGAGAAGCCCTCACGCTTGAACTGGCGCCCAACCCCAAGCTGATCAACAGCATACGAAGCCATTCACTCAACCCCGCGGTCAGGGTGATTGGTTTCAAGCTGACCGCTGGGGCCAGCTCGAAGGATGCCAGGCAGGCGGTTGCCCGCCTGTTTGCGGGAGGGGGCGTGGACCTGGTGGTGCACAACGACATGCGGGAGATTGATGATGGACACCATCGATTCAGATTATTCTCCGAGGCTGAATCGCCCATGCTTGAAGGCACGCTTGAAAACGTGGATGAACTGGCGGCGCGTCTGCTCGAGTGGCAGGTCTCGCACATGATGGAGGAGACAGCATGATTCTCTGCCTGGATGTCGGCAACAGCCATATTTTCGGCGGCCTGTTTGAAGGCGACCAACTGAAACTGACCTTTCGGCAGTCCAGTACCCGAAGCATCTCCTCGGATGAGCTCGGGCTGTTTTTGCGCGGCGTGCTGCGGGAAAACGGATTCGACCCTGCCGATGTCGACGACGTGGCGCTGTGCAGCGTGGTGCCGGAACTGGTCTATTCCATCAGCGCTTGCAGCCTCAAGTATTTCAACGCGCAACCCTTTGTACTGAAACCGGGCGTCAAGACCGGCCTGAAAATTCTTTATCGCAACCCGCAAGAGGTGGGCAGTGACCGGATTGCGGGCGCCATCGCCGGCACCCGGCTGTACCCGGGGCAAGACCTCATCATCGTGGATTTGGGCACCGCTACAACGATAGAAGCCATCAGGGGCGGCAGCGAATACCTGGGCGGGGTCATCCTGCCTGGCCTGAAGCTGTCCATGCAGGCACTGGATCAGGGCACGGCCAGGCTGGGGTCGGTGGAAATCGTCAAGCCCACAGCCTGTCTGGGACAAACGACGACCAGCAGCATCCAGTCAGGACTTTTCTACAGCCACCTGGGCGCCATCCGCGAAATCTGCTCCAACCTCCGAAAGGAAGTATTTGACGGAAGCATGCCGCCCGTTCTGGCCACCGGAGGATTCGCGGCTTTGTTCTCTGAAGAGAAGCTGTTCGATCAAATGGTCCCAGACCTGGTACTGAGGGGCTTGCTCGCCGCCTGGGCGCTGAACCGATCCTAACCCCCGAGCCTGCAGAACATCAGTGTTTCTGGCTTTTAAAAAGGCACGAAGCCACACGCTGACAGCGTCACAGGGTAAAAAACAGGCGGCGCGCTTTCGCGCACCGCCCCGGCTCTCATCAATGAACGGCGAATTCAGCTATTTGAAGGTATCGGCAGAATCGACGATGGTCACTTTTTTCACGTTCAGAGGATATACCGCCACTTCATCATCCTCGGCCAGCACCGCTTCCGGCAGGCCGGACCTGACCAGTTCTGAATAGCTCATCGGCGATGGCAGGTTACCGATCAGGCTGGCGGCCAGCGGAGACGCTTCACTCTCGTCCGTCACGATGGTGACAAAGACGTTCTGCGTCTGCCAGTACTTGCGTAATGCCTCATTGACCTGCTCCAGCGTCGCCGCGGCCAGCAGATCATTCAGCTCTGCCAGGTAGTTCGCGCGACCGTAAAACCGGGAATCCATCAGCCACCCCAGTTGATCGGATGGGCTTTGGGCATACAGCTTGGTGTAGCTGCGCAGGAAGGTGCGCGTGGCCTCGAAGTCCTCCTCCGACATGCCGTTGGCCACCATCAGGTCAAACTCACGTATCGCCATGCGCAGCGCAAAGTGGGCATGCCCCACCGAGATATCCGACAGTTCCTCATACTGCGACTTCAGCTGCGAAGCAATCTGCACCGGACGAATCCAGATGGACCAGTAGTTGGATGAGCGCGGCACGCCCGAGGGCGGCAGCTGGAACCGCCCACCGGCGTCATACCACTCGATGTAGCTGTAGTCTCCATAATTCATCGAGCGTGTCTGGCGAATCTTCTGATACAGGCGTGAGTAGGACTTGCGGTGCTCACCCATCCAGGAGTTGGCGATCATCAATGCGGCAAAATCATCGTCGGCCCGGGTGATGGGCAAGGGCGCGCCGGTGAAGATCGCGGAGCCGAAAGCCCCTTGTTTGGAAATGATCTCAACTTCGATACCATTGGGCATTTGAGCATCGGAAGGCTTCGCCGGAGAAAACGCTGTTTTCGAGAGCTTTTTCAGGTCGGATTTGAGCATGCGCAGCATGCGGTTTTTGTAATTGCCGGCGATACCGAGGGAAACGTTGTTGCGCGTGAACGCCCGCTCATAATGCGCTTTGACGTCATCCAGCGTGATACCGGCAACAGAAGCCGACTTCCCCTGCACCATGTGCGCCATGTTGCCGCCGCGGAACAGGAGATCTTCCAGCGCCATCTTGCTGTAATCCTCGTCGGAAGAGGCTCGGATCACCTGGTCGACGTAGTTCTGCTGATTCTTCATCACCCGTGCAAAATCCTGCTCGTCAAAATTTGGCTCGAGCAGAATGTCTCGCATGACCGGGTAAAAATCTCCCGCAAAATTCGCCGGCACCTGGAAAGTGAAAGTGGTGACTTGCTTATCGACCTTGAAACCATACGAAGCCGCCCAGGGAAACAGCTTGTCCTGGATATCGGAGTACCCCATACCACCCGCGCCCCCGTTGGCCATCAGGGCCGCAGTGGCATAGGTCAGACCCTCTTTGCCCGCCGGATCAGCGATGGAGCCATTCTGGAAACGAACCTTGAACACCACCTTGCTGGAATTCTCCAGCTTGAGTTCGGTCACGTCCATGGCGCCGGCCTGGCAGGTGAACAACCCCGCGGACAGGAACAACAAACCTTTCAACAGCGTTTTCATTTCAGCGCTCCTTTATCGTCCTCGGAAATCGTCGCGATGGTGAGTCGCTCGGGCTGCAGATACTGATTGGCAACCGCCATAACGTCGTCCATGGTCACCTTGTCGTACAGGGCATACAGGCGATTGACCGATTCCGGATTTCCGGTCAGCCAGATATAGTGACTGAGCGACTCGGCGATATTGGTCGGGGTGTCCATGCGCATGGCGAAGCTGTACTTCAGGTTCGACTTGGTGCGCTCCAGCAATGTGTCATCAACGCCCTGCTCCTGAACCTGCCTGATGGCTTTTTCGATCTCCTCCATCACGTAGCCCATGTCGTCCTTGTCGACCAGGGAGGCCTGGATGGAAAACAGGTGCGGGTCTATCGTGTCCAGTGCGCCGCCGCCCATGAAGCGCACTTTCTGCTCCTCCAGCACCAACTTCTTGTACAACTCGGAGGTATCGGAAAACACGATGGAAGCCAGTACGTCCAGCGCGGGCATGTCAATGCGCTCATCGCTGAATGCCGGGCCCTTGTAGCTCATGTTGAGATAGGGGGGAATACTGCCGTTTTGCAGGTGCGTGTAACGGGTTTCGGTCTGCTCGGGTTCAGCCGGCACGGTAGAGACATAATCGCCGGTTTCCCAGGCGCCGAAGTACTTCTCAGCCAGCCCATTGACCTGCTTTGGCGTGACGTCACCCACCACCAGCACGGTGTTGTATTCCGGACGGTAGTATCGATCAAAGAACTTCATCGAATATTCGTACTGATTGGGCATGTCCACGATGTCGTCGAAATAACCCATGGTCGTATGGCCATAGGTGTGGGTGGTGAACGCCGTCTCTGCCAGTTTCTCTCGCAACTGGCTGTACGGGCTGGCGAAATTCTTGGTGTACTCACCCTTGACCGCGCCCGCTTCGGTTTTGAAATCGTGCTCCGAGTAGGCCAGGTTCATAAAGCGGTCGGCCTCCAGCTCAAACATCAGTTCGAGTTCGTTGGCATTGCCGGTCATGTGGTACACCGTCCGGTCCAGCCAGGTGTTGGCATTGGCCGCCGCGCCGGTGGATTTGAGCGCTGCAGCATATTGCTCTTTTGAGTATTTTTCAGTGCCGCGAAACATCATGTGCTCGAAGAAGTGCGCGAAGCCGGTGACGCCGTCTTCCACCTCGTTACGCGAACCCACACGGGTGATGATGTAAAAAGCCGCCAGGCCGGGCGCGTCAAATGGCACCGTGACCACATTCAGACCGTTATCCAGACGGTGCTGATGAATGGTGTTGGGCAAGATCTTATCTTCGCCGGCATGTAGCGGCGTTGCCAGCAGCACGGTCGCTGCCAGCCAAAACCCAGTGAATCTCGCTATGTGTTTCATCGGGGGAAATCTCCTGGATACTGCTATGGGACAGCCGCGTATTCTCGCACCTTACGCGCGAGAATACCCCTCCCATTGGTCAGTCATGATCTCGCGCAAAAAAAACGGCCCGGTGAGGGGCCGTCTTTTGGTGCATCGGCGCGTCGACCACACCGTGACAGGGTGACTGACCTCAGCCGCCGTAGATGGCCGCTTCCGGCACCATGTAGAACTCGCGATCGTCGATACCGATGTACCACGAACCGTCGGACTGGCCCCAGGTCAGGCGGCCACCGTTGGGCGTGGTGACATCACCGTCGCCAAAATTGAGAACCCGCTCCCGGCCTTCAGGCGAGCGAACATACAGCGCGGCGGATCCGGGGTCGCCCCGCATAACGCCAGCGTCACACAGGCGGTTGCGTGAGGGCGAACCGATCGAACAGGGCAGCTTCATGGTCGCGTCATACTGATCCGTGCTGAAGGAATGCTCATCTCCTCCATGCGGCGAATTGTGACCCCAGGAGGCATCATGGTCCATGTCTTCCATCCAGAGGAATGTTCCGTCACCCCTGGCGCCGCAGCTGGAACGGTGGTAACCGGCCGCAACAGTGACTTCGTACTCATTCTCTGCCGTGCTTCGCGAACCGGTGGCCGTGATATCACGGGGATTGATGCTCCACCGCGAAGAGGCCTCGCCAATACACGCGCGACGCGCCAGGTCCGGCGAATTATGGCGATCGTCGTCCCAGTGATTGTTCTGGTTGTGACTGACGCGGACGTTACGGTCATGGGTACCGGCATCAAAGCCGTTGGTATAGGCATCGGTCCGGTTGTAGTTATTGAAATTAGCGGCGTACAGGCCATCGTTGTACCCACGCTCATATTCAGCCTCGGCATTGGCGTCGCTGTAATGCTCGCCATCCTCGTGGTTTTTGTGGTGATGAACCAGCGCGGCCACACCCGCAATAGCCGCCGCGGCAATCAGCGCCTTCTTGGCGTCATCATCGGCTTTCAAAGGCGGTGGGGCGGCACACATCAGCGCGCTCATCGCCACCGCGGTACAGATCTTAAGTCTCATCATTACTGCCTCCCATTGTTGTTGAACACACGTGGCTGCGACCGTTTGACCGAACGGCGCATAACAGGCCACGCCAAATCAAGAAACCATCACCTCAACACCCCGGACACAGGCCGCAGCGGCGCCGCCCCGTCCAACCGGTCGAGCGAGCCCAGCGGGCCGGACAATCGCTCGGGAAGGTCGGAGGCGGGGACCGGGCTGGAAAAGCTTCGAGCCACTCTCGACTGCACCTCGATACCCTGGTCCGATATCTCTAAAACGGCATAGCCGTGCGGCTGCTTTTTCCCTGCACCGACCAATGGCCGCATGTTGCCGCCCAATGCCCCAACGCTGACATGGACCATGCCGGCGATGTCAGTGCCCGCATAGAACGCGTGATGATGACCGCTGACGTAGACGTCGACCCCACCTCGATGCAGCATGCTGAGCAGGCTTGAGTCGTCCAGGATGTCATCTTCCCTCCCGCGCGTGAATGGCCACATCGGCAGATGTGAAAACACCACGGTAGCGGATGCAGCGGCTGAATGAGCCGTCAGCATTCGTTCGATGAAGCGGGTCTCTGCCGGCGGCAACTTTCCGGGCACGGTACCGTCAAAGGTCAGGAAGAGAACGCCATCCATCATGACGGCATAACGCCGGGGCCACTCACTGCCGGGCAGGAATTCCAGGGCCGGCCGGCGTGACTGCCACTGCACCTCGAATCGCTCACGCTCCAGCCCAAACGCGGGCAGGCCGGAGCCGTCATGGTTGCCCGCGGTCACCAGGAATGGAATGTCGGCCCGGCTCAAAGGCTCATGCACCGCAGCCGTGAAACCCGCCCACATGCTGTCGAGCCAGTCGGCATCCAGACGGGGTTGCGACTGGCCTGCCACCATGTCTCCGGCACAGACCACCGCATCCACATGGGCCGAAATCAAAGTCTCAACGGCGCGGTCAACACGTTCGTGATACGTGGTGCTGCCGTAACGCCCATTGAGGTCCGCGACCAGGCCAACGCGCGTCGCCTCGGCCGATGCGCAGAACAGCGCGAGCAGAAGCGCCAGGCAACGGGTCATGGGGATGATTCGACTTCACAGGAGCTTGCCCCTGCGCCCTCGCCTTTGACAAAAGCCGTCAGATCGAGATCGAGACTCATGGCGCCTGAACGGCATTGCCCCTGAAGCAGGTCAAAGGCTTCGAGGGTACGGGTAACGACATCAGCAGCCGTTCGCTCACTCAGCCCCGCCGAGGCGGTCAACCATTCATATGCCGGGCCCTCAGCCTTGAAATCCGCCGCCAGGCGGCCCAGTCTCTGATACAGATCCGGGCTGTAGTGGTTCAGGTTTTCAAGCATGTGCGTGCGCTTGGTGAAATTGGCATAGCCCCGCCGCACGCCAGCGTCATTGTCATTGCTGGCGGATTGACGGATGCGCAGGGGTTCATAGGCTGCCAGGTCATCTGGGACATCGGCTCCCTTGGCGTGGCGTGACTTGAGTTTTCCCTCCTCAATCCAGTACCAGTACCAACGCCAGTCGATATTGCCGATGCGGTCCTGCTGACCGAACAGGTAATCCATCAGCGTAATTTCGATCACGTCCTGCATCCAGAAGACCACTTGCTCGACGGGTGTGTCCGCCGCCAGCGCCTTGGCCATCTTTGGATTCTTTCTGGCTTCTCGAATGGATGAAGCCGCTACCTCAGCCAGATCTCCCTGGGTGCGCAATGCCAGGAATGGCGCCGTCTGCTGGAAATCATAATTCTGCCCGTTACCCCAGCCAGACTCGCGTGTGCCATTGAACTCCGGCCCATACCGGTCGCCCTTGTTTTCGATCAGCACGCCGTAGACCTGGCGGCCCTCGTCCGTCAGCATTTCCGCGTTCGCGACACCGCTGCCGCCGCCGGTTTGCACTTGCT
>WTJD01000013.1 GCA_011524975.1 Lysobacterales bacterium
GTATCAGCGAACCAGGCGCGACCAAGGGCAAGGACTCGATATCAAACGGCGTTTTGCGAGACCCCATCAACACCGACTGGACCAGTATCAACCTGGAGGTCAATTGGGAAATGGGGCCGGGCCAACTGAAATCCATCACGGGTTTCCGAAATATCGATCAGGACAACCTGACCCAGGATTTTGACGGGAGCGTCGTCCAGCTATTCGACGTGAACAACTCTTACCTGTCCCAGGAGCAGTTCAGCCAGGAGTTCGTGTACAACTGGGCTCTGGCCAACGGGACGCAATTCACCGCGGGTGTCTACTACTTCGACCAGAACTACCAATACGGGGAGCGACGGTTCGGAATTTTATTTGCGCCGTTTGGTACGGGTAAGGACCCCGTGCTCGGGGCGGATGTCGGCGGATTGCAGACTCAAAGCGACACCGATCATGAAGTGATGGGTCTGTTTCTCCAGGCCGATATCAGGCTGGGAGCGAACTGGAACCTGACCCTCGGTGGGCGATACACGTCGGAAGAGAAATCGACCGCCATCGGCCAGTTTGGTGCTGGATTGCTCGACGGGAGCTTCAACTGCACCGACCTTGTATCCCAGGACCCGCGAGACTGTCCGCCCAATTTCCGCGGCAAGGAAGACTGGGGTAACTTCACGCCCAAAGTGGGCCTGCAGTGGTTTGCCAGCGATGACCACATGCTTTATGCGTCCTGGACCCAGGGCTTCCGCAGCGGTGGCTTCAACATTCGGCAAACCGTGGGTGCACTGCCCGGCCCCTACGACGAGGAGCAGGCAGACGCCTATGAAGTCGGGTTCAAGTCAGAGTTCGCGGCCAACCGACTCCGGCTCAACGGCGCCCTGTTTTACAACGATTACAGCGACCTGCAGCGGACGGTGGTCAGCGAAGAGGGCTTCCAGACCGTCCTGAATGCGGCAGAGGCGACCATTTCCGGAGTCGAACTGGAGCTCTCATGGCTGGTAACGGACAACTTCCTGCTCCAGGGCAGCTACGGCTACATCGACACCGAGCTTCAAGACTTCCTGAACCCCGGAACCGGACAGGTCATCAACGGCACCGAGATCGCCTTCGTGCCGGATTACCAGCTGAACCTATCAGCGAATTACGACTGGGTGCTCAACCCCGGCACCATCAGCTTCCGGATCAGCTATCACAAGGAAGACGGTGCGGAGTCGACCGATGACAACCTGGGTTATCCAGGACCCGGATGGGATCAGACCGACGCCAGCATCTCCTATGCTGCCAGCAGTGGCCGGTGGCGCTTGGCCGGATTTGTTCGTAACCTCAGCGACAACATCGAAACCAACCTGATCACCAGTGCGATCAATCCCGGATGGGTACTCGGATCGGGCCGCCTGCCAAAACGTTACGGCGTCGAACTTACGCTGTTTTGGGATTAAAGAGCGTTCTGTCGTGACCCGTTTCCGCCGCCGCGGAAACGGGTCCGGCCCAGCTGATGAGGTGCGTTAATGCCTGATCGCTATGTCATGCGCGTCTTGTTGATACCGGCCTCGGTCTTCCTGTCAGTGATCTTCGGTGGGTCTTACGGTTCGGGCCGCGAAGTGATGGAATTCATCAGTCAGTACGGCCCGGTCGGCGGTCTGATATCTGTTCTGGTTACTTTTCTCACTTACTGGGTCATCTTGTTCCTGAGCTTCGAAATCGCCCGTTTGTTCCGGGCCTACGAATACCATGCTTTCACCCAGCGACTGCTGGGCCGGCTGTGGTGGCTGTATGAGGTGGTCATACTGGTGGGTCTGGTCATTGCGCTGGCAGTGGTGGGCACAGTGGCCGGTGCCGTAACGCATGACACCTTTGGCGTGCCTGCCTGGTCGGGTACCGTGCTGCTGCTGGTGGTGGTGATCGCGCTGACCTACTTTGGGCGGGAACTCATCGAACGGTCAATGATGCTCTCCATCAGCGCGCTATTCCTGATCCTGATTGCCATGCTGTACTTCGTTTTCGCTGGCTCGGAGACGGACATCGGAAGCGCATTTGCCATTCACGCCGTAACTTATGAGGGATGGAAAGGGGCGCTGACATATGCCGTTGTCGGCACTGGTTTCCTGCCGCTTTTGCTCTACTGCGCCAGGGGCCTTCGCACCCGGGCTGAGTGCCTGGTGGCGTCAGGCGTTGCCGGGCTAGCGGCCGTGATACCCGCGCTGGCGTTTCACCTTATCTTTATGACGGAGTTCCCCGGCATCAAGGAGCAGGCCCTGCCCACTTATTACCTGTTCGAGAAAGTCAGCCCGGCGTGGGCCCTGAACCTCTATATCGTGATTCTCTTTGTGCTTATCTGTCAAACCGGGGTTGGCGTGTTACAAGGCTTCATCGAACGGCTCGATGCCTGGCGCGAGTCTCGTTTCGGCGCGCCGATGACGCCAATCGGGCACGGCCTGACCGCTGGATTCATGGTGCTGGCCAGCCTGTTGCTCGGCGGCATGGGTGTCGTCGCGCTGATTCTGCGTGGATATACCCTTCTTTCCATCTGCTTTGTGGTCGTGTTCACCGTGCCTTTGTTAACGCGAGGTCTATGGCTGGTTGCGCGCGACAAGACCTGACATAGCGGGCTGGGTTGCCCGCGCGAGCGACCCCGCCTGCGCCTGAGTGTTGAATTTCGTTGCCCCTGGACCATCGCTTGAGCGGTCGATCGAACCAGACGCCGTCAACCACTGCGGCTTCATACATTTATCAGCGCGCGGCGCAGCCACAAAACCCACTTTCGCCTGCACCTAAGTGCTCCGACTGACCATCTCAATGCTCCCAAAGACAAGACAGTGTCAACACGGATGCACATACTCGTGGCAGACCAACTGAGAGATAGCCAGCATGCAATCCACGCCAGCTGAAATGGGCCCAGAACAACGCATCCAGGAACTTGGGCTTGTGCTACCCCAGCCCTTTCCCATGCCGCCAGGAGTGGTGATACCGATTTCATGGGTCCGCATCGACGGCGATCGCGTGTTGACGTCCGGTCACGGGCCGCAGGCGTCGGATGGCTCCCTGGCTGAGCCGCTGGGCAAACTGGGTGAGGCCCTGACCCTTGAGCAAGGGATCGAGGCCGCCCGCCTGACAGCGCTGTCCATGCTGGGCAGTCTGCAGAGGGAACTGGGCAGCCTTGATCGCATCAAGCGGTGGGTCCGCGTGTTTGGCATGGTGAATGCCACGTCCGATTTCGTTCAGCACACGCCTGTGATCAACGGTTTCTCCAATCAGATCGCGGAAGTTTTCGGGCTTGAGTCCGCCAGCGCTGTTCGCTGTGCCGTCGGCATGTCGAGCCTGCCGATGGGCATGCCGGTCGAAATAGAAGCCGAACTCGAGTTGCACCGGTAACGGAGGCCGTCCGCATGCACGCCGCCCTGATGGAGAAGTACACCCTCGACGAAGGGAAGGTGTACCTGACGGGCACCCAGGCTCTCGTCCGTCTGTTGCTGGTCCAGCGGCGCCGAGACCTCGCCGCGGGACTCAACACCGCCGGATTCATCTCCGGTTACCGCGGATCACCCATGACCGTGGTCGACCAGGAACTCTGGCGCGCGAAGGATCAACTCGAGCAGCACCATGTCAGATTCTGGCCCGCAACCAACGAGCACCTGGCGGCGACCGCTGTATGGGGCACGCAGGGCGTGCATTACTTTGGCGATCAAACATACGACGGCGTATTTTCGATGTGGTACGGGAAAGGCCCGGGCCTGGATCAAAGTTTGGATGCCATTCGGCAGGGCAACTGTTACGGCTCGGCCCCCCATGGCGGCGTTTTGATCCTCGCCGGTGACGATCCGGCCATGCGCTCCACGGTCGACGCTTACGCCTCGGAATTGCTGTTTGAAGACCTGATGATGCCGGTTCTGTATCCGGCAGACATCCAGGACGTGTTCTGGCTGGGGTTGCACGGCATTGCCCTGTCGCGATTTTCAGGCGCCTGGGTGGGCTTCAAACTGCTGCCGGAGACCATTGAGACGGCCGCGTCCATCATCGCTGACCATGAGCAGATAATCACGACATTACCGGAATTGGCCATGCCGCCGGGCGGGCTGAATTCCCGTAATCCGGACAATATTTACGAACACGAAGAGCGACTGCGGCAATTCAAATTGCCCGCAGCGGCTGCCTATGCGCATGCCAACCAGCTCAACCGAGTGACGCACGATTGTGATCAGCCAAGGCTGGGCATCGCGGCCATGGGCAAGACCTGGCGAGACCTGCTACAGGCTTTGACCGACCTCGGCCTGGGTTCGCGCGAACTCAAGCAACTGGGCATTCGCATACTCAAAGTCGCTATGCCCTTTCCAGTCGACGAGCGCACTTATCGAGCATTCGCTGACGGGCTTGGAGAAATCCTGGTACTGGAAGACAAGCGTGAGCAGATTGAGCATGCGTTGCGAAAAGTGTGCTATCAAATGCCAGAACATGCGCGACCCGTTATCACCGGGAGGCATGATGAATCCGGTCGCTTGCAGGTCCCGAATTTCGGCGATGTCGATACCGATATTCTCGCAAGGATTGTCGCCAGGCGTTTGGGTCAACAGGCGCCTTCATCTGTTGCGGAGAGAGTGGCCTTTCTC
>WTJD01000232.1 GCA_011524975.1 Lysobacterales bacterium
GACCATCCTGGCCTGCTGCTATCGCGCGGCCAGGGATGGCGGGCACGGCGCCGTGATGGATGGTCTGGATGGCGAAATGCTGTGCGCCCTGCCGGAGTCTTACCCGGCCTTTCTCATCCGCCAGGCGCGGCCACTGGCCGCCTGGCGTGAGTATCGCGGGCAGCAGCGCCACTACTACCGCACGGAGCCTCGCTTTGCCCGGTTTGTGGGCATGACCGGGCGCCAGCTGGCTCCCGCCTGGGCGAAGCGTGCAGCGCGCGAATTACTCGGAGCAGGATCACGTACCGATGGCCTTCACAACAGGTTGATCGCCCCCGAACTGGCCGGGGAGGTGAACCTGCCCGAGCGCATAGCCCACGAGCATGCGGCCTGCGCAACTTCGCCAGGCGCCGACCTGCGCGCGGCCTGCGCCGAGCGCGTGATGGCGCCCTACTGCGTGGCCGGCGTAGAGCGCTATCATCGTGTCGCGGTGCAGGTGGGTATCGAGCCACGAAGTCCGCTATTGGATATCCGGCTGCTGGATTTCTGCCTGTCATTGCCCTGGCATCAGAAGTCACGCCGTGGCTGGTCCAAGTTTTTACTGCGGCGGCTGGCGGAGCGCCGGCTGACGCCGGCCATTGCCTGGCGCAAAGGCTGGGAGCACATAGGCTGGGACTTCAATGTCGCCCGTTTGAAACATGACCGTGAGCGGCACCTGGCAAGGCTGAAGGACCATCGCGCCGACCTGCTGGGCTGGGTGCGCGCGGAGCCGCTGGACGAGGTGATCGCGCTGCTGCAGCGAAATGACCAGCCTCTGACCGAAGACGTCCGCCTGCTGGCGGACCTGGCCGCCTGGCTGGAGCGGGAAGATCGTGGCCAGGCCACCAACTAGCGAGCAAGAGGGCGGAAGCCAGCCCGCATCTCGCAAGCGCCCGCGATGCCGAATACGATCCGGTGCTTAAGGTGACGGGTCGGGCGCGTGCGGTTTGACGACACCGGCGGCGATGAGGTCTTCCATCAGCTGGGCAACATCAGCCTGCAGCCGCTCGTGAGAAACATCGAATTCCTGTTCCAGCACCTCCAGCATGTCCTCAAAGCCGTGGTCCTGCTTCAACAGCTGCCAGATGCGGGTGCCCACCTCGTTCAGGCCAAAATAAGTCTCCCCGGCCAGGTCCAGCAGCACGGTTTCTCCGTGGACCTCCTGCGATAGCACATCCGGTGATAGCTGGTATTTCTGATTCATACTGAAATTCTAGCTGCTTCCCGGCCTTACCGCCCGCGCGACCCAAACCCACCCCCGATGATGCCCTGGGCCGGGTCAGGCCCCTGGCCTGCTACGGACCCCAACCGACCACCGGCGAAGGCTGCGGATGTGGCCAGGGCTGCCCAAAAAAATGCCCGCTTGCGCGGGCATTTTCTGATGTATCGGGTGGGCTTTCGGTCAGTAAGCGCTTTGGCCCGGCTCACAGATCTGATCACCGCACAGCATGATGGAGAATTCGGTGCCCCGGACACCCATCAAAGCCACTGGCGTCTTGACCTTGTAATTTTCCGGGTGCGTCTTGGCCATCGCGCCCGTGATCACCCTGAGACCGCCTTCGACCAGGTTGAGCGTGGCGGCATCAGCGTCGTTGCCGTTGAAGGCGTATTCTTCAACCGTCACCGCGGAATTCGGACGTATGGTGACCTTGGCGCCATCGACGAACTGCAGCACCGCAAAGCTGCGGTCTGCGGTGACAACCTGTTCTTCGACGAACACCGTATCACCCTGGCCCAGCGCGCGTTCACCGTCAGCGCTGACTGCATTTACCGCGCCTCGCGCGGCCACCACCGTAGCAGACGCCTCGGCAGCCAGTGCTGCCAGCGGCGAGAGCATCAAAAGCCCCGCCAACGTCCATTTTTTCATTTGCACACTATCCATGCCATGCACCAATTTGTACTTCTCCCCAACTACAGGATATACCACAACCGGATGAAATACTATTTTGTTTTGAACGTAAACACCCCGTCCCATTCTTCGCCGGGCGGGTTTTCACGGTATGTTTTGATCCGCTCTTGATAGAGCGCGCGTAGTTTATCTTCTTCATCGGGCTCACTCAATGTCCACAGCAGTTTTTCTGCCTCGTCCCAGTGCTGCTCACGGTACTCGGCCAACATCTGCTCAAACCGCGTCACGCGTTCAACGACCTCATCTGATACTACAACCGAGAGGCCGATGGGTTGGTAAATGGTGACCGGTTCCTCTTTTCCCTTCACCCGAACGCGATCGATCTCCTGATACAGGTACTCCGGCGCCGCCGCTCGCGTGGCCTCCCCTACCAGCATGCCCACGCCATAATCCTTGGTCAGCCCTTCCAGGCGCGAACCCAGGTTCACAGCATCACCCAGCACGGTATACGCCTTTCTGAAGCGGGATCCCATGTTGCCGACGCTCATCTCCCCCGTGTTGATACCCACCCCGATGCGCACCTCGGGCAGGCCCTGCTTTTGGAACGATTGATTGAGCGCGCCAAGCGCCTCGAGCATGGCCAGGCCCGACTCGACCGACCTGGAAGCATGGCGCTCATCCGCCACCGGCGCGCCCCAGAATGCCATCACGGCGTCCCCGATGTACTTGTCGATGGTCCCCTGCCGCTCATGGATGATCTGCGTCATCGGCGTCAGGTACTGGTTCAGCATCTCGGACAGCTGGTTGGGCGTCAGCCCCTCTGAAATGGAGGTGAAATCCCGGATATCGCTGAAGAGCACAGACAGCTCACGCCGCTGTGATGCCAGGGAGTAGTTTTTCGGATCCAGCGCCATTTCCTTCACCAGGTCCGGCGGCACGTACTGGCCAAACAGCTGGCTGAGCTGGTACTGCGTTCGGGTCTCGAAAAAATACCCGAAGAACATATTGAGCACGTACACACCCCAGATGGTAATGATCGTGGCGGCCACGGGCAGCACGTGATACTGGACGGTCCACAGATACCAGTTGAGCAGGAGTGACGCGAAAAAAATCAGCAGCATCTGGATGGTGGCGCGGATGGGCGAGAGCAGCGGCAATATCAGGGCACTGAGTAAACCAAACACGAGGATACTGAGCATCTCCAGGGCAATGGTGTAGGCCGGCTGCCAGCGGAAATTTTGATCGAGAATGCCCGCCACCACGTTGGCGTGCACCTCGACCCCGGGATAGATCGAGCCAAAGGGCGTGGACCGGATATCCTGCAGGCCGGGCGCGGTGGCCCCCACCAGCGCGATCGCGCCATTGAGTACTTCCACGTCTTCCAGGGTGTCGTTGATCACTTGCGTCGCGGAAACATAGGGAAAGCTGCCGGCCGGCCCGCGGTAAGGCACCAGCACCGCGCCCTGGACATCAATGGGTATGCGGTAGCCCGCCAGCTCCAGGCCCTCGACCGGCGGATAATCCTCGATCATCTGTATTTCATCGACAAAGATGGGCAGCGTGATGTCATTGAGATAGGTGGCCGCCAGTGACAGCGAGAGCGATTCGTACACATCCAGCCCGTGCAGGTGCAGCAGGGGCGCGCGGCGCACCACCCCGTCGGTGTCGATCAGCGGGTTATTGATGAAGCCGGCGGTATAGGCCGAATTGACCAGCTCGGGGAGGTTGCCGCCATAGCCAAAGGCCCGCGGCAGGGCCATTTTATCCGCCATCTCATCGCTGACCTCGAAGGCGGCATAGGGCAGCGCGCCCACCGATATGGCGGTCTCCTCGATGGTGTCGAAGTAGTAGCCCAGCACGGTGTTGCGCCCTGCCAGGGCGTCGGCAAACATGCGGTCGCGGTCGATCAGGGGCTCCAGCTGATCCAGCCGCTGGTTGAAGGCGTCGTCTTCAGGGTCGCTGGCCATTTGCCGCAGCAAACGCACATCGGCACTCATGTCGCGCTCGGCAAACACCATGTCAAAGCCCACGGCGGCCACGCCATGCGCGGTGAGCCTGTCCAGCAGCCGCGAAAGCTTGTCGCGCGTCCACGGCCAGTGGCCTTCGGCCTCCAGGCTGGTCTCATCAATGGCCACGATCACCACGCGCCCATCCACGCCGCCCGGCGCGGTATAACGCAAACGCGTGTCGTACAGCAGCTTGTCGATTTCGTCGATGTAGGACAGGTGCAGGTAGCCGCCGGTATGCCCCAGCAGCAGGCCAATCAGCAGCAGCGGCAGCATGATGCGGATGAGATAACGCTTCACCGGGTGGCCTCTGCCGGGGTTGGATAACTGGCGCGGGCGTCAGGCAAGCGGACTAGGGCCTGCGTTTGTTGGGATCCGGATTGCCGCGACCTGGAGCCCCCTCGCTGGGTTCATTGGCTCGGCCGCTGGCTGATGCGGTCACATCTTTCAGCTGGCCCAGCGGCTGCAGCGCGGGACGGGCGTAGGGTTTACGCGAATGATCAGGGCAAATGCCCTCGCCTTTGCTGTCCTTGCAATCCGTTACGCTCATACCGTCGCCAGGCCTGTTTTACAGGCTTAGGAGTGTATCAAGTTTCGCCCGCGTGAGGTAAGCGCAAAAGGGTAAGCGCCGAAGGGCGAAAATGACGCTCATCGGGCC
>WTJD01000095.1 GCA_011524975.1 Lysobacterales bacterium
GAGGGAATGGTGCGAAAGGGGAGACTCGAACTCCCACGGGTTGCCCCACTGGATCCTAAATCCAGCGCGTCTACCAATTCCGCCACTTTCGCAGTACGAAGGGACCTCGAATCCGTTCAACAAACTGTAGTGTTGGTGGGCCATCTAGGACTCGAACCTAGAACCAATAGATTAAGAGTCTACTGCTCTGCCAATTGAGCTAATGGCCCTTCAACAAACTTCCCGGCAGACCGTGAGTCCAGACCCTCAGTCTGCCGGCTCAAATATGGGGTGGACGATGGGGCTCGAACCCACGACCGCCGGAACCACAATCCGGAGCTCTACCAACTGAGCTACGCCCACCATTGCGACGATGCCGCCAAACCTCACATTTTGAGTGTTTCGCGGCCAAAATCAATACTTTTTAAGCATCAACACGCCATTTTACCGCACTGGATCCATCGCGTAACGCATTGTATGCATCGGGGCCAAAAAATGGCGCGCCCGGCAGGACTCGAACCTGCAACCCTCGGCTTAGCTTACCAACTACCGCTTTCACGGCCCTGCATGCAGGTTTGTGGTCTGGACTATCTCTTCACCATCTCAGGCGTTGCACGTATAGTCTCTACGGAACCCTCCGAAAGTCAGCGGCAAAGTTGATGCCGGATTTCTGACCATTCTTGGGCGCCTCTACCCTCAGTGAAACGTTCGAGCCAAATTTGCCGGGTTCGAGGTAATAGCATTCGTCCGTGTCCGGACAATAAACGCAATAAAGGTCAATTTCGGTTTTGTCGACGGGTACGGTGTGGGTTCCATTCCTGTCTGTCCAGCAAGTCGAAAACTTGATGTCGATTTTGCCGTACTGATCCTTAGACCGATATTTCACCTGAACCCTGCGAAACTCGCCATTCTTGTAGGCCACCAAATCGAACGGACTGTGCTCGGTTTGAGGCGAAAAAATGGTGAATCCCTGCTCGAACAGATCTACCTGAGCCTTCAAGACACCCAGGTCGCCTTTCTCTTTGGTGTGATGACCATCACTCACGTTTTGATCTTACACCATTGTACGGGTCGACCGGAGGTTTCCACGGGATTGCCATCAGCATGATCTGTTAAGGTTTCCCCGTTACGGTGCAATCCACTGTACCGGTTCTGTTTCCCGGCACAGGCTCCTTACTTAAAGGCCGATGCTCTATCCGGTTGAGCTACGGGCGCACATTGTCTAACGCGTATTCGGTAGTGGTTCTCCTGTTTCGTAGATCACCAGAATTTGCCCGCTCCGCTCTCTGTAAGAGCGGGCAATTTTCTCATCTGGTCGGGGTGGAGGGATTTATCTCGGACATCGTGTCCTCGGCCCTCCGGGCTCGCTTCGCTTCGCGAAACTCTTGAAAATTCGCTCCCGGCGAATTTTTGAACCCCAGAGGCGGTTCCATCTCCGCTCCCGACTTCAAAATTTGCCCGCTCTGCTCTCTGTGAGAGCGGGCAATTTTCTCATCTGGTCGGGGTGGAGGGATTTGAACCCCCGACCCACTGCTCCCAAAGCAGTTGCGCTACCAGGCTGCGCTACACCCCGAATAATCTGACATTCTACAGCCTTGGGCGATACTTGACGCCATAGGCTCGATCAAAGCGGCGCAATGGTACGGAAGTCCACTCCCCGGGTCAATGAATCACAGGAGTAAAATAACAGGTAATCGGGGAAAACCCGGGACGTTGAGGCGCTAAAAAGCAGGGGGCTAAACGATAAACGGCGGCACGGTAGTGCCGCCGTTTTTTTCGTAAAACCGGACAGATCTCCCTGCCCTAATGGATGGTCTTACGGGGCCGTATGCGCCCCGCTGGTTTCTATCCGCTCCAACGCGATGGGCTGCGTGGATACTTCAACATCGAACCGATCCTGCATCATGACCTTGTTCCAGGCCTTGACGAAATCGCCGACGAATTTGGACTCACCATCGTTCGACGCGTACACCTCCGCGATGGTGCGGAGTTCCGCCGCCGAACCAAAGACCAAATCGACCGGTGTTGCTGTCCACTTGACCTCCATGCTTTCGCGATCCCGGCCCTCATAGACACCCGCGTCTGTTGCTGAGCGCGTCCACTGGGTGGACATATCGAGCAGGTTGACGAAGAAGTCGTTGCTCAGCGCACCCGGACGGGAGGTGAAAACACCATGCGCCGAGGCGCCCACATTGGCATTCATGGCGCGCATACCGCCCACCAGCACGGTCATTTCAGGGACCGTGAGATTCAGCAGGCTCGCCTTGTCAATCAGCGCGTTCACGGGAGAACGGAAAGCACCCTCACCGTAGTAGTTTCGGAAACCGTCCGCCCTGGGCTCCAGCACGGCGAAAGACTCGACATCGGTCTGAGCCTGCGAGGCATCCATGCGCCCCGGGACAAACGGAACTTCAACCTTCCAGCCCGCGCTGCGCGCCGACTGCTCTACCGCCGCGACACCGCCGAGGACGATCAGATCGGCCATCGAGACACGCTTGCTGCCGTCTTGCGCTTTGTTGAAACGCGCCTGGATGTCTTCCAAAGTGCTGAGCACTTTGTCCAACTCAGCTGGATTGTTCGCTTCCCAGTCGCGCTGTGGAGCCAACCGGACGCGAGCGCCGTTGGCGCCTCCG
Source organism: Lysobacterales bacterium (assembly GCA_011524975.1). Classification (GTDB taxonomy): domain Bacteria; phylum Pseudomonadota; class Gammaproteobacteria; order Xanthomonadales; family SZUA-36; genus WTJD01. The sequence goes on from WTJD01000095.1 coordinate 2,613, forward strand.
CGCATGTCGGAACCACGGAAAGACGCAGCCGATGCCCACGCCGCCCGAACCAGGGCGTCATTGCCCAGCCCGGAATCCAGTATCTCGGATTTCAAGCCGGCCACGTCGTCAGCGTCGACCAATTCGTGATCCAAAGCGGGAATGGGGTCCTGCCACATCAGAGCCTCAGCAGGCACTTCCGAACCCACGTAGCGTGCCCGGGGACCCATGTCGCGATGCGTCAGCTTGAACCAGGCCTTGGCGAAGGCCAGTTCAAATTCATCCGGATTGGCCAGGAAACGCTCGGATATCTTTCGATAGGCCGGGTCTGCCTTCAGAGACAGGTCGGTCGTGAGCATGATGGGCGTAGCCATTTGACCTTCGCGGTGGGCGTCCGGAACAGAATTGTCGAGTGCACCGTTTTTGGCCACCCACTGCACGGCGCCTGCCGGGCTGCGGGTCTGCTCCCATTCGTGGTTCAGGAGATTAGCCAGGTACAGCATGGACCAACGTGTCGGCGTTTGCGTCCAGGCGCCCTCCAGCCCACTGGTGATGGTGTCTTCGGCATTGCCCTTACCGCACTCGTTTTTCCAGCCAAAACCCTGCTGCTCAATGCTGGATCCGCCGGGCTCAACGCCCACGCACCCCTTGGGGCTGCGAGCGCCATGCACCTTGCCGAAGGTGTGCCCACCGGCGATCAGAGCGACCGTTTCCTCGTCATTCATGGCCATACGGCCGAAGGTGTCGCGGATGTCCCTGGCAGCCAACAGCGGGTCAGGGTTTCCATTCGGACCTTCAGGGTTGACGTAAATCAGGCCCATTTGAACCGCGGCGAGCGGGCCTTGCAGCTTGCGGTCGCCTTCGTAGCGTTCATCGGCCAAAAACTCAGACTCCGGCCCCCAATAAACGAGATCCGGTTCCCAGTCATCCTCACGGCCACCCGCAAAGCCAAAGGTTTTAAAGCCCATCGACTCCATCGAAACGTTACCGGTAAGGACCATCAGGTCGGCCCAGGACAGCTTGGCCCCGTATTTTTGTTTCACGGGCCACAACAAGCGTCTGGCCTTATCCAGGTTGGTGTTGTCAGGCCAGCTGTTGAGCGGGTCAAAGCGCAGCTGTCCGCCGGCGGCACCGCCACGCCCATCCAGCGTTCGATAGGTGCCCGCGCTGTGCCAGGCCATGCGAATAAAAAATGGGCCGTAATTACCCCAATCGGCCGGCCACCAGTCCTGCGAGTCGGTGAGAACCGCTTCGATGTCTTTCTTGACCTCGGCGAGATCGAGCGTGGCGAACGCGGCTGCATAATCGAAACCCGCGCCCATGGGGTTGGATGACGGGTTGTGCTGACGCAAAGGGCTCAGGTCGACCTGCTCCGGCCACCAGAAGGCGTTGGGCTTGGCCTGCCCCGCGGTATCAGCGGAAACGTGGGTACTGCTCACGCCTGCAGAAACCGCCAGTGCAAGCGCAGTGAGCAAGGGTAAGGATCGCTTAATCATTTGCTTTCTCCATGACCTTGAAAAGTTGGATAGCGGGTGACTATTAAAACCCAGGCCACGGTGGATATCGAATTGATTTTTATGATGGACAGCATTGAAAAACCGAATCAACAACACCGCAACCGAACGGTCATCGGCGGTAATACCCGGTGCCGGATTCCACCATCGAGCGAACGGCCAACCCGTCATTAGCCGCGGAAATCGTGGTCAGGATGCGCCACCGCCCAATACGAAAAAAGCCCCGCGTGGGGGCTTCTTCATGTTTTGGCGCGCCCGGAAGGATTCGAACCTCCGACCGCCTGGTTCGTAGCCAGGTACTCTATCCAGCTGAGCTACGGGCGCACTTTGAAAACGGGTCCGCTGGGCGGGGTGCGAATTATCCGACTTGCCCGCCCGGCAGTCAACCACTAACGACCGGATTCGAAGCTTCAGCCGTCGGCAGGTGTGGGTGAATGATCCTTCGCCATAACGGGGGAATCATCGCCACCAGAACCAGTAGCGGGTATCCATACGGCAACACAGGCGATGGCTCGTTCAATTGCAGCTGGTTGAACGCCCGGCTGGGGTGCGTGTGATGGTCTGCATGCCTCGGCAACTGAATCAGAATCGCGTTGCTGAGCCAGTAATCGCAATCCCAGGAGTGCGTGACCCCCGGAGGCACATATCGGCCATCCTCACGCATTTCCCGGCGCAAGCCGTAGTGTTCGACGTAGTTGATGACTTCCAGCAGCGCGGCGGCAAGCACCCCCTGCAGCACAAAAGCGACAGCCGCCAGCCCGCCCCAGGCCAGCCCGACCAGCACGGTCATCAACAGGCTGATCAGGCACCAACCCATCACTTCATTCGACAACCACGGCAACGCCCTGCCCCGCTTTTCCGCTGCCGCCTTGCCGAGGCGCCAGGCTTGAATCGTGTTCAGCCACATGGCACGGGGCACCTGCCCGTAAACGGTATCCCCACGCGCCGCCGAGGAAGGATCATTGGGGGTGGAAACATGGACATGATGCCAGCGGGTGTGCTCCAGCTTGAACCCCCCATACCAGACACTGGCCAGCATCAACCCGCCGAGCACGCGCTGCGCGCGGTCACGACGATGTATCAGTTCGTGCGCCACATTGATCCCCACCGTCGCGCTGGTGTCACCCATGGACAGCACCCAGCCGACCAGGGCCACCCAACCGTATTGCGCAAGCAGTTCAGGCACCAAAGCCACCGCCCAGGCCAGAACCGCCAGATGGCAAACTCCGGCCGCGATGGGGATGAAATCATCCGGATAGAAAGAACGCTGCCGCACTTCCGGATTGCTCAGATCGCGGCCGATGACCACATCCAGCAGCGGGATCAAAACATAGAGCACCAGCAAGGGTAACCAGGCAAATATCCATGAAAACCCGGCAACATCACGCAGGCTCCAGGACAGTGGCATCATCAGGGGGAGCATGGCCGCCAGCCAGTAACTGTGGCGCGTCAGGCTCTTGGGAAATTGGCGGGTTTTTATCATGCCGAAAGCATACCACCTAAGCGCCGCGATAACCCGCGGGCCAGGAACGGTGGTGGTTTACAAAATCAGCCGCTAGATCACGCGATCGTTGCCGCCATCCACGGGCACCTGCGCGCCCGTGGTCCTTGAAAACGCAGGACCGGCAACCGCCACGACAAGATCGGCCACATCACACGAGCGCACGCTGGCGCCCAGCACATTGCGTGACGTGTACTGCTCAACACTCAGGCCATAATGTTCGGCACGCTGGGCCAGCATTTCCTCGGTCCACACGGCGGTATCGAACACGCCGTCAGGATGCACCATGTTGACGCGGATGCCGTGCTGCCCAAGCTCCAATGCGGCCACGCGCCCCATTTGGGTCAGCGCCGCCTTGGCCGCAGAGTAGGCCCCCACCCCCGGCCCGGGTGCGGGCACATTCTTGGAGGCAACCAGGACCACCGCGGGGTCGAATCCCAGCTTCAGGTAAGGCAGGCAGGCTCTCATCAATTCGACATGGCTGCCGAAATTCAGCCTCATGGATTGTTCCAGTGATTCGGGATCCAACGCCTCGATATCGCGACCCGCCGGAAACGCGCCGGCGTTGCTGATCAGCATATCGATGCCTCCAAAACCGGCCACGGCTGCCTCGATCGCTGCATTGATTCCCTGTGGCTCGGTAACGTCACACACCCGCCCCAAAACACCCTCTCCGGGAAACATCTCCGTCACGCGCTCATCAATATCCAGCGCCGCCACGGCCGCGCCCTGCGCCAGGAAGGCCTCGACGCAGGCTTTGCCAATGCCCGAGGCCGCACCGGTCACGACCGCGACCTTGCCCTCAAAAGGTTTTCGGGCAGGCGCGCGAGACAGTTTGGCCTGCTCCAGTTCCCAGTATTCCAGATCAAAGATTTCCCGTTCGCTCAGTGCCGTCCACCCGCCCAGGGCCTCACCCCACTGCACCGCGCGCATGGTGTGGTCCGTGATGTCCGAAACAACCCCCATGCGCTTGGGGTTGGGCCCAAAGGCGACCGTGCCCCGGCCTTTCCAGACGGCAAAGCGCGGCGCTGGATCCAGGCAGGTCAGCCCGTCGTGGGCATTGGCATCGAAATAGGCATGGTAGGCGTCCCTGAAAGCATCCATCTCCGGCCCTGGCTCGTTGTCCAGCACCACCGGAATGCGCTTGGTATGCAGGCTGTGATCGGGCGTAACCGGGCCGCGGCAGGCGATGTCCTCAATTCGGTCCAGTTTTGAATAACCGACGCTGCGGGCGTCCTGCTTCCAGCGCGCAATCATCGGATGACCGAACAATTCAGAAGCGCGACGCCGCGCCTGCGCCAGCAGCTCATGATCACCACCGCGGGGCTTATACTCGGCCGCGGCAACCTGCTCCAGCGCGCCGGCCTGCTCGAGATAGCCTTCCGCCAGGCTGACCAGGCGAATCATGTTGTCATAGCTCGCGCGGGCGTCGTCAGAAAACGTAAAAAAGCCGTGGTGCAGCAGCACGATGCCTTCCAGCTTTGACCAGTCGGCTGACTGTGTCGCCTCAAACACCTGCTTGGCCAGCACGAACCCAGGCATCACGTACGGCAGGATGAGCACCGAATCGCCATATATTTCCGCAAGAATACGCTCACCATCGGGGCTGTTGCTGATAGCGACCACGGCATCGGTGTGGGTGTGATCCACATACTTAAGCGGGATCAGCGCGTGCAGGATCGCTTCCACCGAAGGGCTGGGCGCTCCGGGGTCGACCATCGAAGCCTTCAGCTCTTTCGTCATCTGGGTGTCGGTCATGGCAGGCAGCTGACCAAGGCGCTGGAGCACGTCCAGCCGTGCCGGCGCGAAGCCAGGCTCCTCGATGGTTTTGAGGTCCCAGCCGGAACCTTTCACGAACAGGATATCCTCTTGCTCGCCAAAAATATTGGTCAACGTCGACTTGACGGAGGTATTGCCGCCGCCGTGCAGCACCAGCGAAGGATCACGCCCGAGCAGGCGCGAAGTGTATACCCGCATGGCCAGGTCCGAGTGGCTGAACTGGGCGGCTTCCTGATCGTTCCAGAGATTTTCCATTGGCATGCATCCTGAGCGGCGGACGGGCAGTATAAACCACCCTGCGCGGCAACCTGCGAGGGCCCGCGGCATCCGTTTTCAGGCCTGCAACCCCGCGCTCAATACGAGGATAAAACCCGCGATCGCCGACCACTCATACCCCATGGGGGCAAAACCGCCCCGGCGCATGAGAATGCGCGCAACGGTCCGGTTCGCATGGATTCAGATCAAGGCCAGCGCCATCATGACCATCCCGACCACGCTGACCCCCCAGCAGGCGGGCCGAACCCAGGGCCAGCCGGCCAGGTAGCTGATGGCATGCGCCACCCGGGCCCAGAAAAACACCTGGGCGCCCAGGGCCGTCTGCTCTGAACCGGCGTCGGCCAACTGAACCACCACAACCAAAACCGTAAATAACACCATGTTTTCCAGCATGTTGTTACGCAGTCGGGTCGCCCGCCGGTTGAAAACGGTCGGCTCCGGCAGGTGATCGCGAGCACCCGCCTGGGCCACCAGGCCATTGCTCAGGATCGCCTCTGTGGCGGGAATCATGATCAGGACAAAAAACAAGACGGCGCTGTAAAACAGCATGGTCAACTCAACAGACATAGAATGCTCCCTCTGAAAACCGGCACCTGTGCCGGCATCTATCAGACTAGCACACTCCCCAGCGCCTTCGAGCACAGCTAAAATGACGCATGGCTCGTCTCCTGTTGGTCAGTCACTGCCCATCCGATAACACCGCGCGATTGCGCGATGCAGCTGTTTCTGCTGTGCAGGGCATGGATCTGGACCGGCTGAGCCTGCGCGTTCTGGCCCCGACTCAGGCTAAGGCCGGCGATGTGGAATGGTGTGACGGCCTGCTGTTGGGCACCACTGAGAATTTCGGCAGCATGGCCGGACTCAGCAAGGACTTTCTCGAGCGCATTTACTACCCTTGCCTGGAATCCAGGCAGGGACTTCCGCTGGCCATGTATATCCGGGCCGGGCAGGATGGCCGCGGCACGCGTACACAGTTGGAAAAAATCACAACCGGCCTGCGCTGGCGATTGATCAGTGAAATCCTGATCCTTCGGGGCGAGTTCCAGCCCGCATTCGAACGACAGGTTTCAGAACTCGCCATGACGCTGGCGGCGGGCCTGGACGCGGGCATTTTTTAGCCCGACTGCGATGCTTCTCCCGGCAGGTGCCGCTCAGCGGCCCGGCGCAGGTCTTCTGGAATCGTCACCGCTGAGCGCGCATGCAGGTCGAACAGCACCGCTGTACATTCAAGCGTCGCAGCGATTTCACCACTGCCCAGATTGACCATCTGGTAATCGACGGTGATGGACTTGCCGCCGATCTTTTTCAGGCTGGCCCGGATGTCCAGCAAGTCGCCGGCACCGACTTCCGCCTGGTAGTTGATGACGTGGCGAACGTCGGCCCAGGCGAGGCGGCCTGCATTATCCTGCGCGCCCACCCAGCCGAACACCTCGTACAGAAACTGGTAGGCCGCATCATCAAACATGGCCACGTAAAACCGCGTGGTCATGTGGCCCAGCACATCACAGTTCCAGGGATGAGCAACCGCCCGGGACACGCTGATCATGCCTTTGCACTCCTCTGCGCTGATTGACCAAAAGGCGTCAAGGACAAGGTTTCCCGGGCCTCTGCGGCCGTCTGCACTTCGGCGCCCATCAAGCGCAACAGTTTTCGGGCCCGTTCGACCAGTTGCGCGTTGCTGGCGAACTCGCCCCGGGACAGGTAGAGATTGTCCTCCAGGCCCACCCGAACATGTCCGCCGAGCAAGACCGACTGGGCCACTATGGGGAACTCCAGCGCGCCCACCCCGAAGCCGGCCCAATGCGCTCCGGGCGGAAGGTTATCCACCATGGTTTGAAAATTGCGGGTCAGCGCCTCGGCGCCCCAGCGAATGCCCATACACAGCTGGAACATGGGTGGGTCCTCGATCAGCCCCTCCGCCATCAACTGCTTGGCGAACCATACATGGCCCAAATCGAACACTTCGAGCTCGGGCTTGACGCCCCAGTCCAGGCAGAGCCGCGCCCCGGAGCGAAGCATGTCCGTGCTGGAAATGTAGACATAATTACCCTCGTCGTAATTAAACGAGCCGCAATCCAGTGAGCAGATTTCGGGGCGCAATTCCTCGACGTGCAGCATGCGTTCACGCTGCCCCACACAGTCGGTCTGCTCCGCCAGGTCAAGCAGATCTTCATCTGGACCCAGGAACAGGTCACCACCCATACCGGTGGTCAGATTCAGCACAACGTCCGTCTCATACTCGCGGATGCGCGAGACCACTTCCCTGAACAGCTCAGGTCGCCTGCTGGCCGCGCCCGTGTCCGGTTCGCGGACATGTATATGCACGATGGCAGCCCCGGCCTTGGCCGCGTCGATGGATGCCTGGGCAATCTGCTCAGGGGTAATGGGCAGATCCGGATGCCGGTCCTGCGTGGCGCCGGAGCCGGTGACCGCGCAGGTGATGATGACCTTTCTGTTCATGGGTCCCGCAAATGGAGGTTCTTCAGCGATCAGTATACCGCCCTGAGGATGGGCAGCTCTTTGGGATCCCGCAGGTAGCCTGAAGCTTCCCATCCAGGCTTGCCGAACCCAGCAGCCCTGTCGGGCTTCCCGAGGCTTCTCATCCCGACCTCGACGGCAGATAACAAAAAGCCCGCGCAAGGCGGGCTTTTGTTATCTGGCGGAGAGGGGCGTTGCAGGTCGCTATACCTGCATATTGATTTGTCGCGAAGCGACGCAAAGCCAATATCCAGACCAGAGGGAGGGATTTACTCGGTACATCCTTGTACCTCGCCCCTTTGGGGTCGCCTCCTTACACTCGGCGCGTCCAAACCGGCTCTCCTGCCGGTTTGTCGAACCCAGCAGCCCTGTCGGGCTGCACGAGGCTTCTCATCCCGACCTCGACGGTAGATAACGAAAAGCCCGCGCAAGGCGGGCTTTTGTTATCTGGCGGAGAGGGAGGGATTCGAACCCTCGGTACGGCTCAACACCGTACACTCACTTTCCAGGCGAGCCCGTTCAACCACTCCGGCACCTCTCCTGCAACTGGCACGCTGATTCTGACCGCGAACCAAGGGCGGCAATTGTAGGTGAAGGCACCCAGCCGATCAATCAAACGGGATCATTTTGCATACCCATCAGGACCGCACGTTGCCAATGACGGCGTCCGGTGGCACAGTCACGCGACAACCCAGGAGATTCCCGCATGCGTTCAGCCCCACTACCCCTTTCTGTCGTGTTCTGCCTCATCACGATGATGGCCCTGGCGGGTTGCGCGTCCACTCAACAAATTCCGGACCTGAACCGAGAAACAACCGACCTCCGAGACGTGGTGGAAGACGTCCTGACGCTTGAGGCCGCCATGGATACGGACCGCGTGCTGGTGGTGTTTGATCTGGACAACACCTTGCTGGCCATGGAGCAGGGGCTGGGCTCGGACCAGTGGTACGAATGGCAGAAGGACAACCAGCGGGAAAGCCCCTGTGACCCACGAGTCGTGCAGGACCGCCTGGCGGCTCAGGGCGCGCTGTATTTCGCCAGCGCCATGCGCCCAACCCAGGAAAATGCCCCCGCGATGGTCAGGCAGCTCCAGAGCCGGGGCCTGTCCGTGATCGCCCTCACCTCGCGGGGGGTGGATTTCAGGCTGCAGACCTTCCGCGAGCTGCGACGCAACGGCTATGATTTTCGGCCCAGCGCCCTGCCCCCGGACACGGGATGGCCCGAGGACTTTGTGCCCGAGCGGGGTAGTCGCCCGGTCCGCTATGAAGATGGCGTATTTCTGACCACCGGCCAGCACAAGGGAGAGATGTTGCTGGAACTGCTGCGCCGCACTGATACCCCGATGCCAGGCGTGGTGGTCATGGTGGATGACAAGCAGAAAAACCTGGACGACGTGCTCGCCTCCTTCTCCAGCCTGGGCGTGCCCGTTCATGCCTGGCGGTATGCGCGCGAAGATGAGCGGGTGGAGAATTTCGACCCGGATGCCAGTCATGCATTGTGGCTGACGCTGGAACCGGCCCTGAGGACCTTGCAGGACGCACTGGGCCCCGATCACTATCGCTTGCCTGAGGCAGAGCCATCACAGAATTGCGATTAGGCGTGACGCCAGGCGCCCTCGTCATCGGCATCGGCCGGTGACAAACCCAGCTGTTCGCCGTCCACGGCAACCCCAAGGCCGGTGACTGTTCGATTGGCATAGGCGAAATAGCTGGCCACCTGGTTCAATTCCAGTATCTGCCCGTCGCTGAAGCCCCGGTCGCGAAGCACATCAATGTCTGCCTGCTGGATAGCGCCTGGTGTTTGCGTCAGTTTTCGAGCATAAGCGAGGCCGGCCTGCTCACGCTGGGTGAACGGTTGACCGGGCGATTCCAGAGACAGGGCTTCATCATAGGCCCCGAAGTCCAGCTTCTCCCGCCGCAACAAACGCCTGAGCCCCTGGGAATGGTGCCTGTCGCAGTAATCGCAGTGGTTAAGACGGCTCACCAGCACGCCGATGCTTTCCAGGTACCAGCCGGGCAGCTGGTTGCGCGTGTCGTGCAGCACTGACTTGTACAGGCACATATGGCCTTCCAGGGTATGGGGCCGCAGGCTGTGGATTTGCAGCACATGGTCAACCTGGCCTTTGGGCCCGGCGACGCGGTCATAAATGGTTTTCAGCCTGCCTTTCGCTGAGCCGGGTTCAAGCACCTTGATGTACGCCATGGGGAGTCCTGATTGCCACCTGATCAAGGTATGATAAACGCTCTTTAAACCAGCAACCGCCATGCCCCGCCCAGTCACGTTCTCCCTCTCGTTACTGCTCATGTTGGCACTGACCGCGACCGCTTCCCTGGCGGTTGCGGACAGCGACCAGCGCATTCGCTTCGCCACGCTGAACGCCGCCATGGGCCTGGCCAAACACGGTCAGCTGTCGGAGCGTCTACGCGCCGGAAATGATCCTGACCTGCGAAAACTCGCCGAGGTGGTACAACGAACCCGTCCGGATGTCTTGCTGCTCTCCGAGATCGATTATCTACCGGGTGATCGCCAGGCCGAGTGGCTGGCCCAGTACCTCGCCCGATCCGAATCCGGCCTGGAGCCTGTCGAGTACGCCTACCACTTCAGCGCGCCGGTCAATACCGGTGTTCAGAGCGGCCTGGACATCGACGGCAACGGACAAACCGGTGACCCGGCCGATGCCTGGGGATATGGGCGTTTCCCCGGCCAATACGGCATGCTTTTGCTGTCACGCTACCCCATTGACCGGCAAGGCATGCGATCTTTCCAGTATTTTTTATGGCGTGACATGCCAGCGGCGCTCAGGCCTGTCCTGCCCGGCGGGGCCGACTTCTACACCGATGAAACATGGAACCAACTCCGGTTGAGTTCGAAAAGCCATTGGGATATTCCCATCGCGATCCATGGCCAAACCATCCACCTGCTGGCCAGCCATCCCACGCCACCCGCCTATGATGGGCCAGAGGACCGCAACGGCGCCCGCAATCACGATGAAATCCGTCTATGGAAAGATTACATCTCGCCCGGCAGCGCTGATTACCTGGTGGATGACACCGGGGTAAAAGGCGGTCTGCCCGCGGGCGCGGCCTTCGTCATCGCGGGCGACCTCAACGCCGACATTCACGACGGCGGTTCGCGCGATAAGGCCATCACTCAGTTATTGCGGCACCCGAGGGTCAATGCCACTTGTGAACCACGCAGTGAAGGTGCTGTCGAGGCCAGCCAGGTCCAGGGACAAGCCAATCTGCAACATCGCGCAGACCCGGCTCTGGATACTGGCGATTTCAGTGATGCGCAGGTCGGAAATCTGCGCGCGGACTACGTGTTGCCATCCGCCAACCTGGCGGTCAGTGGCTGCGGCGTTTTCTGGCCGCGAGCGGGTGAACCGGGCGCTGAAGCGGCCGCTTTTTCCGACCACCGCCTCGTTTGGCTCGACATTATCCTGCCCGCTTCAGTTCGCCCCTAATCAACCGCGACGGGAAACTCGGGCGTCTTCAAAGCGGCCTCCTTGAGCCGCTGGATCTGGTCCCGAACCTGGGCGGCTTCTTCGAACTCCAACAGCTCCGCATGTCTGAGCATTTGTTTCTCCAACTGGGAGATAGACTTACCAAGCTCGGCTGGGGAGGCCGAGGGATAGGGCGCACTGGTGTCCGCGACCTTCGCTCGCCGGGAGCGGCCAGGGGCTGAATCTCGGGCCCCCTCCATGATGTCGGCAATTCGCTTTTCCACCGATTTCGGCGTGATCCCATGCGCCTCGTTGAAGGCCAACTGCTTTTCCCTGCGACGCTCCGTCTCATCCAGGGCGCGCTGCATGGAGCCTGTCACCGTGTCGGCATAGAGGATCGCTTTTCCATGCAGGTTTCGGGCCGCGCGGCCGATGGTCTGAATCAAAGAGGAATCGGAGCGCAGGAACCCTTCCCTGTCCGCATCGAGTATCGCGACCAGCGAAACTTCGGGCATGTCGAGGCCTTCACGCAAAAGATTGATACCCACCAGCACGTCGAACTCGCCCAGGCGCAAATCGCGGATAATCTCAACGCGCTCGACCGTATCGATGTCGGAGTGCAGGTAACGCACGCGCACGCCATGATCCGCCAGATATTCCGTCAAGTTTTCCGCCATCCGTTTGGTCAGGGTAGTGACCAGAACACGTTCACCAATGGCAGAACGCTCGTTGCACTCGGACAGCAGGTCGTCCACCTGGTTGGCGACCGGGCGTACCTCGACCTCGGGATCGATCAGCCCCGTCGGACGCACCACCTGCTCGACCACCACACCAGACCGCTCCAGTTCGTAGTCCCTGGGCGTGGCGGAGACAAAGACGGTCTGACCCGTCTTGGCCTCCCACTCCTCGAAGCGCAGCGGACGGTTGTCCAGCGCCGAAGGCAGCCGGAAACCGTAGGTCACCAGGTTCTCCTTTCTGGAGCGGTCTCCGCGATACATTCCGCCCAATTGCGGCACCAGCACATGTGACTCATCCAAAATGATGATCGCGTCGGGCGGAAGGTAGTCGAACAACGTGGGAGGCGCCTCCCCCGGACCCCGCCCGGTCAAGTGCCGCGAATAGTTTTCGATGCCGTTGCAATAGCCCAACTCCAGCATCATTTCCATGTCATAGCGCGTTCGCTGCTCCAGGCGCTGCGCTTCCACCAGCTGTTGGTGCTCCCGTAACCAGGCCAGGCGGTCCTTGAGTTCCTCGCCGATAGCGTCCACCGCGTCCAGCACGATCTGTCGGGGTGTGACGTAGTGCGATTTGGGGTAGATCGTGACGCGCGGCAATTTCCGCAGCATCTCGCCGGTCAGGGGATCAAATTCAGCAATCGATTCGACTTCGTCGTCAAACAGCTCGATGCGCACCGCGTTGGTCTCTTCATCACCGGGGAAAATATCGATGATCTCCCCACGCACCCGGTAGGTTCCCCGGCGAAGCTCCATGTCGTTGCGGCTGTACTGCATTTCGGCCAGCCGCCGCAGAATGCTGCGCTGGTCGATGACCTCGCCGCGTGAGACGTGCAGCACCATGCTCAGATACTGGGTCGGATCACCCAGACC
>WTJD01000266.1 GCA_011524975.1 Lysobacterales bacterium
ATCAGATCACCCTGTCGATGCTCGTTCTGCTACCAATACAGCAGACGGAGCACCTGGGCCTGAACGGCAGAGCGGCCTGGTGGAGATTGAACGAACACCTGCATCAGCTGGGGTGATCGTCCAGGAGAGGCCTGTCGAGACCATGGATCAGAACAGGCCGGGGCCCCCAGAGGCCTCCGGGGGCGCAGCACGGGCGCTGTCCGGGTCGATGCCCGACTGCTCCAGCGCGTCCCGCCCGCACATGCAATCCGGAAAACCAGCACAGATATCAGGCTGTATCTGCAGACAGCGTTTCAATGGAAAATACAGGTTGCGCTCCAACGCGTACTCATCCGCGTCCGGATACAGTATGCGCAGTATCCCCATCGCCTTCTCGGTGCTGTTCAGGTTTCGGTTGCTCATCATGCGTGCGCAATGATAGCAACAGAATCGCTCCATTGGGTCTGTTGTTTTTACCGAATGCATCATTTTTTCCAAAGCGCCGATACTTGCTGCATTCCATGCCGCAAACATGTGCTCTCGACCCGGCCTGGCAGTGGCTTGCGCGCCGGTAACACCCGAAAAGCGGCCGCAGATGGTGAAACGGATATGGTATTTTGGCGTTCTGAACAGGTCATCAGGCCAAGGGGTATGTCGAAAGTAAAACACCGCGCAGGCATCAAGGGCGTCTCTCGCCGGGCCGTGCAATACGCTTGCGTGCTGTTGGTGATGGCCGCCCCGGGCGGCTGGGCCGGCACGAATGGCCCGGAAGAGGGCGAGCCCATTCATATTTTCAACGTGGGCCTGGAGACCTACCGTTACGACATCGTGACCGCGCTGGCAGACTTCCGGTTTGATCCCGCCGGGCTGCGCCTTGGGTACTCAGCGCTGATACGCGGAAAGTGGTATCTCAACGCGGGCTATGGCGCGGTGCGGGACAGCATCGATACGTTGGAAGGCAGCGGGGATTTTGACAGCCGCTACTACACGGCCAGCGCCGGTTATTTTGGTGAGCGATGGTCTGCGTCCCTGCGTTATTTTTCCGCCAGCAGCGAGGCGCAGCTGGCCAGGCAGGGTGCGATCAGCGGCTCGCTGGACGACACCGCCGATTACAGCGGTATCGGCATCGAGGCCGGGCGGGACTGGATGCTGGGGCAGACGACGCTGTACCTTGGCGGTTTCCTCGAGTTCCAGTCTCAGCGGGCGCGAACCACTCTGCGCGCGCAATCCGCCGAGGCGGAGTTGATCGAGCGCACGCGCATTGATTCTGACGGTTGGTTGGCCGGGCTCACAGTAGGCGTCAGCCACCTGTTTATCGTGGGCTCAAAAGGCATCATTCCATCGGTTTCGGCGCTGTGGGCAGAGTCGGTTTCCGGCGAGACGTTTGGCACCAATGTCATCGGCTGGCGCAGCTACAGCAGCAATGTGCGCCGCAGCAGCTCAGCGGACGTGCGTGGCGCCAATCCCTCGCGAGGCCAGGTCGATGTCAACCTGGCCTTCCTGTTTGGACGTTTTTCCTTTGACGTGGGCGCCGCGTTTCCTTTTGACAGCGAGTTTTCACGTGCCAGCTTCGAGGACGGCCGTCGCTATTACCTCAACCTGACCTGGCAGCGGTAGGGCGCTGTTTAGCGCATGGAGCGGCGCAGGGCCCGGCGCCGCTGTTCCGCGCTCATGTTTTTGAATTGCATGCGCAGGCGGCGCTGCTGTTCGGGCGAGAGCTGGTTGTAGCGCTGCAAGGTGGCCCGTAGCTGTTCCTGTTGGGACGGGGGCAGTTGCCTGAAGCGATGCATCTGGTCGGACAGCCGGGCGCGTTGCTCGGGCGGCAGGTCCCGCCATTGCTGGAAACGTCTTTGCACGTTTTCCTGTTGTGAGGCGTCCATCGCGGCCCAGCGCTGGGCGCCCAACACCATTTGCTTTTGCTGCTGCTCATCGAGCGAGGGCCAGCGCTGCTCAAACGGTTCGAGCACCGCGCGCACATCCGCATCCAGCTCGCTCCACTCAATGGCCAGCGCCTGCGGCGCAAGCAGGATACCCAGCACCGCAGTGATGGCCATCATTCGTCTTGGCAAGCCATGCCTGTTAATGCATTTCATCTGTCTTCTCCGGCGGGACCGTGTCCTCTTCCGTCTCTTCCGCCATGGACACATCCACGGCCATCTCGTCCTGTTCGTCTGTCTCCGGGAGGTCATCCTGCAGTGACAGCAGCAGCAGGGCATCGACCATCCCTTCATCGGTCTCCTCCATGGCTGCGATGAACATCAGCAGTTCCTCGTCCTCAACCGGTACGGGGGCGGCCAGCGCGATGCCCAGCCAAAGGCTGACCGCGGCCATGCTGCTTTTGAGCCACCGTCTAGGCATCCAGGTCATCCTGCTGGCTCAGCCAGAGCATGAAATCGAGGTCCTGGATGACGGTGGCGGCTTCATCATCGAGATCTTCCGATTCGATCGCGAGAATCAGCAGGTCAGCAGTGGCTGTGGGTTCAGCCGCCACGGGCCCCGCAGCATGCTGTCCCGGTACGTCCTGTCCGGGTGTGGTCTCGCGTGTGCCCTGTCCGATCAGGATCACAGCAAGCAGCACGGACGCGGCCAGCGCCAGGCCGCCAACGGCAGGCCGGCGCCAGTAGGCGCGTGAACGGCGCGTCAGCGCCGCCTGGCGTGATTCGGCCAGGCGCTGGGTCACTTCCGGAGGCAGCGCTTCAAGCCGGCTTTCCAGTGCCTCTCGCAAGGACGCCTCCACGCGCTTCGTGGTGCTGTCTCCGCGGTCGTTGCTCTGATCAGGTTTTGTCATTTCAACCTCCCGTCAAAACGCCCAGCCGGGCCAGCGCCCGGTGATAGTGCGTTTTGACACTGCCGATGCTGATGCCCATGATCCTTGCGGTCTCGGCGACGCTCAGCTGCTCCCAGCATCGTAGCAAAAAACACTGTCGCTGCTGCTCCGGCAGCCTCCCTATTTCGGCCTCCAGGCGGGCGCCCAGCTCGCTTTGCTCCAGCATGGCCGATGGTTCGAATTCCTCGCTGCCGGGGTCGGATGCCGGCATGGCGCCCCCGATGCGTGCGTGCTTGCGCGCGGTCTTGCGGTGATGATCGGTGATGGCATTGGCCAAAATGCGATAAAACAGCGGTTTCCATTGCTCGCTCGGGCGGTGCGCGTAGCGCTCGCACAGGCGAAACATCGCTTCCTGGACAACGTCCAGGGCCTCGTCCGAACCGCCCAGCGAGTAGCGGGCAATGCGGTAGGCGCGCCGCTCCACGCCAGCCAGAAACTGGTCGAGCGCATCCCTGGTATCGTCTCGATTCATCCCTTGTGTCCCGGCCGCGGTTGGCCGTTTGGAGCGTCAGCAGGCCAATTAGCTTAGCACTCCTTTTGTGCAAAGATGGGCCGGGCCCGGCGCGCCGGGCCACGGTCAGGCAGACGGCCTCAAACGAGGCCGAGGTATCCCGTTGAGCTGAATCCCGGGAATACCGTGCCGAGGTCCGGGTAATAGTGTCTTGCGTCCAGCAATTCACTGACCACCTCCCGATAGTCCGTGGTCGGCATCAGGTCGCCGTGATGGTTGAGTTGATTGGAGGACAAGCCAGGCCATTGCGTAAAGACCTGGCCGCCTTTGATCCCGTCGCCCATGACCATCATGCAGCCCGCCGTGCCATGGTCGGTGCCGCCCGACGCGTTTTCATAGGCGCGGCGCCCAAACTCACTCATGACCAGCACGGTGGTCGACTGCATCAGGCCGCCCATGTCTTCGAAGAAGACCCGCAAGCCACGGGCAAGATCGTCAAACCGGGTGGTCAGCATGGTCTCCTCATCGGCGTGCGAGTCCCAGCCGCCGATATCCAGCGCCACCGCCTGTATGCCGATATCGGCCTTCAGCATTCGGGCCACATCGCTCATCTGCTGACCGAACGGTGAGTTGGGATACAGGTTCGTGTTACCCGGGTCTGGCAACGCCTGGAGCGTCTCGACCGCCGCGAAGGTGGCGTCGGTGATGGGCCCCAACAGGTCATCGCCGGCGGCCATCGCGTCGATCCAGAGGTCCATGCCCGCCAGCGGGTGCACCAGGCCCACGTTCTCAAGGGTGGACACCGAAATGATGGACTGGCTCGCGTGGCGCATGGACTCGACCACCTTGTTGCCCATGGCGACACCGGCCAGTGGAGACACGGGCTGGGTCGAGGCAATGGCGCGCGCCAGCCAGCCGTCGCTGGTGGATTTGTCGCCAGGTGTCCCATGATCCAGGTAGTCCTGCGCGTCAAAGTGCGAATGCGTTGAATCAGGGGCGCCAACGGCATGCACCATGGCCAGATGGCCCGCGT
Source organism: Lysobacterales bacterium (assembly GCA_011524975.1). Classification (GTDB taxonomy): domain Bacteria; phylum Pseudomonadota; class Gammaproteobacteria; order Xanthomonadales; family SZUA-36; genus WTJD01. Next base: position 4,291 of record WTJD01000266.1, read on the forward strand.
GGTAGATGTCGTGAACAGGCTCCAGGGCCGCATGCAGCCTGAAAAAGCCATCGAGGTCGGTAGCCGCCTGTGCTGCCTGCCCCAGGTTGGGGCGTAGGCCCAGGTATTGGGGGTCTGCCGCAGGTATCGCCGCGTGCATGCCGTCCATGCCGCCGCGCAGGAAGATGGAAACCACTGCGCCCTGGTTGGATGATTGATATGTGCTCATGAGTATGTTTCTCCTAGTGCCACTGGAACCACGGGGAGGCGAACAGCAGGTTCGCGACATCCCGGGCGACCACGTCGCCGGATCCGGCGGGCAGATCAGCCGAACGCTCGCGGGCGAAACTCACCAGCAGCGCGTGGCTGTCGTTATCGATAACGCCCTGCACCAGGGCATCCACCAGCTCTTTCACGATCTTCTTGGGGCTGGCGCGGCGGGTAACGAGAGACTCCGGGCGCAGCAGCGACTCGCGGGCCGGCATGGGGCTCCCGGGACGGTAACCCAGCGCCAGGCTGGCCATGTTCCACCGCAACAGCATCCCGGAAGTGGATGCCCACGAGGCGGCGTCATCCGGGTATCCGGTGGGCGGTGAGTAATCGAATGGCGTCTGGGACAGCCCCTTGAGCCCGAGCGCGACCATGCGCACACCATTGGCGTCCAGCTGCGTGCCGGTGGTGCGAATCATGGAAATGATGTAGTCCAGCGGCCGCCTGAATTTCACCACGTTGGCGGACTGGAATTCCGGGGTGCTGTACAGCGCCCACAGCATGGCCTTGATGTCGCCGTCGCGCCCCCAGGCGGCCTCGACGGTGTCGATGGCGGACGATGCCGGGTCGTCGCTGAGAAAGCGCCGGCACAGTTTTTCGGCGATGAAACGCCGGGTCGAAGGATGGTCGACCAGTTGATCCAGCAAGCGCTCACCTTCTGGCTGACCGACGCCCGCAGGATACTCCTCGCCAAGCACCCGCTTGCGGTCATAGTCATGCCAGGCGCTGATGAATGTGAACGTACCAGGCTGGGCGCCCTCTTTTTGCACCGACCACCCCGTCAGAACGCGCGCCACGGCCAGTACGTCATCGTGCGTGTAGCCGCCCTCGACACCCAGGGTGTGCAGTTCCATCAACTCGCGCGCGTAGTTCTCGTTGAACCCTTGCTTTTTGCTGGTGGCATTGTCCAGGTAAACCAGCATGGCAGGGCTCTTCGCGCTGGCGTGCAGCAGGTCGCGAAAGCTGCCCAGCGCGTGGCGCCGGATGACTTCGCGATCATCCATGGTCTTGAGCACGCGCAAAGCGGGTGTCGCATGGTTGATATTGAAATGATTGGTCCAGAAATCGACCATGGCCTCGAACAGCGGATAGCGGCTGTGGGCGGCGCGATAAACCGCGGCGGCTTTCAGCTGCGCCGCGACGTCGGTGGTCTCTATCCTGCCTTGCTTCAAGGCCGCGAGCAGGTCCGCCACCGGGGCGCCCACCGTTGGGTACCATCGATCAATATCGGCCTCGACCTGGCGATCGTTGCCGCCGTGGCGGAGCTGTGATGCCAGCCAGGCGTCAGGGCCTGCTTGGTATACAGCCTCGACGTCAGTGGGGTGAATGCCCAGGCAAAACCGCCTCAGCACGCTGAGTGCCGGGTCCACCGGCTGGGCCGTGCTGAGCAGCTTGCCAAAAGCAGGGTGGCTCCACAGCGCCATGGCCGCGGCCATGGAGCTGCTCTGCCTGATGAATGACCGTCTGCCTTCATCCATGTTGCGTCTCTCCTGTGTCTGATCATTGCCGTGGGCAGGTCCCGTTGACCGGTGCAGCCCAATAACGAATACAACGACGAACGCGGCGAAAGGTTGACACGACTGTGGAAATTCCTTGAAAAATAAGCAACGAAAGAGGTGCCGTGATGCCTCCGGGAGCCCCAAACCCTCTGCGTCAAGAGTCCACTGGGTCTTTTTGGGCGGAATCGTTGTAAAATGACGTTGGGGGCAATTTTATACACAGCGGAGCTCAAATCAGGGGTATGTGGGGAACACGCATACGGGAAGAAGTCGGCCGCTTCTCATTTTTGAGCGGCGCCCTGCTGACGGCCGCCTATTTCGTGCTGGGCTGGTTATGGTTGCCCCTGGCGCTGCCACCCATTGGCGCCGCCGTTTACTTGCCGCCGGGCATCGCCATTGGCGCCTGTTATATCTGGGGACCGCGGGTCTTGCCGTGGGTCTGGCTGGGCGCCGTCTTGTTGCACCTGCATGTTTCTCCCCAGTCCGGTTTCATGGTCCTGACGACGTCATCGGTCATTGGCCTGGGCTCTATCGCACAGGCCTACGTGGGCGGAACGCTGCTGCGCAGATGGATCGGCCTGGATTCTCTGTTTGACAGCGGCCAGCACATCACACGCTATCTGCTGATGGCGCCCCTGATTTGCACCATCAGCAGCACGCTCTCAATCATTGCCTTCTCATTGATGGGCCTGCTCGATGCGTCCACATCCGGTTTGAACTGGTTGACCTGGTGGATTGGCGACACCATGGGCATGGTGGTGATGTTTCCCCTGTTCATGGCCGTGTTCGGCCGGCCCAGGGCTCAGTGGCGATCTCGAAGAATCGGCGTCATAGGCCCCACGCTGCTGGCCGCGCTGCTCATTGTCAGTGGCTATCTGCGCGTGGCGTCCAGCGAGCGATCCCAGTTTCAGCAGGCTTTTCAGTTGCAGTCCCAGGAGTTCGCCCTGCAACTGCAGGCCCGTTTGGGGGAACTGGAATTCATGCTGGACCAGATTGACGCGCTGATGCGGCACTCAGGCGATACCCCGCTGGCAGCGGACCAATTCGCAGCATTTGTTGATCAAGCCATGCAGCGATACCCCAATGTGCAGGCCGTTGAGTGGGCCCCCCGCGTTTCTCTGGCTGACCGGGCTGATTTTGAGGCCCGGTTTCAAAACACGCTGCCGTCTTTGGGGATCACGGAACGGAATGCCGAAGGTCAGCTGGTTCGTGCCGGGGTGCGAGACCACTACTACCCGGTGACATTGTTGTCGCCACTGGCCGGGAACGAGGAGGTTCTGGGCTTTGACCTGGGTTCTGAGGAGACGCGCAGAGCCTCGCTCCTGAGGGCCATGGATTCCAACGAGGCCGTCGCGACGGCGCCCATTGAATTGGTGCAGGAGCAAGAGCGCCAGGCGGGTATGCTGCTGTTGCGGCGCGTCAGCACAGGCGCGCACGCGCCGGGCGTGCTGTTGAGCGTGTTGCGGATGGGTGATTTTGTCGGTGCGCTGGTAAATCGCCCCCAGGACATGACGGTCCGGCTCGTCGATTCAGCGTCCCAGCAGCGGCTGTTTGGGCCGCGGCCCGTTGCATCGACCGCGCCGTTCTTCCAGGCCGATGTTGTTTTTGGCGGGCGCGAGTTCCAGCTTTCCGTTGACCCCACCTCCGCGCTGATTCGGGCCCGATCCCGTTGGCGAAGCTTCTGGTTTCTCGGGGCGGGCATGGCTGCCAACGCGCTTCTGGCCGCCTTGATGCTTCTGATTACCGGCTACACGGTGCGGGTGGAAGAGGCGGTGCGAGAGCGAACCGCGGCCCTGAAGGCTCAGAGCCAACGCAACCAGGCGTTGGCCGTTGAGGCAAAGACCGCCCTGCGCGCACGGAACCGCTTTTTGTCCAAGATCAGCCATGAATTGCTCACACCGATGAACGGCATTCAGGGCTTGCTGGGCATGATGCGCCAGACTGAGTTGGGAGAGAAGCAGGCGATCTACGTGGATATGGCGCAGGTTTCGTCGGGCCAGTTAATGCGGTTGGTCAACAGCGTGCTCGACTACACGGTTCTCGAAACAGGCGAGTGGAAAGTGGATCACAATAAATTTGGCATGTCTGCTGTGGTTTCGCGCGTTTGCGACCCGCTGGAGGCCCGCTTGCGTGATAAAAATATGCAGTTGGCGACCAGGATATCGCCGGATGTGCCGAGCCGCCTGGTGGGTGACGACACGGCGGTGGCTCAGGTGCTGGATTGCCTGTTGGATAACGCCGTGAAGTTTGGTAAGGAAAACGGTCGGGTTGAGTTGGACGTGCAGCTGACCCGGACGGATGCCGCAGAGGTGGGCGTGCAGTTCAGCGTCAAGGATGATGGGATTGGCATTGATGCCGCCGAGTTGGAAGACATGTTCAAGCCCTTCGCCCAGCAGGATGATTCGTTCTCCCGTGCCGAGGATGGCCTGGGCATCGGCCTGGCTCTGGCGCACAGGCTGGTCAAGGTCATGGGGGGCAAGATGTGGGCCGAGAGTGAATTGGGGCAGGGCAGTACTTTTCACTTCGCGTTGAATTTCGGGGTGGTGAAAAACCCCCGCGGTGGAGCCAACGACACCGCCTGAGCCTGCGCGGATCTCAGCAGTTCGGGTTGCGTGCGTATGGCCTATGGGCATGATCCGTGGACAGGACGTGTGAGCACGACGCGCGCGCGGCTGGCCCAAACCGCTGAATCGCTTGACAGTTTCTTCATCTGGCCTGCTTAAACTCTCAGTATGCGCTCTGTTGTCTGGTTAAAACGCGACCTTCGCCTGCACGACCATGCGCCCCTGTCCCGGGCGGCTGAAGGTGAGTGCTTGCTGCTGTACGTCATCGAACCCGCCCTGCGCGCGGCGGCAGATTTCGATGATGCCCACGCCCTTTTCATCAACCAGTCGCTGCGTGAGCTGGCGCCCAGGGTGCAGGCATTGGGTGGCCGCCTGGCCATTGCACAGGGAGAGGTCATCGAGGTGCTTGAGCGCCTGCGTGCGGCCTGGTCATTTGATCATCTCTACAGTCACGAGGAGACGGGCAACGACCTGAGCTATCAGCGCGATCGGGCGGTGGGGGCATGGTGTCAGCGCTCACAGGTGCAGTGGGAAGAGTTTCCGCAACACGGGGTGTTTCGGCCCCTGCGCGACCGTGACGGTTGGGCCGCGCGCTGGCGCAAGCGCATGAATCAGCCCATCACACCCGCGCCGCAGGCGCTTCGCTCGCCCGCGGTTTCGCTGCCGTTCGCGATCAGCCATGAGGCACTTTCCGAGGCGCCTCATCCATTGAGGCAGCGGGGTGGTGAAAACCTGGCCCGCGAGATACTCGATGAGTTTCTCGATCACCGGGGCGAGCAATATGCCACGCAGATGTCCAGCCCCGTCACGGCTTACGATGCATGCAGTCGGCTAAGCGCCCACTTGGCCTGGGGCAACATATCCATGCGAGAGATTTTTCAACGCAGCGAGGCCAGGGCTGCTGAGATACGGGCACAAAAACCGCGTCCGCCGTATTGGCTGAAATCACTGGCCGCGCATGGCAAGCGGCTGCGTTGGCACTGCCACTTTATCCAGAAGCTCGAGGATCAGCCCTCGCTGGAGTGGGAGAATATGCATCGCGCCATGGACGGTTTGCGCGAAGATGAATTCGACGAGGACCGCTTCGAGGCCTGGAAAGCAGGCCAGACCGGCTATCCGATGGTGGACGCGTGCATGCGGGCGCTGAGGGAAACGAAGTGGATCAACTTCCGCATGCGCGCCATGCTGGTGAGCTTTGCCAGTTACCATCTCTGGCTGGATTGGCGTCGCACAGCGCCCTGGCTGGCGAAGCAGTTCCTGGACTACGAGCCCGGTATTCACTACAGCCAGTTTCAGATGCAGTCGGGCACCACGGGCATCAACACCCTGCGCATTTATTCACCCGCCAAGCAAGTGCTCGATCAGGACCCCGAGGGAACGTTCATTCACCGCTGGTGCCCCGAGCTGGCCGGCTTGCGCGGCAAGCAACTGGCCAACCCGGAATCAGCAGGGGATCAGCGCCCCAAGGCCTACCCTCTGCCCATCGTGGATCACGTGACGGCCACCCGCGAGGCGCGTTCGCGCATCATGCAGCTGCGCACCACCCAGCAGGCCAGGGCCGAGTCGCAGGCCGTGCTGAAGAAGCACGGCTCGCGCAAACGCTCGGGGCGAAAGCCCGGCGCGGCCAGGGCGCGCGGTTGAACGCTTTGTACCGTTAAACGCCGTATCTCTGACCTTTGTGCTTGCCAGCGGGAGCGCGATCGATGTGATCGCGTGCGACACTTTTGCTATGCTGTCGGGAAGGGATGTGTTTTATTACCGGGTAATCAAGGGGATCGCTGATGGTCACGCGTGCTGCGAGGGGTGCTGCTCTTAAAGTTTCCGCTGTTTTTTTCATTTTTTCGGGGCTGTGGGTCGAGCCGGCATCGGCGCGCCCGGAGCTGCTGGGGACCTGGGAGTCCATGTACGGCAGTTCGGATTCCGCCGTCAACGCCGCTGGAGCGGGAAGCAAATGTCAGCTATGCCATGAAAACTCCAGCGGTGGCACGCCGTGGAACGGGTATGGCTGGGCCATCAAGGCCGCGCTTGCAGCGGACGCGAGTGGGGATGACGTCAGCGCGCTGCGGTCTGTTGAATCACAAAATTCTGATGCCGATGCCAGCCTGTCGCTCAACCTGAACGAGATCGAAGGAAATTCACAGCCGGGTTGGACGTTAGGGCCCAACAACACCATTTACAACAAAAACGGCACCGTGCAAACCAATCAGCCGCCGCCGGCGGGCATATTGGGTGAAATCGATATTGACCCACCTGTGGATGCCGTCATCAATATTGTTCCGGCTGAGCTGGCATTTGATTCAGTGCTGATCAATGCAACTGCGCAAGCCGACCTGGTGCTGACCAATCTCGGCCAGGCCACCCTGACCGTCACAAACGTGTCGCTGTGCGGCGGAACCAGCAGCGAATTCGATATACCTGCCTGGTCGCAGGCGGCCATCGAGTTTGGCCAGTCAGTGACGGTTCCTGTGGATTACAGCCCGTCTGCGACCGGGCTGGACACTGGCTGCCTTGAAGTGAGCAGCGATGACCCTGTGGATGGCTCCGTGCAAGTGCCGCTCTCTGGTCTTGGCGTGGAGACGCTGGTGGATGTCGATATCACCCAGTTCCTGACCGCTGACAGCGCCGACCTGGATAACGGTGACACGGTGACCCCCAGCGTGGACATCATCAATTCCGGCAAGGGACGCAATTCCGTGTTGGTTCATGTCATCGCTGAGCAGGCGGGCACAGAGCTTTACTCGGAGACCCTGGAAGTGGATTCGGGCAGGCGTCGTACACGTCAGTCGGTGTCATTCCCAAGCTACGTGCCTGATCGAGTAGGCATGATCACGTGGACGGCTGAAGTGATAGACGGGGACCCCGATCGGGATGCCGCGACATCGAGCACGGATGTCTTTTCCAGCTTGATCGGTCGTCGCCTGGACGATCCGATACCCGGCAGTATTAAGGCCGGCCGGGTCGAGGTGGCGCTTGAACCCGTGGCCACCGGCCTGGTGTCGCCGAACTACGGCATCTGGGCGCCGGGCAGACCGAACGACCTGTTTGTCGTCGATCAGGATGGCAAGGTCTGGGTGCTGGATCTTGCGGCATCACCGGTCGAGAGATCCCTGTTCCACGATGTGGGCGCACTCATGGTGCCGTTGGGTATTTTTGGCCCCGGCACCTACGATGAGCGTGGGCTACTGGGCATGGCCTTCCACCCCGATTTTGCGGATAACGGCCTGTTCTATCTCTTCAGCTCAGAGCCCGTGGGCAGCGGCGCGGCGGATTTCTCCTCCATGCCCGCAAACACGGTTGCGGATCACCTGAGCGTCATCACCGAGTGGCGCGTGCTGGACCCAGCCGCTCCTTCGATGACGGTGGACGCGGGGTCCCGTCGCGTGTTGCTGCGGGTCGATCAGCCGCAGCTGAATCACAACGGTGGTTCCCTGGCTTTTGGTCCGGACGGGTTGCTCTACATCGCCCTGGGTGACGGGGGTGCGGCGGACGATCAGGACGGGCAGCCCTTCATCGGTGGCCCGGCCGTCGGCCATGGGCCGAATGGCAATGGGCAGGATATTTCAACCCCGCTGGGCGCCATACTTCGCGTGGATCCCGAGGGCAATAATTCAGCAAACGGCGCGTATGGTATTCCGGCCGATAATCCGCTGGTCGGCGTTTCCGGCGCGGTGGAAGAGATCTACGCATGGGGCTTCCGCAACGCCTTCCGCTTCGCCTTTGATGCGGTCACCGGCGAATTGTGGACGGCAGACGTCGGGCAAAACGACATCGAGGAAATCGACGTGGTGGTGCGCGGCGGCAACTATGGTTGGCGATTGCTGGAGGGCAGCTTCGTGTTCGAGCCCAATGGCACCGGCGCGGGCTATGTCACCGACCGCGATCCGGCTAGCTTGCCGGGCAACTTCGTGGCGCCGATCGCGGAATACGACCATGATGAGGGCATTTCCATCATCGGCGGCTTCGTTTATCGGGGCAGCAACAGCCGGGAACTGGAAGGCAGTTACGTCTTCGGCGACTGGTCGACATCGTTCGACTTCAGCAATCCGGAAGGGCAGATCTTTTACCTGGACGGCCGCCAGAACCCCGTGGCGTTCAAGCTCAAAGATCGAGACCAAGTCGGTGAGTTCGTCAATGGTTTTGGCGAAGACGCGGGCGGAGAGCTGTACTTGATGACCAACTCCACCGGAACGCCGTTTGGTGATTCGGGCGCGGTCTATCGCATCGCACCGGTTGCCAAGGGAGGCCGCCGCTAGGCCACAGCGAACACCACGCGATATGTAACCCGGCCGCCTTCGGCCGGGTTCTGCCCGGGGCTGTTAAGGGCTAGTGCGCCGACACCCTGACGTTGTCCACCCAGCAGCCCTCGGAGACGGCGCCGGCTTCGCAGACGAAGCGAATGGCTGTGGCGGTGACGGGGATGGCGAATGACCGCTCGGCAAAGCCGCCGTTGGCCCGGCCTGAGCCAATGGCCTCGACCGCGACCCACTGGCCGTCGAAATACTCCGCGCGAAAATCATCCGAGGCGTCCAGGCCGGACAGCTTGCGGTGGTAGGCCAGGGTGGCGCTGTTATAGCCGCCCAGATCAATGGCGTGCTCCATGATGGAAGGCTTGTTGGCCCCGGTGCGCTTAATGCCCGCGCTGAACTGGCCATCCCAGACCTGGTCCGTGCGGATTTCCCATGGGGCGCCCGGCCCCGACAGCGCCCAGTCCAGGCCTGTTTCAAAGGTATCAAACAGCACGTCGCTGGGTTCTGGCGGCGCGGCGGACTCGTCATCGTCCTCCGGGTTGGCGCAGTCCGGGTCCGCCATGTCAATGTGCCCGTCGCCGTCGTTGTCCATGCCGTCCGCGCACTGGCTGGGCCCGGGTGGCTCCGGGTCGTCCGGGACGAAGAAAGACGTGCCGGCGGTCTCGTTGATCAGCCGCGCCAGGTAGCGGTAGTTGGCCTCCCGCGCCTCGGTGGAAAGCCCGCTGACGTTGTCGTTTTCAAATGCCTCGAGGTGCACGCTGGTCAGCAGCATGTTCTGGTATCGAACCACGGCGGGCAGCGAACGATAGGTGAATTGTTCAATGACCTCGCCCGCCAGTTCGCCGGTGTATTCATAGCCGATGGTAGGCCCGCCCCAGTACACCGCCTGGAGCCCGTTTTCCAGCGTGGTGATGGTGTAGCCGGCGCCCACATCGTAGTCTGCGATCTCGCGGATGCTGCCCTCGACAGCCACCGGGTAAACGCCCAGCAGGTTGCTGTGGTCGTAGTAATTGTCCTGCCAGACGTAATCGCCGGCCGCGAAATACCAGCCGGCGCAGGCCCCAAAATAAGCGCCACCCGATGCCAGGAAGTCCTGGATGCGGGACTTGCCGTCGGCGCCGATCCACTTTTGCGCCAGGTAGGCGTCACCGCCGGGCTGGATGTACACGTCCAGGTCGGGATAGGCGGTGAGGTCGCAGGCGCCCACTTCCGCTGCGCTGAGATCCACGTAACTGAAATCCGCGCCCTGCGCACGCCACCAGTCGAGAAAATGGGTCATCCAGGATTGGCTGATGCTGCTGGCGCCGCTGCCTGAGTAATACACCATGTCGGTCGAATTATTGATGGGGCAGGTGCGTTTGCGCTTGGCGCTGGCCTCTGTGGGCAACAGCAGGGCGAGCGAAATCACCAGCGCGGTGATCAGAGTGGTGGTTTTCATGGTGTTTCCTGTTGGCGCCATCCCTGGCGCGGTAGTGGTTGTTCAGGTGCCCGATCTGGGCGGGTTTAGTAACGCCGCAGCACCCAGCCGGCCACGGCCAGCAGCAGGCCAATCAACAGCGTGGTGGACCAGGCCGCCATGGATGGAACCGGTACGGCGGGCGCCGATGGTGGGCGCTGGGCCTCACGGGACCAGGCCCAGACATCGTTGTCGACCAGGTTGACATTGACCTCGGGCGGCAGGTCGAAGCGCTCTCTGTCGCCGCCAAAGGTGTAGATGGTGTCCGGGACGCCCTGGGCGTTGTCGGTGGTGACCACGTCGAAGTCGTACTTCACCTCCAGCGGGTCCATGGCGTTCCACGGCGCCTGCTGCAGGTCGGTCCAGCTGCTGCCGTCGGTGGTGGACCACATGTCCACCGGGTTGGCAAACAGCCCAAAGCCGCCAAAGCAGACAATCTCGTCGTACACCACGCCGCACTTGTGCCCGGGCCTTGACGGCCAGCCCCCATCCTCGCTCATGAGCTGCCAGTTGGCGCCGTCTTGCGAGCGCCAGGTGTCGTTGAAGTAGGGCCCTTCAAAACCGGCCTCGCCGCCGATCATGTACATCCAGTCGTCTTTCACGACCACCACGCCGCCGGCGCGTGGCGCCCATGGCGCGGCCGCGGTCATTTGCTGCCAGGTGGCGCCGTCGTCGGAGGACTTCCAGACATCGTTGAAATAAACGCGCGGCAGCGGGCCACCGCCGCCGATGGCCTCATCGTCGTTCTTGGAGCCGGCCATGACATAAATATCATCGCCC
>WTJD01000018.1 GCA_011524975.1 Lysobacterales bacterium
TCCCAACCATGGATCAATAAGGTGCGCGCCGCCTCTGAGAGGGTGAACCTGATCCGGGCGCCATCCGGGCAGACCACGGTTGTTTTCTCGAGGTCAATTTCGACGGCTGAGTTTTGCGGATCGGCCTCGGTCTGCGCCAGCAGCGCATCTATCTGCTGCTCCTCCAGCCTGATCGGCGCCAGGCCGTTGTTGATGCAGTTGCGTTCAAAGATGGCCGCGAAAGACGGCGCCAGGATCACGCGAAAGCCGTATTCGGCCAGCGCCCAAACCGCGTGTTCCCGTGAAGAGCCGCAGCCGAAGTCATCGCCGGTGGCCAGGATGCTGGCGTTTTTGTACTGCGCCTGGTTGAGCACGAAACAGGGGTCCGGGGTCCTTTTTTCCTCGTCCCGGTAACGCCAGCCCGCGAAGAGGCCCTCCGACAGGCCTTTCCGGGATACCCGCTTCATTTCACGGGAGGGGATGATGGCATCGGTATCCACGTGGTCACGCAGCAGCGGCGCCACGATGCCTCGGTGGCGAATGAAGGGCGCTCTCCTCATTCGGCTGCCGCCCTGGCAAGACGCCCTTCGCAGGCCGAGGCCGCAACGGTGAGCGGACTGGCGAGGTGGGTTCGGGTCCCTGGGCCCTGCCGGCCTTCGAAATTCCGGTTGGTGCTTGAAACGATCCGCTTTCCGGGGCCAAAGGTCTCCCCGCCGGCATAAAAGCACATGGAGCAGCCCGATTCGCGCCACTCGAAACCCGCTTCCCTGAAAACCTGGTCGAGCCCCTCTTTTTCAGCCGCGCGCTTGACGCTGGTTGAGCCGGGGACGCAGACAGCAGTGACATCAGGGCTGACGCTTCGCCCCCGCAGGTACTCCGCGGCCGCGCGGAGGTCAGACAGGCGGGCGTTGGTGCAGGAGCCTATGAACGCGGCGTCGATCTCAATGGCCTCCATCGGCTTGCCGGCTTCCAGGCCCATGTAGCTCAGCGCTCTTTTCATGGCCGCACGACGGCCCGCGTCAGGCTCATCGGCCGGGTCGGGAACCGTGGAGCCGATGGGTACAGAATGCTGAGGGCTGGTTCCCCAGGTTACGGTCGGTTGGATCGTTCCGCAATCAATGACCAGCTCGCGGTCGAACCTGGCCTTGGGGTCGGAGCGCAGGCCGCGCCAATGCTCGACGGCGGTCGCCTCGTGCTGCGGCGGCGGGCTGAATGGGCGGCCCAGCGCGTATTCGATGGTCTTCGCATCCGGGGCGATCAGGGCCGTGAACGCGGAATACTCCACCGCCATGTTGCACAGCGTTAATCGGGCCTCGACGTCCAGGTCCGCGACGGCCCGGCCGGCGTATTCCACGACGTGCCCCGCGCCACCGTCACTGCCAATCTGCCGGATCAGGTGCAACACCATGTCCTTGGCCGTGACGTCTTTCGGCCGCTGCCCTTCGAAGCGCACGCGCATGTTTCGCGGCCGCCTGACCCGCAGCGTGCCCGTGACCATGGCGTGTTCGGCGTCGGTTGAGCCGATGCCCCAGGCCAGCGCTCCGATGCCCCCCAGGGTGCAGCTGTGACTGTCCGGGCAAACCACGGTCAGGCCCGGCAGCGCGATGCCCAGCTCGGGTGAAATGACATGCATGATGCCCTGCAGCGGGTGACCAATGTCGAACAGGTGCAGCCCCTCTGCCTGGGCGGCTTCTCGAGTGGCCCGAATGAAGTTCTGCCCGCCGGGCATCAAGGTCTCGTCGCCACGACCGGGGTGAGTGTCGACGATATGGTCCATGGTGCAAAACACGCGCGATGGATCGCGCACTGCCCGGCCGGATTCCGCCATGTTTCTCAGCGCGATGGCGCCGGTGCGCTCGTGCAGAAACACGCGGTCGATCAGGATCAGCGACTGTCCGTCTCCAAGGTCGCGGATTTCATGGGCTGACCAGAGTTTTTCGAAAAGCGTCAGGGGCATTTAACAGGTTCAGGGCTCGCGTTGTTGTACAGGTCGCACCGAATCGTCTTTAAAAGTATTATACATATAACATTAATACTTGAGGTGAGCCGCCCCGGTGCTCAAATCCATTTACATCGTTACCCTGCTGGTCTTGAGCGTGACGCGCACCGAGCAGGCCTACCAGAGTGAACTGGGCTATCAGCCCGTGGCCCGTGGCCAGGTGTCATCGGAACTGGCGAACATCTGGCAATCGCCGCCGGCGGAAGGCGCGCGCTGGGTCTTGATGAAACCGGATTCGGACTCTGAGGTGTTCCTGCGTTTTGTGGAGACCGGAAGTCAAGGCAACTATCAGCCCATGAAAACCCTGGGTTGGAACGCGGTCGAAATCCAGGCCGCTGATCCTGATCGCCTCTCCGGGCAACTCGACCCGGACCTGTTCGAAATCATTGGCCCGCCGGCTTTTTTGACCGACAAGAACAATATCCGCGCGATGCAGGCCCTGGGCCCAGACCGGGAATTGCTGTATTTCACGCATGTGATCGACCCTGAGTTGACGAGTTTCAATATCGGTACGGCGCAGTCCTGGGTGGACCGGGTTTTCATCATGGTGCTGGGAACAGCCGATCTCGAGGCGACCACGGTGTTTTACCGGGACACGCTGGGCCAGGCGATCAGCGGACCTTATCCCTACCGGGTCAGCGTCCTCTCGCGCGCGTGGAACGAGCCCGAAGATACGCTTTACGACCTGTCCATCGCCCAGTTGCAGGAGCCATTCCTGATTGAGATTGACCGGTATCCGGATGCGGCCGAGCGCCGGCTCGACACCTCGATCGGTCTGCCCTACGGGCCGGCGATCGTGAGTTTTCGGGTCGAGTCGCTGGACAACGTGGTGAAACGGACCGGTCAAAAAGCGGTTGCCCTGCAAAGCGCGCCTTACCGGGGGGCCAGCGTGCTGTTCCTCGAGGGCCCCTCAGGGGAGCGGATTGAACTCGTGGGGCCGGCCCCATGATGGCGCGTTGCGGCCCCGCCGGCGTAAACGGCCGCGCGCGGGCGGATGATAGAATCAGTAGGCTGATGGGAGTGAGCACTTTCAGGGGGCATGGGCATGATGGCTGAAATTCTGTTATTGGCCGGTTCTGCGGCTGCCATCGCGTTCGTGCATACGCTGCTAGGCCCGGACCACTACCTGCCGTTCGTGGCCATGGCCAAGGCCAGGCAGTGGAGCCTGGCGCGAACGGTCAGCGTCACGCTGTGGTGCGGCCTGGGGCACCTCGTCGGCTCTGTCGCCCTGGGCCTGGTCGGTATTGGGCTGGGCTCTGCCGTATCGGGGCTGGTTGCCGTCGAGGCCCTCCGCGGCGAGGCGGCTGCCTGGATGCTGTTGGGCCTGGGTCTCGCTTATGCGGCCTGGGGTTTGCGCCGGGCATGGCGCCGTCGGCCGCACGCGCACTGGCATCGTCACGGCGACGTACTGCACCACCATGAACACGGGCACGAGGGCGAGCACGCCCACGTGCACGAGCAGGCTTCGGGCGCGTCGGTCACGCCCTGGGTCATCTTTATCATTTTCGTGCTCGGGCCTTGTGAGCCGCTGATTCCCCTTTTGATGTACCCCGCTGCCACCCACAGCATGGCGGGCGTATTGGCGGTCACCACCGTGTTCGGGCTGGTCACCGTGGGGACGATGCTGGCCGTGGTCGTCTTGCTGCACCGAAGCCTGAGCGCCGTCCACCTGCGCGGACTGCAGCCCTACAGCCATGCCATGGCCGGGGCGGCTATTTTTGCCTGTGGCGCGGGCATGGTATTCCTGGGTTTGTGAGGTAACTTCATGAGTGATTACCTGGCCATCGATGCCGCCGTCAACATCTGGACCCCCGAGGCGCTGTCTCATCGCCCGGGCTGGACGGATCAGTTTTTCATGGGCAAGGTCAAGGGACGGCATTCCAGCGCAGGCATCAGCCTGGAAGACATGGTCAGCGAGATGGACCGCGCGGGCATCAGTCACGGGTTTCTCATTGCTGCCAAGTCCGGGCGGCAGGGGCTGCCGGGCTGTTACCACATGCCGCCGGAGGTGGTTGCCGATGCGGTGGCGAAGTACCCCGACCGGTTTTCCGGTCTCATCGGTATTGACCCTTTCCAGGGCATGGAAGGTGTGCGAGCGTTGGAACACGCGGTCAGTGAATGGGGCTTCATCGGCGCGCACCTTTACCCGCACTGGTTCGATCTCGAGCCGAACCATGCGCGCTATTACCCTTTTTATGCCAAGTGCATCGAACTCGACATACCGATACAGATGCAGGTAGGACAATCGCTGATCTACGCCAGGGAGCATCGCTGCCGATCGGTCGGTCGCCCGATTTATCTCGACGACATCGCCTGTGACCTCCCCGAACTGAAGCTGATCGGCTCCCATGTCGGCATTCCCTGGCATGACGAAATGATCGCCATGGCCTGGAAGCACGAGAACGTATACATCTGCACCGACGCGCACAGCCCCAAGTACTGGTC
>WTJD01000282.1 GCA_011524975.1 Lysobacterales bacterium
TTTCAGAACACGGAACTGTTCGAACATGAAACCGTGTTGAAGAACCTGCTCATCGGAAGACACGTGCACCGGGCAACCAACCTCTTCAGCGAACTCCTGTTCAGCCCGGCGGTGAGCCGCCAGGAGGTCGCTTTTCGTCGCGCGGTTGAGGACGTGATCGATCTGCTGGATCTGCAGCACTACCGCAACCAGGCGATCGCCAGCCTGCCGTACGGCATTCGCAAGATGGTGGAAGTGGCGCGCGCCCTGTGCATCCAACCCAAGCTGCTCCTGCTGGATGAGCCTTCGTCCGGACTCAACCCTGAGGAAACCGAGGATGTCGCCTACTGGATCGAGGACATCAACCAGGATTTTGGCGCCACGGTGATCATGGTGGAGCACGACATGAACCTGGTCACAACCAGCTCCGATCGTGTCATGGCCATGGCCGACGGTGCAGTATTGACCATTGGCAAGCCCTCCGAGGTGCAGTCACACCCGGAAGTGATTCGCGCGTACCTGGGTGACTGAGATGACACCGCTGCTCGCCCTGCGCAACATCGAAACCTATTACGGCCCGGTCATGGCGGTAAAAGGCGTCAGCCTGGAAGTCCGGCCAGGTCAACTGGTCACGCTGCTGGGCGCCAACGGGGCCGGCAAGACCACCGTGCTGAAGACCATCAGCGGGGCAATGAACCCACAAAAAGGGCAGGTCCTGCTCGAGGGCCGGGAAATCCAGTCCAGAGACCCCGACAAGATCGCGCGCGACGGGGTTGCCCATGTGCCCGAAGGGCGCGAGGTCTTTCCCTTCCTCAGCGTGGAAGACAACCTCCTGATGGGCGCTTACAGCCGCCGCGACACGGGCATCCATGATGATCTCGAGCTGGTTTTTAACTATTTTCCGCCCCTGGCCGACAAGCGAAAGCTGCAGGCAGGCTACCTGTCGGGTGGTCAGCAACAAATGCTGGCAATCGGCCGGGCGCTGATGTTGCGACCCCGAATCATGTTGCTGGACGAACCATCCCTGGGCCTGTCACCACGCCTGGTGGCTGAAATTGCCCAGATCATATTGCGTCTCAACCAGGAGCAATCGGTCACCGTGTTGCTGGTTGAACAAAACGCCAGGATGGCGCTGGACATTGCCGATTTTGGCTACGTGATGGAGCTTGGGCGCGTCGTCATGGAAGATGAGGCGGAGCGGCTGAAAAATGCCACGGACATCCAGGAGTTTTACCTGGGAATGAAAGATCAGGGCGTGCGGGGGCGCCGGCGCTGGAAGCAGCGCAAGACCTGGCGATGAGCGGCGGCGCACCCAACACCGTGATCGACGGCTGCAGCACCCTGCCGGCGCTGTTTCTCAAGCGCGTTCAAGAACATCCGGACACAGTGGCGCTGCGCGAGAAAGATTTTGGCATCTGGAACGAGTACACCTGGAGCGACTGGGGAGAACAGTCACGCCTGGCGGGACTGGGTTTGATGGCGCTCGGGCTACAGCGTGGCGACCGGTGTTCGGTCGCCTCGGAGATCAATCGGGAGTGGATTTTCACCGACCTGGCCATTCTTTGCGCCGGCGGCATCACCAACGGGGTTTACCCCACCGACGCACCCAGCCAGGTCGAGTTCCTGATCAATGACAGCGGCAGCCGTTTTTACTTTGCTGAAGATGAAGAGCAGCTGGACAAGGTCTTGCAGGTGCGCGAGCAAACGCCCACGCTGGAAAAAATCATCATTTTCGACATGGAGGGATTGCGCGCCCTGGATGACCCTCAGTGCATCAGCTTCGATGACCTGCTCGAGCTGGGCCGCCAGTACGAACAGGCACATCCGCGTGCCTGGGACGCGGCGGTGGGACTGTGCGATGCTGAAGACATCGCGGTGCTCACCTATACATCCGGAACGACCGGCGCCCCCAAAGGCGCCATGATTTCGAATCGCAACCTGCTTTTTCAGGCATCAACCGTCAGTCACGCGCTACCCATGAACGCCGGGGATGAGCAGATTGGATTTTTACCGCTGGCGCACATTGCCGGCCGGATTTTTTACATCCTTTTCCCCATCGTTAATGTCTCGAGGATCAACCTGGTGGAAAGCCTCGACACCACGGTGGAAAACCAGCAGCAAGTTGAGCCCAATACCCATTTCGGCGTGCCGCGGGTATGGGAGAAGCAGCACTCCACCATCGCGATCATGCTCAAGGAGGGTACACCCCTGGGCCGCTGGGCCTATCGGCATGCGCTGGCGCTGGGCGAGCGGGTCGCCGAATACCGGCTGCGGCAAAAACCGGTTCCGCTAAAGCTTCGTATCCCGTGGGCCTTTGCCAGCCGTTTTGTTGTGCGCAACGTGCGCAAAATACTCGGTATCGACCGGGCCCGCTGGCTGGTCACGGCGGCCGCGCCCATCGCCCCCGAGTTGATTAGATGGTACTGGAGCCTGGGCGTGCCGATGTTCGAGGCCTATGGCCAGACCGAATGCACCGGCCTGGCTACCGGGAACGTGGCGGGCGCTACCCGCTTTGGCAGCGTCGGTCGGCCGCTCCAGGGTTGCGAGGTTCGCATTTCGGATTCGGGCGAAATCCTCATTCGCAGCCCCGGCGTGATCCAGGGCTATTGGAACCAGGAACAGAAAACCGCCGAAACCATTATCGATGGCTGGCTCCATACCGGTGATGTCGGGCGCATCGATGAGGATGGCTTCGTTTACATTCTCGACCGGCTCAAAGACATCATCATCACCGCCGGCGGCAAGAACATCACGCCCAGCGAGATTGAGAATCAGCTGAAATTTTCAGCCTACATCTCCGACGCCGTCGTCGTGGGTGACCGGCGCCCTTACCTCACTTGCCTGGTGATGATCGACCACGAAAACGTCACCAAGTACGCCCAGGACCTGAATGTGCCCTTCACCAACTACACCAGCCTGTGTCACACGCGGGAAGTCCAGGACCTGGTGTGGCGTGAAATAGAACAGGTCAACGCGCGGTTTGCCCGGGTGGAGACCATCAAAAAGTTCAGGCTGATCGACCAGCTGCTCGATCCGGAGGACGAGGAGCTCACACCCACCATGAAACTTAAACGCAACATCGTGAACGAAAAATATATTGACCTCATCGAATCGATGTACAAAGGTTGAGCGTGGAAACCGACAGCCAATGAGACAGGAGAGAGAACGCATGAGTCATCCGGAATTTTCCAGCAGAATGTGGGGCCTGATGGTCGTCGCCGCCCTGATGACCGGGTGCGGAAAATCAGAAGATGCCTCCGCGCCATCCACACAGGGCAGTATCACGGAAACGGGTGTCACCACCGAGGAGATTCTCATCGGCAGCGCCAACGACCTGTCCGGCCCCATTGCCCTGCTCGGCGTGGCCGCCGTCAACGGCGCCCGGATGCGATTCGATGAAGTCAATGCCGAGGGTGGCATCCACGGCCGAAAAATCCGTTTCATTGTCGAGGACACGCAATACCAGGTGCCACGCGCGATCCAGGCGGCCAACAAGCTGATCCATCGCGATGGCGTCTTCGCGCTGATACTCACCATGGGAACACCCATGAACAATGCGCTCATGACCTCGGTCTTTGAGCAAGGCACGCCCAACCTGTTCCCCATTTCGGGCGCGCGCTCGATGGTGGAGCCCTTTCACAAGCTTCAGTTCGTCGGGCGCGGTATCTACTATGACGAGACGCGCGCCGGCGCCCGTTACTTCATCGAGGAAAAGGGCGCCACGACGCCTTGCATCGTCTACCAGGACACGGATTACGGGCAGGAAGTGCTGGAAGCGGCGCGGGACCAGTTCTCCGCCATGGGGCTGGAGCCGGCGGCCATATCCGCCCACAAGCCCACGGATACTGAATTCACGGCCGCCATTCTTCGGTTGCGCGAAGCACAGTGCGATCTCGTCATGATGGGCACCGTTTACAAGGACACGATTCTGCTGTTTGAAACGGCGCGCAAAATGGGCTGGGAGGACGTCGCCTGGGTCGGCAACAACGCGTCATACAGCCAGGCCGTGGCCGAACAGGAAAGCGGCGCGGCCGAGGGTTTTTCCGCGTTCACACACATCGCGATGGTCTACCGCGACGACCCCGATCTGGCGCCCGATATTGCGGATTGGTGGGACGGATACGTTGAACAGTTCGGCATGAAACCGGAATACGCCGCGTTCGAAGGCTACCGCAACGCGGATATCGTGGTCCAGGCATTGGAGGCCGCCGGCCCGCAGTTGACACGGGCGGCGCTTGTTGCCGAGTTGGAAAACATGAGCGATTACATCGATCGTTTCGGATACCGCCTGAGCTTTGGACCCGACGACCACAAAGGCGTCAAGGAATCCGTGCTCTCGTCGGTGGTCGATGGTCGCTGGAAGGTGATGGCCGAGTCCGTGCGCTATTGACCCGGAAAGCTTCCGGCATTCAGTGCTGCGCGCGAGCCCTGCA
>WTJD01000255.1 GCA_011524975.1 Lysobacterales bacterium
GGGCCAGATCTGTGCGGTGGCGCCGTAGCCAATGGAGACCTCGTCGTCATCCCACAGGAACGGGACATCATGAGCCTTGGCGGCCTCCTGCATGGCCAACAGTCCGGGTCGTGCCTCTTCGGCGAATAAAGTTCGCAAGCGGCTGACCTGAACCTCGACATCAGGCAGCGTCGCACCATTCAGTTGTGCCACGGCGCGTTCCCAGGCGATTTCATTCAATTCGCACATGGAATACAGGGCGTCGATGGGCGCGCTGATGAGGAAACTGGCGCCGCCGTCAAAAAAACGGTGGCAGGTATCTTCGCCCCCGTGCCCCACCTGCTCGAGTAGCCGTGTGGCCGCTTCCCGCCATGCTGCAAAGACTTCCTTTTCATATCCAGCACGGCCTGGAGCTTCAATGCGCACATCGATGATGGCGGATGGCCTGTCCCAAAACAGGTTGGCGCCGGTGAGACGGCGGCTATCAGTGAGTTCCAGAGCGGGTTTCATCTTGTATTGCCCCTATGCCTGGCGGCTGCTCAGTCGCCGTCTTCAACGTCCTGGCGCGCGATCCTGACGCCCCGCTCATCGCGGATCAGTTCGTCGCCGGGTTCCAGCATAAAGGCCTGTGGGTTCTCCTCCACCAGGCTGAGGCCCGATGAGGAATCGGCCGCTGCCGGTACGCCCTCGCCGGATTCGAAGTTGATAATCTGCTTCCAGCACCGCACCACGTCGTCGCCGAACACCACCAGCAAATCGCCAGGCCCGGAGGCTTCAAGCCCACGTTGCAGCGCGGCTTGCTCGTCCGCGACCACTTCAATGCTCGCGGCCGCGACATCCTGTTCCATCAGCCTGGACTCCAGCATCAGCGGGACTTCCCTCTGATCGCGCCCGCGGCGATTGTCGTCAGCGCGGCAGATAAAATGGTCGAAATGTGGTGCGGCGGCATCTGCGATGGCGTGGATGTCCTCGTCCCTGCGGTCTCCGGGCGCGCCCAGCACGCAGATACGTCGCCCGCCCACGTCCAGGCGGCTGACCGTGGCACAGACTGCTTCGATGGCTGCGGGGTTATGCCCGTAATCGAGGATGACCCTGAACGGGTGCTCGTCGAAGACGTTCATGCGCCCCGGCGCCTGGAAGAAACTGGTATCGAAGGTTCTGAGGCCGTGACGGATGTCGTCCAGCGACTTGCCCAGGCCGTACGCCATGGCGGCGGCGAACATGGCGTTCTGGACATTGTGGGTGGCTTTGCCCTCCATGGTGGCGGGGATCAGGTAGGTCCACAGCAGGGGCGTGTGGGTGCCGTTGTCGTACAGGGTGATCATGTCGCCGTTCATGCCCTGTTCCAGCACCATGGCGCGGCCACCGGCGCGCACGTGTTCCCGCACCAGCGAGTGCGCGGGGTTCATGGTGACGTAGCAAACGTTACTGGCCTCGGTGTAATCGGCCATGTGCAGGCACAGTTCGTCATCGGCGTTGAGCACGGCCGTGTCCTGCGCGATTTCCACGACAATTCGCTTCAGCTCCGCCAACTGCTCCAGCGTGTCGATGCCTTTCATGCCAAGATGGTCCGCGCTCACATTGAGGCAGGCCGAGACATCGCTTTTCCGGTAGCCCATTCCAGAGCGCAGCAAGCCGCCCCTGGCGGTTTCCATGACCGCGATATCCACGTTGGGGTCGCGCAGCACGATTCTGGCGGAGGCCGGGCCGGTCATGTCACCTTTGACCGATATGCGCCCGTCGATGTAAACCCCGTCTGTTGAGGTCATGCCCACGGTGTGGCCCGCGGTTTTTAGAATGTGCGCCAGCATGCGCGAGGTGGTGGTCTTGCCGTTGGTGCCGGTAATGCTGGCAATCGGAATTCGGGTCGGCGTCCCCGGCGGGAAAAGCATATCCATGACCTTGCCGGCCACGTCCCGCGGCTCGCCTTCAGACGGCGCCACGTGCATTCGGAAGCCGGGCGCCGCGTTCACTTCGACGATGGCGCCGCCGTTCTCCTTGTATGAGCGGGTGATGTCAGATGAGAGGAAATCGACACCGCCTACATCGAGGCCAACGGCCATCACGGCCCGCTCCGCCATTTCCCGGTTATCGGGGTGAACGACATCCGTCATGTCGATGGCCGTGCCGCCCGTGGATAAATTGGCCGTAGATCTCAGGTAGAAAATTTCACCGGCGGGCAGCACGGTTTCACTGCCTATGCCGGCCTGTTTCATCAGGCGCGTGGCCTGCTGATCGATCTCCAGCCGGGTCAGCACCTTCTCATGACCGATTCCGCGTCGCGGGTCGAGATTGACCTCGTCAACCAGTTGCTCAATGGTCTGTTGGCCATCGCCCACCACGTGCCCCGGCACGCGCTTGGCCACGGCCACCAGTTCGCCATTGACCACCAGCATGCGATGGTCGAGGCCTTCAACATAACTTTCCACCAGCACGCTGCGGCCTCGGGCATTTTTCCTGGCCACCTCGAAAGCGGTTTCTACCTGCGCGTCTTCGGTCAGGTTGATGGAAACACCACGGCCATGATTGGCGTCCAGTGGCTTGACCACCACCGGGTAGCCAATCCTTCGCGCCGCGCGAACACATTGGCGCGCGTTGTAGACCAGGTGCTGCCTGGGCACCGGCAGCCCCAGGTCGCTGAGGATATTGTGGGTGTCTTCCTTGTCACAGGAAATCTCAACGGCAATATGCGGCGTCTTGCTCGTGATGGTCGCCTGGATGCGCTGCTGGTATTTGCCATGGCCGAACTGGACCAGCGAATACTGGTTGAGCCGCTGCCACGGTATACCCCGTTCTTCGGCCGCCCGGACCAGCGATGCGGTGGATGGGCCCAGCTCTTTTCGCTGGGCGAAACGAATGAAGTCGTCGCGCTCTTCCTCGAAATCGAATTCCGCTTCGATCTGATCGGAAAACCCGTCGCCCAATTCCGCGGGCAGCAGGCTTAACAGCAGTTGGCGGGCGATGCGGGAAGCCTCCAGACCCACATCCCGCTGTTGGTACTGGAACACCATGTTGTAGTGGCCTTCCGGCCCCAGGCTGCGGGTACGGCCGAAGCTGACGTCCGAACCCGCCATGTTTTGCAGCTCCAGGGTCGCGTGTTCCCAGATGTGCGCCATCCAGGTGCCATCGTCCTCACGCAGGCGGCGCAGGAAGCCTCCGGGCGTTTGGTAGGAGCAGCCGTGGTCGGCGAGACCCGGCAGTGACTCGACCAGGCCCTCGATAAAGGCCTCGCCGATGCGGGCTGAAGGCCATTGCTCCAACGCACCGATGTCGACCTGGTGTCTGATGACCGGAAAATGGGCGTACAGGCTGGGCCCGACATAAACATTGGTGGAGATGATTTTCATGATGTGTTTTCTATGCCAGTCTGGCTTCTCTGGTCTCAACGTTGAAATGGGCCCCGGCGGCCAGGATATGCAGTTTCAGCCCAATCAGGGTCACGGCCTGCGCTTTGCGCACGTAGCTCATCGACGAATGCTCCAGTCCGGCCGGATCAACCACCGTTACCGTACCCCGGCCAACCACCTCCAGATCACCGTCCGGGCCCATGAATGCGGCGGTGTTTTCGTCGATGCCCAGGCCGCAGGCGAAGGGATTCAGCGACAGCGCTGACAACAGCCGGCCCATGCGGCCCCGCTGACTGAAGTGTTGATCAATGATCACCCGGTTGGTCAGCCCCAGGCCGGGCGCGAGCTCCACGCCGCTCTCGCGCGGGGAAGGCCCGCTGCGGCCACTGGCGATCATGTGCTCGGACATGATGGCCGCCCCGGCGGAGGTTCCGGCCAGCGGGATACCTTCCGCGTTGCGCCGGCGGATGGTTCGCGCCACCGGCGTGCCCCCCAGGATGGTGGAGAGTCGCAGCTGGTTGCCCCCGGTGATGAAAATGCCCGTGGCCTCTTCCAGTTTGTTCAACATGGTCTCCTGGAAGGCGTCCTCTCGTTTTTCCACGGGAATACACAGGGCGCGCGCGCCGAGTTGCTCAAACAACGTCATGTACTCCGGCCCCGTTTCCGATCGCATGGATGCGGTGGGGATGACCAGGATGCGCGCGTCCTCTTCACCGCATAGTTCCACGAAACGGCTGAGGATAAGGCTGTCTTTTTGCTTGCCTTCGGCGCCGCCTATCGGAATCAGGTAGCCGCGGGTTTTCGGATCCGGGGGTGTAGCTGGCATGGTCTGGGCCTGTGAACCTGTGAATTTAGGGCGCGGTATTTTACCCTTAAACCGTGCCCATTACAGTGGCCGTGAAAGCCCCCGGCGCCCTCAAGTATCCGCTTGGGCCGGACCGGGCCCAGGTATTGAACTGTTGCTGCCTCCAGCCCTCTAAGCCTTGAGGTTTTCACCCGGTAATGACGGAGGATGTATGCGCAGGTTCGTATCCACTTTATCGATGCTGATGGTTCTCGCAGCCCTGTCGGCTTGCGCCACC
>WTJD01000059.1:0-12691 GCA_011524975.1 Lysobacterales bacterium
TTTCTGGACCTGGGCCGGCCGGTCATTGGTATCGAGCTGGGCGCCCAGATTCTGTGTCTCGCAGCGGGCGGCGGTTCCCAGGCCGCGCCGCTCACCTTCGAGGTCGGGCAGGCGCGCCAGGTCGTGGATGGCGCCCTGGGCGGGTTCATGCCCCAGACCATGCCGCTCACACACTACATGCGTGACTGGCCCGTGCCTCCCGCACAGGCGCGCACGCTGGCTGTGGATCAAAGCGACCGGCCGGCTATATTCCAGGTGGGCGACAACGCGATCGGCTTCACCGGGCATCCCGGGTTCAAGCCGGCCATGGCGGAAGACTTGATCATGGAATTCGAAGAATGCCCGGATAACCCGGTGCCCGAGCTGGAGAAGCTGCGATTGGCGGTGCGGGATATCGAAGATGCGCTGGTGCCCCTGATGACCGGGCTGGTCCAGGTGACGGGTTTGATGCAGGTCACCCGCAGGATACCGATTTTTCTCGAGAATAAGTGAGCGTGCGGGTAGAAGCGCCGCATTGATTCGCGTTTGATTCGCTATTTACATTAGACTATCGTAATATTCGACAGAGGGGTGCACCCTCGCCAAAAACCCATTCGGATCTCCAGGTCCGGTGTTGAGCGGTTTTTGCGGCGTCGAAAAAGGAGAACCATACAATGGCAGAGAAGCTGATTATCGTCATGGCGAATACCGATCCGCGCAATGGCGAGGAGTTGGGGGCGCCCATCTTTCAGGCCACCGTGGCCGCGGCGATGGAATACGAAGTGGACGTTATCTGTACTGCGACATCGGGTCGCCTGATGAAAAAGGGTGTGGCAGAGACGTTGTTCGTGAAGGAGGGGTCACCCAAATCGGTTTACAGCTTTATCCAGGATGCCCATGAGGCGGGCGTCAAGTTTTATTGCTGCTCCCCGAACCTCGATCTTTTCGACATGACCCCCGACGATCTGATACCGGAGTGCGAGGGCATAGTGGGCGGCGCCCATCTGATCGAAGAGATCATGGAAGAAGATTGCAAGGTGCTCTCATACTGAGCGCGCCTGACGTCATGGAGTTTTGCTGAATCATGTCTCACGCCCAGGCCACCCGCGTACAGGAGCATATTGGCGATCCGGTCTCCGACCTTCCGGAGGTCAGCCGGGAGCAACTCAAAGAGATTTTTCAGGACATCCAGTCGGATATCCGCTACGACCACGAGCTGAATGGCTGCCTGAATTGCGGGATTTGCACCGCGACGTGCCCGGCTGCCCACTATTATGATTTCAGCCCCCGTGAGATCGTTCAGTTGCTATGGACGGAGAACCTGGAAGGCATTTATGACGCCATGCAGGAAAAGATCTGGGCTTGCGCCCAGTGCTATACCTGCGCGGCGCGCTGTCCTTTCGGCAATTCGCCGGGCGGGCTGGTCATGCTGATGCGCGAGGCGTCCATCAAGCACGGCATGGAATCGGCCAAGAATGTGCTGCGGCCCTTCTCCCGGGTGATGCTGAAATTGATCTCTACCGGCAATCAGCTGTCGCCGGACATGATTACGGCGGATGGCTTTGCTGACTGGGGGCCTAACGTTTCCAAGATCGACGCTCCGCTGCCGGTGCTGCGCAAGGCCATCCCCATGCCCACGCTCAACACCACCAAGACCGCCTGGGAAGTGAATCTGAAGACCTCGGTCGAGCTGTACACGATCTGGGAGGAGACGGGCGTGCTGGACCAACTGGAAACCATTGATGAGAACCTGTTCGACGTGATTCTCGACATCATGGACGAGAAGCGTGAAGACCTGGAAGACTGGGAAGACGAGCAGGAAGACTGAGAGAGTCAAAGATGAGTACAGGAAGCGGCAACAACCCCGGAAATGGCAACAGCTCAGGAAATGGCAACAGCTCAGGCGAACGCTTTACCGGGCATGGCTCCGAGTGGCGTGATTCAGATCTGAGCCCGGACGACGCGCGTACCGCGACCGCCTGGGTAGAGCAGATCATCAACAAGCGTTCCATGCTGACCAACAAGGATCGCGTTGAAGACGTGCGCGACCACATGTGGGAGCTGGAGAAAGACGGTGAGATCGTTGTGCACCGGATCGATGACCAGCACGCGCCGAAAACCGCCAAGACCATTTACGGCTGGGATAAGAGAATTCCGACCAACCAGCTATGGCATCACAAATCCTGCGGCCAGTGCGGCAACATCCCGGGCTATCCCACCTCATTGTTATGGATGATGAATGAGCTGGACATCAGCTACCTGGATGAGACTGACCAGACCTCCTGCACCGCGTGGAACTACCACGGCTCGGGTATCGGCAACCTGGAAAGCCTGGCGGCGGTGTTCCTGCGAAACTTTCACCAGGCCTACGTCGCGGCGCGAGCGCAGGGCCTGCCGGATGGTTATTACTACCCGCTGGTGCACTGTGGCACCTCGTTTGGCAATTACAAGGAAGTTCGCGGCTACCTGCTGGAGTCGGCCGCTTTGCGCGAAAAAGTGCGCAAGATCCTGGGCAAGCTGGGCCGCCTCGTGGACGGTAAGTTACTGATACCAGAGGAGGTCGTTCATTATTCCGAGTGGGTGCACATGATGCGAGAAGAGATCGCCGAACGACAGGTGATCGATGTCAGCAATGTTCGCGCCACCATCCACCCGGCCTGTCACGTGTACAAGATGGTGCCCGAGGACGTGATCTACGATGACGATGTGCTCGACGGTAACCGCGTGGCGGTCTCCACCGGGATCGTCCAGTCGCTGGGTACCCAGGTCATTGATTACTCCACCTGGTACGACTGCTGCGGGTTTGGGTTCCGGCACATTATTTCCGAGCGGGAGTTCACCCGCTCTTTTGCCATCGACCGCAAGATCCGCGTGGCCGTGGAGGAAGCCCGGGCCGACGTGATGATTGGCCACGATACGGGCTGCATCACCACGCTGGACAAGAACCAGTGGATCGGCAAGGCGGCCGGTAAGGATTACAGCCTGCCGGTGCTGGCCGATATCCAGTTTGCCGCACTGGCCTGCGGCGCCCATCCATACCGCATTGTGCAGTCACACTGGCACGCCTCCGCCACCGAGGCACTGATGGAAAAAATGGGCATCGACTGGGAGGCCAAAAAGGCCGAGTTCGAGGCTTATCTGAAAGAGGTGGAATCAGGCAAGTTCGACAGCCTGTACGATCCGCGACTGGCCATTACCAGCGGGCCGGGCTTCAAGCCTTTGCCTGCACCCGGCGCGGAGTGAATTGAAGCATTGAAGAGAGCAGACGGGTAACTACCATGGAAAAACCGATACTCGTAGTGGGCGGGGGACCCGCCGGACTGGCCGCGGCGCACGCGCTTGGCGGTCTCGGGCGGCAGTGCATCCTGGTGGAAAAAGAGGATCGCCTGGGTGGCGCGCCCATTCTGTCGGGTTATCACAAGCTTGTCCCCTCAGGGGAGTATGCCAAGGACGCGATTGGCGGCATGGTCGAACGCGTCATCGCCAACGAGAATGTCACGGTGCACACCTCCAGCACCGTGAGCCGTTTCGAAGGCGAGCCCGGTCGTTTCAGCGTTGATATCGAGGGCGGCGGCACGGTGGAGGTCGAATCCGCCATTTTGTGCACCGGCTTTACCCACTTCGATGCCCTGAACAAACCGGAATGGGGCTTTGGCACCTATCCGGACGTGGTGTCCACCACCCAGGTTGAGCAGATGATGTCTTCCGGCCAGGGCATTCGTTGTCCCTCTGACGGCCGCAAGCCGAAGCGCGTGGCCATTCTCCTGTGTGTGGGTTCCCGCGACCGCCAGATCGGGCGCGAATGGTGCTCCAAGATCTGTTGCACGGTATCGGCCAACATGGCCATGGAAATACGTGAAGAACTGCCCGACTGCCATGTTTACATCTACTACATGGACATCCGCACTTTTGGCCTGTACGAGACCAAGTTCTACTGGCGGAGCCAGGAAGAGTTCAAGGTCAAATACATCAAGGCCCGAATCGCGGAGGTCACATCAGACGGTGAGCGCCTGATCGTCAAGGGTGAAGACACCCTGGTCAAACGCCCGATTACGATCCCGTTCGACATGGTGGTGCACGCCATCGGGATGGACCCGAACGTGGATAACGCGCGCATCGCGCAGACTTTCGGCGTGCAGCTGGAGCGACATGGATACATCGGTGAGGGCCACAGCTACGGCGCGCTGGGCCATACTTCGCGTCCGGGCGTGTATGTGGCCGGCTCAGCGACCGGGCCCGAGACCATAGATGACTCCATCGCGCAGGGAACGGCTGCCGCGATGTCCGCCGTCGCACGGCACAGCA
This sequence comes from Lysobacterales bacterium, assembly GCA_011524975.1. Lineage (GTDB taxonomy): Bacteria > Pseudomonadota > Gammaproteobacteria > Xanthomonadales > SZUA-36 > WTJD01. Next base: position 4,285 of record WTJD01000059.1, read on the forward strand.
GCGCTGCCTGAGCTTGAATCGGCCCCGGATGCGCAGCACCCCAGACATGCACCCGATCGACGACCCGTCGCGTCCGCGCCTGGATCTCAGCGGGCCGCTGTTGACCGGCGCATTCGAAGTTCTGGTCAAGGCCGCCGAGAAGCAGGGTGGCATCGAGTCGTGGATAGACGCGCTGAAATTGAAGAGCCGCATGTTCCAGCAGGCCTTCGAGTCGGGTCGGCCCGACCTGGAAACCTTCAAAAACATGTGCGCCTTCATGTCCAGTGTCCGGCGCAGGGTTGGGCCGTGGCTGGAGCAGCCAGGATTCGACGAAATCACGAGCGCGCTGGAGGACCTGGTTGCTGACCAGCAGGATACGGCCACCACCGACGAGAGAATCGAACGCTTCTGCGACCGTTTTCCGCGGGACCGTAAGCACCGTTGGGTGCGTGACCTGGCTGCTGAGGTGCTGCACCAACTGGATCCGGAGCGTTATCCGCTGATGAACCGCTGGGTTTGGGACAGCAAGGCCAATACCGGCGTCATTCGCGAAATCTGGTATGGCGACCACGTCGACAACATCACCCTGCAGGTGCCCGACGGCTACCTGACCTTCGTGGTGCTGCGCGAAGAACTCAGCCAGTTCCTCACCGACAATGGCGTGTTCCGGGATGTGATCTGGTATATCGATATGCTCTGCGCCCAGGTCTATGCCGGTTACATCTCATCGCAGGGCGGAGCCTACCTGAGGGCGGATTTTTCCGCGCCGCATGATCCGCTGGAGCACACCCGCCGCATGCTGGGGCTGGACGGGGTTCGGGCCGATACGGGGCGCACGAAGCTCAAACCCATCAACGGTGAGGCCCATGTCCTGAGTGAGACGGCCATGGCCGACGCGGACCTGAAGCACTGAATTCATCACGGAACCCTGAACCATGCCGATTCATGAAAAATCGCTGATTCGTCCCGAGAACATCCTCAGTCACGAGAAGTTGGAAGTCGATGGGGTCGATGTGTCCGGACACTGGAGCACTTTTATCCAGGACCGGGTCGTGACGGATTACAACGAAAACATGGAAGACGAGATTGCGGCGCTGCCGGGCGGTGAACACATCCACCGTTGCTGGCAATGTGGCTCCTGCACCAATGCCTGTACGGTCAACGCGCTGAACCCGGATTTCAACCCGCGCTACTGGATATACCTGATTCGCCAGGGTATGGAGTCCGAACTGCTGCGGGACAAAGACATCATCTGGCAGTGCGTTTCCTGCCATAAGTGCACGCACGTCTGTCCGCGCGACGTGGTGCCGGAGGGCGTGATGAAGGCCACCGCGCATTGGCTCGAACTCAAAGGCCATCGCCCCAAGTCACATTCGATGATCTTCGATGAGGTCTTCAGCGAGCAGGTATTCGAGACCGGAAAAATAGAAGACGGTCGCGTGATCAGGGGCTTCTTCAAACGCACCGGACAGGCGCTGACCCAGGACTGGATGGTGGAAATGGTGAAGAAGGTGGTCAGTAAACTACCCGTTTCGCTGATGACCAGGATGGGGATGTCAGCGCTCATTCGCCCGCGCACCCGCCATTGGGGCCCGGCCCGTGAGGCGATTCGGGAGTATGTCGATGAACAGAAGCAGCGTGAGAGGGCCGCGCTGGGGCTGAATGAGCTGGTGGCGCAGGCCGCAGCCGAAGCCCGCAGTGCTGGCGCAAAACAGGAAAGCAGCCATGTCTGAAAAAAACAAGTACCAGGAGGTCGCCTATTACCCCGGCTGTGCGCTGGAAGGTTCCGGCCATGCCTACAACCGGTCCACCAAGGCGCTGGGCAAAGCGCTGGGGCTGAAGCTCAAGGAGGTGGACAACTGGAACTGCTGCGGCGCCATGGAGGTCAAGAACATCGACCCCAAACTGCAGACCTACCTGTCTTCACGGGTGATGTCGATCGCCGCCAACGACATGGGCCACGAGGTGGTCATGGCGCCCTGCAATGGCTGCTACCACAACCTCAAGCGCGCCGAATACGACATGAGCAAGGACACCGCGACCATCGACGTGGTCAACAAGCTGTCGGGCAAGGCGGGCCACAAGGCTTACCAGGCGGGCCAGGTAGAGAGCATTCACGCCCTGGACTGGATCAAGAAAGGCGTGGGCGAAGACGCGTTGAAGAAGAAAATCCGTAACTCCCTGGAAGGCATTAAAGTCGCCAATTATTATGGGTGCATGTACACGCGTCCACGGCATATCTTTCCGGAAAAGGACCAGGGCGGGGACAGTGAATCTACCTCCAAGCCGCATTACATGGATGACCTGCTGGCCGCAGCCGGCGCGGAAAATGTCGACTTTCCCTTGAAAACGGCTTGCTGTGGCGGCGCGCATACCCTGTCAGACAGCGAAACATCCACCCGGTTGGTCGCCAACATTCTGCAGGCGGCCGAGGCCGCGGGTGCAGAGGTTATCGCCACGGAATGTCCGACCTGTCACAGCGGGTTGGAAATGCATCAGATTCGCGCTGAAAAGACCCTTGGCATCAAGACCAGCGTGAAGATTCTTTACTTCACGCAACTGCTGGGGTTGGCGCTGGGGCTCAAGCCGCGCAAGGTCGGTATCCAGGAAAATGTTTCTGACTCCCGTGCGTTTCTGAGGGAGCGTGGGTTGGCATGAGGCCGCTGGCCGACATTGGCCAACGGCTGCGTGAAGCTGTGGATGGCAGCAGGGCCACCAGCGCCGAGGAGTTGCTCGGACTGGGGGAGCAAACCCTGGAGCACTGGGTCATCGCGCGCGGGTTCGAACCCACCCGGCAAACCCGGGAGGGGTTTCGACTGTTGGCGCTCCACCGGCAGGGATCGACCGATGAACCCAGCTTTAACGCCTGTCGTGAGACCTGCCGGGAACTGGTATACCATTACAACCTGGTCACCATGCAGCCGGAGCATGAAGAGACCGCTCAGCGCCAGAAGATGATGGCGCTGGTCGCCAATCATCTGTTCTTGTTCGTGTCAGGGCGCATGGAGACTCGCCAGCTGGGTGACTTTTGTTGTTCATCCAGACCGCTGCACGCGGAACACTGAGGGAGACATGACAATGCCTACTGTACGTGGATGTAACCTTCCTGAAGATTTGCTGTACGACGTTGAAAATCACATCTGGTTCACGGAAACCGGAAACGGCAACGTTCGCATCGGCATGACCACCATCGCCACCGCCATGGCTGGCCAACTGGTGGCCTTCACCCCGAAAAAAGTCGGCCGGAAAGTTCGGGCGGGAAAATCCTGCGCGACGGTGGAATCCGGTAAATGGGTCGGGCCCGCCAAGTCAGCGGCGGCGGGAGAAGTTGTCGCGGTCAATGATGATGTGGTCGGCAACCCATCCATGGCAAACGCCGACCCCTACGCGGCATGGCTGGTGGAAATCGCGCCGGAAGACTGGGGTTCCGTCAAGGGTATGCTGACCCCCGGCGCGGACGTGGCGGCGCCCTACGAGGCCAAGATGGAAGCCGATGGCTTTGCCGGCTGCGGCTGATTAAGCGCCGGACCGCGGAGCCCGGGTCACGACACCTTCCGCAGGCTCTCCTCAGGTACGGTAAAGAACTTCAGCCGGTCGAGATTGCCCCCCGCGCGGTATTCCCTCGGGGTGCGCTCACCTGCCTGGGCTGTTGCAAGTTTTCCGGCCATTTCCAGCGCCTCGTCCAAAAACGCGGTATACAGAATCTGGCGCTCATTGGTGCTCAGGGTGCGTGACTGGTATGCCGGGCAATCCAGAGCCGTATCCAGGCAAAACGGGGCCAGCTCCACGCAGTCGCATTTGTGGGTCCAGGCGCCGGTTTCCATGCTGAAGTCGTACTCGGCCAGGAACAGATGGCCGTGCGCGGCGATAAAGTCGATGGCGTCGAGTATGTAATCGGCTTCCAGGTCGTCCATGACATAGTGCAGGCTGACCCGGCACCAGCCAGGCTTGATACCGCAATAGCCGTCGCTGATGGCCTTTCGGTATTCCTCTGATGTGTCCTGGTCAATATCCAGCAGGCGGTGACCATAGGGCCCGGCGCATGAACACCCGGCGCGTGACTGGATGCCAAACAGGTCATTCAGCAGCGTGGTGATGAACTTCGGGTGCAGGTAGCTGCCCCTGGGGTCTTTGATGTTGAAAGAGACGATGCTGATTCGCTTGTCAGGATCCTGGTTGCCCAGGATTTCGATCCTGGGATTGTTCCGCCACCGGTCGAAGGTCCTGACCAGCAACTCGTGTTCGCGTTGTTCTATCGCTTCAACGCCCAGCCGGTCCTTGATCTGGAAGGCCATGCCCGCTTTCAGAATCTGGAGCACGCCCGGGGTTCCGGCCTTTTCACGCTCTTCGATATCGGCGATAAAGTCCTCGCTATGCGGGCCCACGTAATCCACGGTTCCGCCCGCGCTGACGCTGGGGGGCAACTCTTCGTTGTAGATCCGTTTATTGAAAACCAGCACGCCGGAGGATCCGGGCCCGCCGAGGAACTTGTGGGGTGAAATGAAAATGGCGTCCAGGGAGGCATCGCCCTCATACCTGCCCGCTGGCGGATTCATATCGATGTCTACGTAGGGCGCACTTGCCGCATAGTCGAAGCAGGCGATGGCCCCATACCGGTGCAGCAGCGCTGCAATCTCGTGTACCGGTGTCCTGATGCCCGTGACATTGGACGCGGCCGAGAAAGATCCAATGCGCATGCGCCCCTGGTACTCCGGTTTTTGCAACAATTCCTCGAGGTGGTCCAGGTCAATCAGGCCCTCGGGGGTCATGTTGGTTTGAACGACGGTCGCCAGGTTCTGTCGCCAGGAAATTTCATTCGAGTGATGTTCATAGGGGCCGACAAACACCACGGGCTGCCTTTCCCTGAGGTAATGGGCGAAACGGGCGTCAGCTTCCTCTCCCAGCAGGTCGGTTAACATTCTCGTCAGGTTCTTGCGTGTGGCTGGCGGCAGCGCCACGCCGACGATCTGCTGTAACTTATCGATGGCCCCGGTGGCGCCGCTGCCCACGCAGACAATACGTCCGTCCGGGCCCGCGTTGACGGAATGCTTGATCGCGTGCTCCGCCTGCTCCAGCAGTTGGGTCATCGACCTGCCGCTGATGTCGTCCTCGGTGTGCGTATTGGCGTAAATTCGCTGCAGATTCTGGATATATTTTTCGACCATGCCCAGACAACGCCCGGATGCGGTGTAGTCCGCGTAAACCATCAGGCGGTCGCCAAAGGGGGTGGCAACGGTGGCGTCAGCGCCAACGACCTGGCTTCTCAGCGAGTTGAAATCCAGTTTGCTCGGTTCGTTCATAATTCACCTGCAACAGCATGGTTAAAACAGCGATCGGTTTGCCGAAAGCGAACCATTGTACCCTTGGCTCCAATCGCGCGCAGGCTCTGGACCTTAGTCGCCAACGCCGGTGCGAGATACAATATCAGGCTAAACCCCATGTTTTTGCAACAGGAGCAGCGACCATGCTCGACAGCATCAAGACTACGCTCGATCTGAACAAACCGGAATTGCTCAGGAACCAGGCCTACATCAACGGAAACTGGGTTGATGCCGAAAGTGGCGAGACTTTCCCGGTGACCAACCCGGCTGACGGCAGTCTGCTGGTAGAGGTGCCTGACCAGGGCGTTGCCGAAACCCGCCAGGCCATCGAGGCCGCGGGCGCAGCCTGGCCGGATTGGCAGGCGAAAACCGCGAAAGAGCGCGCAGCCATTCTTCGGCGCTGGTCCGACCTGATGCTGGCAAACAAGGATGACCTGGCAGCAATCATGACGGCGGAGCAGGGCAAGCCACTGTTCGAGTCGGCTGGAGAGGTGATGTACGGAGCCTCCTTCGTCGAGTGGTTTGCCGAGGAAGGCAAGCGGATTTACGGCGATGTGGTGCCCACCCACATGCCAGACCGGCGCATCGTGGTCATCAAGCAGCCCGTGGGCGTGGTCGCCGCGGTAACGCCATGGAACTTCCCCAACGCCATGATCACCCGCAAGGCCGGCCCGGCCCTGGCGGCGGGTTGCCCTTTCGTGGTCAAACCTGCCTCGGAAACACCCCTGTCGGCCCTGGCGCTCGCCGTGCTGGCGGAAGAAGCGGGCATTCCCGCGGGCGTTTTCAATGTGCTGACAACCCGGAAATCACGCGAGGTGGGTAAAGAGTTGACCGAGAACCCTGCGGTGCGGAAGTTTTCATTCACCGGCTCCACCGAGGTCGGCAAGATATTGATCCAGCAGTGTGCTTCCACGGTGAAGAAAGTCTCCATGGAGTTGGGCGGCAACGCGCCCTTTATCGTGTTCGATGACGCTGACGTGGATGCCGCGGTCTCGGGCGCCATCATTTCCAAGTACCGCAATGCGGGCCAAACCTGTGTGTGTGCCAACCGGCTGTATGTGCAGGAGGGTGTTTATGATGAGTTCGTGGAGAAATTCACCTCTGCCGTCCAGGCGCTTAAAGTTGGCCGGGGCGAGGAAGAGGGCGTCAATATCGGTCCGATGATTTCCGACAGCGCGGTCGAGAAGGTGGAAGAATTGCTTCAGGACTCGCTGGACAAAGGCGCGCGTCTGGCGCAGGGGGGGCAACGGCATGAATTGGGCGGGTTGTTCTACGAGCCAACCGTTGTCCGGGATGTCACCGCCGACATGGCTTTCGCCACCGAAGAAATATTCGGGCCGGTCGCACCGATTTTCCGCTTCTCCAACGAGCGAGAGGTTATCGACCTGGCCAACGCCACCGAGTTTGGCCTGGCTTCGTACTTCTACGCCCGCGACCTGGGGCGCGTCTGGCGCGTGGCCGAGGCCCTGGAGTACGGCATGGTGTGCATCAACGACGGCATCCTCTCCACCGAACTGGCACCATTTGGCGGCGTCAAGGAATCCGGCCTGGGCCGTGAAGGCTCGAAGTACGGCATCGACGAGTTCGTCGAGATCAAGTACATCACCATGGCGGGGCTAAGTTCATGACGGGTGATTTGTGACTCGACAGCACCCTGAGTAATCGGCTTTTGATGATGGATCATGGAGGCCGGATGCCGGATCATGGATCACGATAAACTACCGGCCAAAGTCTGACCTACCCAGCAGGTAACACGTCATGCCTACAGATCTCGATCTCGCCTTCGTGCGCAGCCAGTTCCCGGCCTTCAGCGAGCCAACCTTGCGAGATTTCGCGCATTTCGAAAATGCCGGCGGCTCGTATGCCTGCGGGCAGACCATCGAGCACCTGGACCGGTTCTACCGGGAAACCAAGGTGCAGCCGTACTACGATTTCGCGCCGTCCAGGCGCGGAGGGGAGTTGATGGATCAAGCCAGGGCGCGCATAGCCGGCTGGTTGAATGTTCAGCCTGGTGAGGTGAATTTCGGCCCGTCCACCACGGCCAATCATTATGTGCTGGCCCAGGCTTTGAGACAGTACCTCAAGCCGGGTGATGAGTTCATCGTCACCAACCAGGATCACGAGGCCAACGTGGGGCCCTGGCGTCGGCTGGAGGCGGACGGCATTGTGTTTCGCGAATGGCAGGTGGACCCGGTCAGCGGGGAATTGGATCCTGCCCGGCTGCATGAATTGCTGAACGAGAAGACCCGGGCGGTCGCCTTTACCCATTGTTCCAATATCGTCGGCAGCATTCACCCGGTGCGGGAATGGACGGACGCGATTCATGCCGCCGGGGCCCTGGCCTTTGTTGACGGGGTGTCTTACGCGCCGCATGGCTTGCCGGACGTATCCGAACTGGGCGTGGATGCCTATACCTTTTCCAGCTACAAGGTTTACGGCCCCCACCTGGGCGTCATGTACCTGAGCAGCACTCTGAATGAGTCACTACCCAGCCAGGGGCATTTCTTCAATGCGGGGAAGCCAACAGCGAGGTTCACGCCGGCCGGGCCGGATCACGCCCAGGTGGCCGCGATCAACGGCGTCATGGACTACCTGGAGTTGCTGCACGACCACCATTTCGGTGAAGCATCGACCGCATCCGCAGAAAAATCGCGTCGTGTGAACACGCTCATGCATGGACAGGAGATCGAGTTGCTCCCGCCTTTGCTGGACTTTGTCGCAAACCACCCCAGGACCCGCCTGATCGGCCGGGCTGATACACAAAGCCGCGCGCCCACGGTGGCATTTGCCATCCAGGGTCAGCAGCCGGCTGAGCTGGGAGCCAGGCTTGGCGCGCAGGGCATCGGTGTCGGTGTGGGGGATTTCTATGCCTACCGACTGGTGCAAGCACTGGGTATCGACAACGCGACCGGAGTGGTCCGGACTTCTTTTGTTCATTACACCTCGCCCGGGGAGATCGATCGCCTGATCCAGTGCCTGGATCAGAATTTATGACGCCAGGATCAACCAGCCCTTCTGTGCTGGGCCCGCCTTCCCCGCGAATGGCCGGCCGGCCTGGCGTTGTTGTTTCCGTTCCTGGCTGACCGCCCAGCGCGCCGGCGTCCACC
>WTJD01000059.1:12791-41646 GCA_011524975.1 Lysobacterales bacterium
GCCTGGCGTTGTTGTTTCCGTTCCTGGCTGACCGCCCAGCGCGCCGGCGTCCACCCGGACGTTTGCCCGGACGTTTGCCATTGGCTTTACGATGCCCATTACCTGGCCGGTTGCCTGATTTTGGCTCGGGTCTGGCATAGGGAACGACGTGGCTGGCTTCGTATCCTTCCAGCTCTTCTCTCGGTAGCTGCCGACCGAGCAATTTTTCGATGTCTGCGAGCTGTTTTGCTTCATCCGCGCTGACCAGGGATATGGCTTCACCTTCATGGCCCGCCCGCCCCGTGCGTCCAATTCGGTGTACGTAATCTTCTGGCACGTTGGGTAAATCGAAATTGACCACGTGAGGTAACTGGTCGATGTCCAGGCCACGCGCTGCGATATCCGTGGCTACCAGCACCCGGACCTTGCCCTGCTTGAAGCTTCGGAGCGCTTTCGTGCGCTGGGCCTGGCTCTTGTTGCCGTGAATGGCTGAAGTGCTCAGTCCATCGGCTTCCAACTGACGGGCCAGGCGATTGGCGCCGTGCTTGGTGCGGGTGAAGACCAGGACCTGCCGCCAGTTGTCGCGGCCAATCATGTGACTCAATAACTCCCGCTTACGCTTCTTGTCCACCGGGTGGACGCGCTGGACGACACTGCCAGCGGTATTGTTGGTGCCGGCGACTTCGATCAATACGGGCCTGTTGAGCAGTCCGTTCGCCAGCTTTTTGATTTCGCGTGAGAAGGTGGCGGAAAACAGCAGGGATTGCCGATGCTCCTTGCGGGGCAGCAGCGCGATGATCTTGCGAATGTCATGGATGAAGCCCATGTCGAGCATGCGGTCGGCTTCGTCCAGCACCAGGTATTGAACTCGTGAAAGATCAACGGTTCCCTGGCGAGCATGATCCAGCAAGCGGCCGGGCGTGGCGACCAGAATGTCGACGCCGTGATGCAGTTTCTTTTTTTGCGGGTTGATGTTGACGCCGCCGAAGATCACCGTGGACTGCAGGTGCAGGTGTTGGCCGTAAGTGCTGATACTGTCCTGAACCTGGGCGGCAAGCTCCCGGGTCGGTGCGATCACGAGCGCTCGCACGGGTCGTTGGCCACTTTCGACGGGCTGGCTGGCGAGCATTTGCAGTAATGGCAGGGTAAAACCTGCGGTTTTTCCCGTACCGGTCTGCGCGCCGGCCATCAGGTCCTTGCCGTCCAGGATCGCGGGAATGGCGCGCTGCTGAATGGGGGTGGCCTGGGTGTAGCCCTGCGCACTGATCGCGCGCAGGATTTCGGCCTCCAGGCCGAAGGATTCAAAAGACATCGGGTATGTAGCTCCAGTCATGCCCCTTCCCAGGTACTTGCTGGGAAAACCGGTCAGGGCTGGATAAGGGTGGTTAACCAGGGAGGCCAATCATTGGCCAGGGTGTTGCCTGGGGTCCGTTCCAGCGGACCCGGAAAATGACCCGGGACTGCGTGGATGCCAACCGGTGGGGCATCCGGAAAGCGCGCAGTGTATCAAAGATCGAAGGAAGTCGTTGATTTATTGACTGCTCTGGAATCGGCAACCCATGAAACTGCAGGAACGACAGTCGGTCCCGGTAGCCCCGCTGGAAAACAAGGTGACCCTTGGTGACATGGAAAAAACCACATCCCCCTAAACCGTTGGGAGCGTTCCATTAGAAGATGGCCCATTCTCCATCGTTGAAAACGTTTTCGACGATACAGGTCATGTGGGCCGCCCCAAATTCCCTCTCGAACATGGCTCGAATGTTTTCCCGACCAACGACAGGTTCGTCAGCCACCGGGTGATGGGTGGCGTCCGCCGCATACAGTGACGCCAACGCGTCAACATCTGCATTATGAAATGCATTCACCCACTTTTTGACGATGGATTTGGCACTCATCAGTTTTCCAACTCATTGGCGACAGGTGACGATTTTGAAGTCCCTGGTCCCTGGTCACATCTCCGTCAACACCACCGCGTAGGTCTCAATCGCGTCCCACAGGTTCTGCAGGCGCAGGTTTTCGTTGGCGCCATGCTGATTGTTGTCATGGTTGGCCACGGGCAGGATCAATACCGGTGCCCCCATGACCTCTTCGATCACGTAAATCGGCAGGCTGCCACCCATGGTGGGAGTCTGGATCAGTTCGCCTTTATTGAGTTCGTTCAACACGCGGCTAAGCCGAAGCGCATTGGGGTCATCCATCGCAGCGCGGTAAGCCGGGTAGCCGCCGCTGGATGACCAGTCGACCCGGGCAAGGTGCTGTAGAGACCCGCGGTCTTCATCGCCGGGTTCATCATGAATGACCCGAAACCCCTGCTCTTCGATATGACTTTCCACGGCCTGTCGCAGGAATTCAGGCGTCTGATCTGGCACCAGGCGCAGGCCGATCGAGGCCGTTGCGCTGGTCTGGATGGCATTGCGTGAGTTCTTGTTGACACCCCCCGACTGGATGCCACGAAGGTTCAGGCCGGGTCGCAGTATCGCCATTTCGATCCTGTCCTCCGTCTCGGGCCGAGCGATGCCAAGATCGGCGATCAGCTGGTCATCCACCCTGGGTGAAGCAACCACGGCGGCTTGCTCCTCCAGTGTGAGCGGCCTGACCTGGTCGTGGAATCCCTTAATCAGGATTCGGCCGCTTGAATCTCGCATGGACCGGATCAGGTCGGTCAGCAGAACAATCGGGTTAGGGGCCCAGTTGCCGTAATGGCCGCTGTGTAGCGGGCGGTCAGCGCCGAAGACCGTCACGTTGAACCCGTAGCTTCCACGTACGCCGTAGACCAGGTGCTGTCGTCGGCTTTGATGCATCGGGCCGTCACAGAATAGCCACAGGTCTGCCCTCAGCGTTTCTTTGTGCGCTTCCAGCATTGCACGCAGGCCGGGTGAGCCGGCTTCTTCTTCGCCATCGAGAAACAGCTTCAGGTTGACGGTTTGCGAGATACCCGCTGCATCCAGAGCTTTCAGCGCTGACACCATGGCGATGATCGGCGCCTTGTCGTCACCGGCCGAGCGCCCGAAGATGCGCCACTCGGGGTCGAACGGCGCGGTCATGGGCACTTCTTTTCCGCCCGCCTCGACCATGGCGTCTCGCATGACCGGCTGCCAAGGGTCGGAGGCCCAGTCATCCGGGTTGACCGGCTGGCCGTCGTAGTGGATGTAAACCATGACCGTACTGGTTGCACCCTCCACCAGCCGCTCGGCATAAACGGCCGGGTTGCCCTGGCCCGTCTCCAGAAGCCTGGCCTGCAGGCCGGCATCCTGGAACAGCGTGATGATGTGTTGTGCGTTGGCCAGGATGTCCGCCTTATCCCGTGCGACATTCGGCAGCCTCAGCAGCGCGCTAAATTGATCCACCACGCCCTGCTCATTGGCCATGCGCCACTCGCGGGCCGCGGCGGCGGACGCTAACGTTTCGGCCGGTGCAGGTGGGGAGAGCATCAGCCCCAGTATCAGAATCAGCCCGTGATTCAACTTCATCGTTCGGCTCCGCATGGTGGTCTATTCATCGATAACACCATAGGAAGTCAGCCGGCCGGCTGCAAGCCATTTTCCCGGCGCCAATGGCCTCATGTACAGCCCGGTGAAAAAACGGGTATCCTTTCGCAAGGCTCGGCCACACAGCCATCAAAGTTGTCTGTCAATTGGGCACTGAAAAATGAAACGAACGGACACGTCAAACCCTTCGTACTTCCACCAGGTTGTCGATTGCCAGTGGGGTTGCCCCGCGCATACCGACGTTCCGGAATACATCCGGCTGATCGCCCAGGGACGCTTCACCGAAGCCTACATGGTCAACCGGGAAAGCAACGTATTTCCCGGCATCCTCGGTCGGGTATGCGATCGACCGTGCGAGCCAGCCTGCCGCCGGGGTCGCACGGGCCAGAAGCCCGTCGCCATCTGCCGGTTGAAGCGCGTGGCTGCCGACCACCGGGATGAAGTCAGGCACCTGATGCCCGAAATCCCGGAGCAGAAAAACGGCAAGCGGGTTGCTTTGATCGGGGCCGGGTGCGCTTCGCTGACCGTGGCCAACGACCTCATGCCATTGGGCTATGAATGCACGGTGTTCGAAGCGTTACCGGTGCCGGGCGGTTTGATGCGCTCGAACATACCCTCTTTCCGTTTGCCGGAAGAAGTGCTCAATGAGGAAATTGCCTACATCACCGACATGGGCGTTGATCTGCGTCTGAATCATCCTGTGGAAAGCATGCAGGCCTTGTTGGAGCAGGGTTACGACGCCGTCTTTGTCGGTTCCGGCGCACCCAAAGGCAAAGAACTCCGCCTGCCGGGCCGCGAGGAAGGCGGTAAGAACATCCACATCGGTATCAGCTGGCTGGAGTCGGTTGCCTTTGACCATGTTGAGCGCATTGGTGAGAAAGTGCTGATCATCGGGGTTGGCAACACGGCCATGGACTGCTGCCGCACCTCGCTGCGCCTGGGGGCGAAAGACGTCAAGGTCATGGCGCGCAAGCCCCGGGACTTTTTCAAGGCTTCCGATTGGGAGCTGGAGGATGCCGAAGAAGAAAATGTTGAGATCGTCGTCAATCACTCGCCCAAAGCCTTTGTGGTCGAGGATGGCCGGTTGGTGGGCATGACCTTCGATGTCATGGAGTACGAGATCGAAAACGGGCGGATACTCGAGCAACGCGCCGCTGAAGAAGTGTTTTTTCCCGCCGATGACGTTGTCCTGGCCATTGGCCAGGAGAATGCCTTTCCCTGGATTGAGCGAGATATCGGTATTGAGTTCGATCAATGGGAAGTGCCGGCCGTCGATGAGCAAACCATGGAATCAACGCTGCCGGGCGTGTTTTTCGGCGGTGATGCGGCTTTTGGGCCGAAGAACATTATCTGGGCGGTGGAGCACGGACATCAGGCGGCCATATCCATCCACCGCCACTGCCAGGGCGAGTCGTTGACCGACCGGCTGCCGGTCACCATGAACCTCGGTAGCCGCAAGATGGGTATTCACGAGTGGAGCTACTCGAACGACTTCGATCCGGCAGCCCGACGCAAGATGGAGCACGTCGACCTCAGCGCGCGTTTCCGCGAGCTCGATACCGAGGTTGAGCTGGGCTTCACAGCAGAGCAGGTGGCGACCGAGGTTGAGCGTTGCCTCAACTGCGACATCCAGACGGTGTTCACCGATCGCCTGTGTATCGAGTGTGATGCCTGCCTGGATATTTGCCCAACCCAATGTCTGACCATCACTGGGAATGGCGAGGAGGCCGAAATCGAGGAACGACTGCGAGCGCCTCGCCTCGAACCCGAACAACCCATGTTCGTCTCCGATCCCCTGCAACAGACGGCGCGGGTCATGGTTAAAGACGAGAATCTCTGTGTGCACTGCGGGCTTTGTGCCGAGCGCTGCCCGACGGCTGCCTGGGACATGCAGAAATCCCTGCTGCGTTTTCCGAAGGCTTCAGATCATGCCTTTGGGTCTGAAGAGCAGAGGAAGGCCGGATGAGCGACGCCTCGCACGTCAACGATTTCGTCATCAAAATTGCCACCGCTAACGGCACGGGCTCGGCCTCGGCCAACGGTCTGTTGATGAAGGCGCTGTTTCGAATGGGCCTGCCTGTTACCGGGAAAAACCTGTTCCCCTCAAACATCCAGGGTCTGCCGACCTGGTATGAGATTCGCGCCAATCGCGATGGCTACATGTCACGCACCGGACGGGTTGACGTCATGGTCGCCATGAATGCCCAGACCTATTCGCAGGATCTGGCGGAGGTCAGCCCCGGTGGTTTCCTGATCTACGATTCCACCTGGCCCAGGCGAGACATGGATCAGCGTGATGACATCACGGTGCTGGGCATCCCGCTGGCGCGCATGTGCAACGAACATTTCGACGTCGCACGCATCAGGATCCTGATGAAAAACGTCGCCTACGTTGGCGCGCTGGCCGCTTTGATGGATATTGATACGGAGGTGCTCAAGACCTTGTTGCAGGAAACCTTCGCTTCCAAGCCAAAGCTGGTCGAGGGCAACCTCGAGGCCATACGGCTCGGCTACGACTATGCAAAGGAGCACTTTACCTGCCCGCTTCCGGTACGAGCCGAGCGCATGGGCGACAACCGCAAACACATTCTCATTGACGGCAATTCGGCCGCGGCACTGGGCTGCGTCTATGCCGGGGCGACGGTGGGCGCCTGGTATCCCATTACCCCGTCCACCTCTCTCATGGATGCCTTCCAGGGCTACTGCGAACGCTTCCGCAAGGATCCAGAGACCGGAGAAAACCTGTTCTGTATCATCCAGGCAGAGGACGAACTGGCCGCAGCGGGCATGGTCCTGGGCGCCAACTGGACCGGCGCGAGGGCCTTCACGCCCACTTCAGGGCCAGGTATTTCGCTGATGAGCGAATTCATCGGCTTCGCCTACTATGCTGAGATTCCCGCGGTGTTTTTTGACGTACAGCGTGTCGGCCCCTCAACCGGTATGCCGACCCGCACCCAGCAGTGCGACCTGATGACCTGCGCCTATGCCTCGCACGGCGACACCCGGCATCCGATGCTGCTGCCGGCCAATCCGCATGAGTGTTTCGAGATGGCGGTTCAGGCATTCGACCTGGCAGAGCGTCTGCAGACGCCGGTTTTCTTCATGTCTGATCTCGATATTGGTATGAATGACTGGATGATTCCGGAGCTGACCTGGGATGACGCCTATCAGCCGGACCGGGGCAAAGTGCTGGGGCCGGATGAACTGGAAGACATGGAGCGCTTTTACCGCTATTTGGATTCCGACGGTGACGGCATTCCACACCGCACCTATCCCGGCACTCACCACAAGGGTGCCTATTTCGTGCGGGGCTCTGGCCATAACCAGTACGGCGGTTATACCGAGGATGCCGAGGAATATCAGCAAGTGGTCGACCGCCTGCTGGTGAAGTGGGATACGGCCCGAGACCTGGTGCCGGCGCCGGTCTTAACGCCGGCAGAGCAGAAATCCGACCTCGGTATCATTGCCTTTGGCAGCTCCGACGGAGCGGTGATCGAGGCCATGGACCGGCTGGCGGACACGGGCGTTCATGTGGACTATCTCAGGCTCAGGGGGTTTCCGTTTGCGGATGCGGTCGCGGAGTTCATCGAAGCGCACGAGACCGTTTTCGTTGTTGAGCAGAACCGGGATGCCCAGATGCGCCTGCTGCTGATCCAGGAGACGGGCGCCGATCCTGCACGACTCGCTTCCCTGCTGCACTACAACGGTTTACCCATACCCAGTGACGCGGTCGTCGACGGGATCACCGAACACATTTTGAAGGAAGCCGCCGCATGACATTTATCGCCAAACCGAAGATCAAGCTGCCGGGAGAGCAGCTTAACGAAATTGGCCTGAAGCGCTCTGACTACGAGGGGGTGCTTTCCACGCTCTGTGCCGGTTGTGGCCATGACTCCATCACCGCCGCCATTGTTCAGGCGTTCTGGGAGCTGTCTATCGCACCCAAAGACGTGGTCAAACTTTCCGGCATAGGGTGCTCGTCAAAGACGCCCGCCTATTTCATCTCCGGCGCCCATGGGTTCAACTCCGTGCATGGGCGCATGCCGGCGGTTGCATCCGGAGCACTCGCAGCCAATCGAGACCTGGTCGCCATTGGCGTGTCAGGTGATGGGGACTCGCTATCCATCGGCTTTGGACAGTTTGGTCACGCCGTCAGGCGCAACGTCAACATGCTGTATATCATCGAAAATAACGGGGTGTACGGTTTGACCAAGGGCCAGTTCTCCGCCTCGGCGGATCGCGGAAGCAAGTCCAAGCGAGGTGCGGTCAACCGCATGCGCAGTATCGATCCGGTGGCGACGGCCATTGCTTTGGGCGGCAGCTTTGTGGCGCGCGGGTTCTCCGGTGATCGCGAGCAGCTGGTGCCCTTGATCAAAGCCGGCATCAAGCACCGCGGCTGCGCGGTCATTGATGTGATCTCGCCCTGTGTCACCTTCAACGACCACGAGGGCTCGACCAAGAGCTACGCCTACACGCGTTCGCACTACAATCCCGCGGTGAACGCGGAGTACATTGCTCCGGCTGAAGAAATCAAGGCGAACTATGACAAAGGAGAGACCATGCTGGTGACCTTGCACGATGGCTCCCGAATACTTCTGCGCAAGGCAGATTCATCTTTTCCGCCCACCCTACGCAGCGCTGCCATGCGTTACCTGGAAGCACATAGCAGCCGGGGCGAGGTGGTCACGGGCGTGTTATACATCAACGAGGACATGCCGCTGGTGCACGATATCGCCGGAACCACGGCGACGCCACTGACCGATCTGCCCTATGAAAGGCTTAGCCCTGGCAGCGAGGCGCTTAACCGCTTGCAGAAACGCATGCGATGATGTTGAATCCTCATATCATATCAAGCCTCGCAAGCCCTTGAGGGTCATGGCACAACAATGAAACCCGATAATGTCCAAACCAGGGTGCTGATCGCGGAAGACACCGTGGTTGGCCGCAAGGTCGTGGCGCGTATCCTGAGCGAAGCCGGTTTTGAGGTGGATGCGGTGGAAAATGGTTTAGGGGTGCTCGATCTTCTTGCCGCCACACGCTATGACATGCTCATCATGGACTGCATGATGCCTGAAATGGATGGCTTTGCGACCGCTCGTGCCATTCGCTCAGGAAGCGCCGGCGAAGCTTGTTCTGGCATACCCATCATTGCCATTTCGGGGCTGGCCTCAGAAGAAGATCGGCAAGTCTGCCTTGAGGCAGGCATGAATGACCTGGTCCAGAAGCCCATCACGCATGACAATCTTCTGCCCGTGATCCACTCGGTGCTGGCCGGGTCGCAAGGAGGCGGTACAAACCCGGCCCCAACGGAGCCAGACGCCGCCGAGAACCTGCTGCAAAGCCTGGACGACTGGAGCCCTGGCTTCATGGATAAGATCATTGATCAGTTCCTTGATGATGTGCCGGGTGATATTGAAGTCATCACGTCCGCCATGGACGCAGGCAACCTGGAGGAATTACGCAGCCTCGCTCATCGTTTGCGCGGCTCCGCGGATGTGCTGTCGGCGGCGGCGTTGTCAACGCGCGCCAGCGCATTGGAAAAAGCGTGTTTGCAAAACCAGCCTGCCGAAGCCCGTGAGTTGGGTCAGGCTCTGATACTGGAACTCAGGGCACTGCTCAGCGCCCATGAGTGATTTTTAAATCCGGTCCGTCTCAATCCGCATGTTCGCGTCGACGGCAGACCAAATCGCTATAATGAACAAAGTCAAAAGGGCTTAGAAGTTAATGAGCAGGATTTTGGTTGTCGACGATGCGCAGATCATGCGCAATATCCTCAGTTCCATGCTTGAGGAGGCTGGCCATGAGGTCGTAGGTCACGCAGCGAACGCTGAGGAAGCGTTGGCGCTTTATATCCAATTGAAGCCCGACCTCGTAACTCTGGATATCCTGATGGAGGGCGCTGATGGCGTCACCTGCCTTAAAAACATTATCCAGGAAGACCCCCAGGCCCGCGTTCTCATGATCACCGCCCAGGGGCATGGCCCCATTGAGCAGGAGGCGCGGGAGTCCGGTGCAAAGGGCTATATCGCCAAGCCTATCGAACGCGAGCAATTGCAAACCGCGGTTAACCAGGCGCTGGCCGAATAGGCGGGCGGGGAACGGATTTATGAGCTCAGATGTGCAGCCACTCTCGCCCGTGCAGGCCGAATTGTTGAGGCAAATTCTCAACCAGGGCAATGACCAGGTGGGTGGAACGTTGCAAATGATACTTGGCCAGGAGCCGCATGACCTCACGGTCACGACCTCCATGACCAGGCTCATCGAACTGGACAGAAAGATACCGGATGGGCCCACGGTGTCGGTCAGGATTCAGTTTGAGGGAGATATCAAGGGACTGTTTCTCCTCTTTATGCCCAAGGGAAACCCTCATGGTGACCAGGCCGCGTTCAAGGCTTTGTTCAGCGGGCAATCCGGGGGCGAATATGACCCCGCAAGTTATGTGCGGGCCGACTGGGTACAGCCGGGTCAAGGACAGGCCAATACGAGCGATGAACGTATCAGGGACACCATGAGCGAGCTCGGAAACGTCCTGTTCGGAGCCTACCTCACCGCGTTGTACAGCCGATGTTCAATGGCCACTTTCCTCGAGTTACCCGAGGTGCTCTATCCCGACAATGAACGCGCCTACCTGACCGAGGCCCTGGAACACTACCGCCAGGTTGCTGAGCGATCCTTTATGGTGGAGATAAAAGGTTTGCTGGGTGAGCATCCCATCCATTTCTGGTTGGTGATGATGGCCGAGGCGTCGGGTTTCAAGTCCATGCTTGAAGCCACCAGCGAGCACCCCGAGCCCTGAGGTTCGGTCGGCTTCGCCGCTCTAGCTATAGCACCGCCGCGCTATCCCCACTCCTCTTCCGAGGACCCGCGACGAAGTAAGGTTTCGAGCACCTCCGGTTGAACCGGCTTGGGAATAAAGTCGTCCATACCAATTCTCATGGCTGCCCTTCGCGTTTCTCTCAGTGCGTCACCGGTGAGGGCGATGATCTTCAAATCACCCCGGCCCTTAAGCTCCCGGATCTTTTCCGTGGCCTGTAAACCATTCAGGATGGGCATGCGCAAATCCATGAATATGCGATCATAGTTGCCGTTGATCGCGGATTCGATGGCTTCTTGCCCGTTAACGGCCTCGTCGGGGCTGTAACCCAGCTTGCTCAGCAGCATGCAAAGTATGCTGCGCTGCACTTTGTCGTCGTCCACGACCAGGATGTGGTGTGGGTGTTCGGAGGCGAAGGAGCCAGAATCCGGGTTTGCCACTCGCTGGGCCCATTCCCGATCTTCAGGGTCAGGGGTTACGGATACCCAGAAACTAATGGTTGTCCCGACCCCCTCCGTGCTTTCGAGGCTAATCTCTCCCTCCATTAACTCAACCAGACCCTTGCAAATCGGAAGCCCAAGACCGCCGCCGCCATAACGGCCGCTGGTTTTGGCGCTACCCGCGCTGAATGGGTCGAACACGTTGGACAGTATTTGGTCCGGGATGCCGGAACCGGTATCGGACAGGCTGAAGTGAACGCTCAGATCTTCGTTGCCCCCTGGTTCGGCGCTGACGGTCAGGCGAATGGAGCCCTGGTCAGTGAATTTGGTGGCGTTACTCATGATGTTCGCCAGCACCTGCTCCAAATGTACCCGGTCATTGAACAGCACGGAGCGAGGCGCGGAAGCCATGTCGACCTCGACGGCGACGCCTTTGTCCTCGGCTTTGCTTCGATAGAGATCTACGGCCTGATTAACGCACTGGCGCAGATCGAGCACCTCCTTGTCGGAAGGCCTGATGTTGTGCCGGGTTTTGACGGAACCTGGAATGTTATCCACCAACTTGAGCAGCGCTGCGCTGCTTTGCCGGATCATTTCAACGAAACTGCGGCTGCGCTCATCAAGCGTCTCTTCCTGTAACAGAGAAGTAAGACCGATGATGGAGTTGGCCGGAGTTCGGATTTCATGGCCAATGTCAGCAAAAAAGTTTCTTCTGGCCTCGTCCTCGACCGCCATGCGTCTCTGGTTGATTTGACCATCATAGTGATCACGCAGGCGTTGCAGGTATATGCGTCTCGCCTGGCCGCCATCCTGTACCAGAAAAGCCATCAGCACCAGGAAGCCGATGATCAGCAGCGCTTTGGCCAGGCCGCCCACCAGCCAAACCGCAACACCAAACGGCACCAGCACGCACGCCAGGAAAATGAGGTGGGCACTGTGCCTGACCGAGAGTGCGCTGGTGCCTGCCGCTACGCAACCCGCTGACAGCACGATGGTGAGGACGGTTTCCTGAGTGGCCCAGTATTGCCAGATAACGATGCCGGCCAATACGCCCAGTGACAGGCTTTGTATGGCGGTCAGGATGCTGAATTGAACAACGGCCTTCTCGCCTACCCGCTCATAGCGTTCCTTGAAGCCCAGTGCGAACAACACGCGCACAAACCCGAGCAGGATCAGGGTGGCCGCCTCGCTAATCACCAGCCAGGCATTCTCCCGGAGAAAAGGGGTCCCAAACACCATGATCAGCGAGATCACCGAGTACACGGGCGCCCCAATCAGCGAACGTCGAGCCAACTCCGTGGCGGACGCTTTATCGAGATAGGCCTGTAGGCTGGGCAGATCTTCTATTCTATCTGTGCTGGTATTCATCCCGGTCTCTTGTGCGCGATGATGACCTGTCCTTTTGAATCCGCGCTGTTTTCAGGCATCCTGACCCTGTCTTTCCTTGATTCTATGGCGTGGCCCGGAGGCTGTAAACCACTGTAAAAACGGGCATTGGAGACGTTCAGACCGTTTCAGTATATTCCAGTACCCGGCCAATTTCTGCTTCGAACCTTTCCAGTTCGCTGTCTACATGGCTCCATGATTCGCTGACGGGCATGGTCGCCAGCTTCTCACAAATCTCAGCCAGCTTTTCCGCACCCACAGACCGAGCCGTTGATCTGAGCTTGCGCATCTCCTGGCTAAATACCGCTCTGTCATCGTTTTTTCGGGCCTCCCGGATGATGAGCAGGGTACTTTGTGACTGCTCACGAAAGACGGACAGCAGTTGTCGGACCGCCCTCTTGTCATCGGCAAAAACGCGCTGGAGACGGGCCGGGTTGATCGGCGCTGAACGCTCGCTCTTTACCTCTTGCGCGGTTTCGGAGGGCTGCAGTGCGCGCCCTATCAGCCCGAGCAGATGCTCTATTCGTTCTGAAAGCTGCAGCGCGTCTTCGGGTGGGTCACCCGGATTCAATGTGCGGCAGGCCTGTTCGAGCTCCATCGCTGAGGATTGGATGAGCTTGAGACCCAGTGTTCCAGCGGCGCCTTTTAGCGTATGAGCGCTCTGACGCGCCGCATCATGGGCACCCTCACGCAATTGATCTTTCAGCTTCAACAAGTCGCTGCCAAACGATGTGATCAACTGGTTCAGCAACTTGATGTAGCTGTCGAAGTCACCGCTCAAATTCTGCAAGCCAACCTCGACATCAATGCCGTCCATGTTCTCAAGGCGCATCCGCAAGGCTTCATCGGGCGTGGACGGGTCCGGCGTCGCCGCGGCGGGCGCGGCGGGCGCGGCCTGCCCGGTTTCGGTCAGCCAATTCACGAGCGTTGAGTACAGGTTGTCCGGCTCAACGGGTTTGGCGACAAAACCGTTCATGCCCGCGTCAAGGCAGGCCTTGCGGTCTTCATCGAATATATTCGCGGTCATGGCGAGAACGGGTATCTGTTGTTGGCTGCGCGCCTGAAAATCGTGCTTCCTGATTCTTCGGGTCGCCTCCAGACCGTCCATGACCGGCATTTGCATATCCATCAGCACCAGGTCGAACGCTTTTTGCTCCAGCAGGCTGAGTGCTTCGGCTCCGTGGTTGGCGGTTTCGACCTGCAGGCCCGCGCGCTCGAGCAGGTCCAGGGCAACCTCCCGGTTGATGGCATTGTCCTCAACCAAGAGAACCATACTTCCACCGTACTTCTGTTGAAGTTGCCCGAAGGCATCACCGCCGTCACCTGCCTGGATTTCGATTTCGTGCTCTGTTCCGGCCTGCAACGGCAACTCGAACCAGAAGCGGCTGCCGCGTCCAACCTTGCTCTCGGCGCCGCATGCCCCCCCCATCAGCTCGACCAGCCGGCGGGTAATGGCAAGGCCCAGCCCGGTGCCCCCATGTTTTCGCGTGATGGACCGGTCGGCCTGTTCGAATGCTTCGAAAATCGATTCCAGCTGCGTTGCTTCCAGGCCAGAGCCGGTGTCTTCAACCTCAAATCGGACACGGAGCTCGTCGTTGTTTTGTTCGACCAATGATGCATGAACGCTGACGTAACCTTTCTGGGTGAACTTGACCGCGTTGGACACGTAATTGAGTAATGCCTGACGCAGTCGCGTCTCGTCACCACGCAGCCAGCTGGGCAGGTTGGAGATTTTTACCGCCAGGTCCAGGCCTTTTTGTTTGGCCTGTTGGCGAACCATCGAAGCCACCTGGTCCATAAACGTCTCAACCCTGAAGTCGATGGCTTCAATTTCAAGCTTTCCTGCCTCGATTTTAGACAGGTCGAGAATGTCGTTGATGATGGTCAGAAGGTGACGACTGGAATCCTCGATTTTTTCGAGGCGATTGATCTGCGCGTCGCTCATTTGCGACTGCATCAATAGGTGAGTCAGGCCCAGGATGGCGTTCATGGGTGTCCGAATTTCATGACTCATATTGGCCAGGAAGTCGGCCTTGGCCTGTGCCGCGGCTTCCGCGGCCTCCTTGGCCTCGATGAGCGCCCGTTCTGCATGCTTGAGCTCCGTGACATCCTGCAGCGTGCCGCGGGTCAGCGTCATCTCGCCGGCAGCGTCCGGGAAGGTCTGAAATGTTTCGATGACATAACGCGTTTCGCCCTGTTTGGTCAGCAGCTTGAACTCGATCTCCCCCGAGTCTGATGCCTCATAAATTTTCATCACCCGATCCCTGTCATCCGGGTGTACTGTCGCTTCAATGTCTTCTTCGATGGTTGGGGTTGCTTGCAGGTAGTCTTCGGAGCTGTCGTAGCCGTGAATCCGGGCATACTCATCGGAAACCTGAACCAGGCGTCCCTCAGCCCAATCGGCTTCCCAGTGCCCCAACCTCGCTATCGAGGCGGCCTCCGCGTAGCGGTCCTGGTTCTGTCTCAGCTGTAAACTGCTATTCTCAGCCTGCATTCTTGCCTGGTCTGCCTCTGCCGTGCGTTGCTCCACCAGTTCTTCAAGGTGCTGTTGATAGCGCGTGAGCTCTTCCTCCATCTGCTTGGTCTTTGTGATGTCCTGCTTTACCGCAATGTAATTGATGGGCTCACCTTTGGCGTCTTTGATCGGTGTAATGGCTGCGGCTTCGATCAACTCGCTGCCATCTTTGCGCCGGTTGATGAATTCACCCTGCCAGCTTTCGCCGTTTAAAAGCGCGCCCCAGAGGTCGCGGTACATGGATGAAGGGTTTTTCCCTGATTTGAGTATCGAGGCTTTTTGCCCGAGCGCTTCCTCAACGCTGTAGCCTGTTGAATGCACGAACGCTGGGTTGACGTATTCGATGTTCGCCTCGAGATCGGTGATGACCACCGAATTCGATGTTTGCTCCACAGCTTGCGCCAGCTTTCGCACCTGCTCTTCCATCTCCGTGCGCTCACTGATGTCGCGGGCGACAGCGACCAGCGCTTGCGGCGAGTCATGAAACATTTCAAGCTGCATTTCGACCGGGTAGCTGCTGCCGTCTTTGCGGCGCAGCAGGGTGCTGACCTCGATGTTGGGTTGGTTCTTCTCCCGCACCGGATGGACCAGTTTTTCAAAGGCTTCTGGTGTTAGTTCGGCCATGATGTCCGATGGGTTTAAACGCTTAATTTCCTCTTCTGTATAGCCAAGGTTGGAAATGGCGCCTAAGTTGGCGTCAGTAATGGCCAGGCTGGCGGCGTCGAAAATATAGATTTCATTCATCGAGCGCTGCAGCATCACGCTGAACCGGGTGGCTTGTCTTTCGGCTTCGCGCCGCTGCAGCACCGTCCAGATTTCATTGGCCAACTGCTGGACCGTGTCGATGTCTGTGTCGTCATAGGCCTCCGGCTTATTGCCAACACCCAGCAGCAGCACCACTTTGTTTTGGTCCAATACCGGCACACTGACCAGGCGCTCCAGGTTTGCGTGACCCTCGGGCAACCAGTTTTTGTGTTCAAAGTTGGGGTAGTCGTTAAACGTGACGGGTTTTTTTTCTCGCACCGCATCAGCCCAAATACCTGCCTGCGATAAGGGGTAATGCCCGGCTTCAAGCGCCTCGCAGTAGTCTCGGAGTGTTCTTCTGGACCACGTAATCTGTTCGATGGACCCATCGTCAACCATCTTGTGACAGAAAGAAATGGGGCTCTCTGTCAGTCGCTCGACCACCGCCAGTGCGTCTTGAATAAACTGCTCATCCGATGCGTCAGGGTCAGCCTGGTGCAGTGTCTTGATGCCCTGCGCGCGCCGCGCCTGCAGCTTGATCAGTTCGTCATGAAGGTGCCGTTCGGTGACGTCCCGTGCCACGCCCAGAACGGCCTGAACGTTCCCCTGGCTATCCAGCATGGGCGCCTTGATGGCCTCCATCCATCGATAGGCATCGTCATTGGAGAACTTGACGGCCGCCTCGAAACGCACCGCCTTCCCCGTATCCTTTACCTGTTGCTCATAATCCTGATAGATGGACCAGTGCTGGTTGGGTTCCACCTCCTGGTCGCTGTGGCCCAACAGTTCAGACTCCGTCTTGCCGATGTAAGACTCATACTCCTTATTGCACCCGAGGTAGTTTCCCGCGACATCCTTCATCCACACAGGGTCCGGGAGGGTGTTGAGCAGGGTTCGCCACCGTTTTTCTGATTCCTCGAGGGCGCGCTGGGTGGTGAGTTGCTCGGTCACGTCGACATAGGACAGCACGGCAATATCGCCGCTGCCGATATCGAGCATGGCGGCCGACACCATCAAAGTCATCACTTCACCGGCATCGTTAAAGACCTCGATAGGATAGTCGTTCAGAACCTTTTCATTGAGCAGCAATTGAATCGATGATCTTTGCTCCTCAGCATTTACCCAGCGGTTGCGCTCGTAAAGCCCTCTGCTCTCAATCGTTGCTCGATCACTTTCATACAGGCGGATACAGCTTTCGTTGATGTCTATCCGTTCGCCCGTCTTAACGTTAAGAATCTGCATGGGTGTCGGATGTGACTGGAATGCCCGGGTAAATTTCTCTTCACTACTCCGCAGTTCGCGTTCTGCTGCTCTTTGCTCGGTCACATCGATCGCCAGAGCAGCGATGTGACCGATTTCCCCGCTCTGGTTCCTGATGGGTATCAGGCTGCAGGTATAGGTTCTGGCGCGATGATGCTCGCTGCAGCCATATTCAAAACGAGCACCCTGGCCTTCAATGGCCGCATCCAGGTGCTCCCGGACACGAGTGCGATCCGAGCCATTGACATGAGACAGATAATCCTGGCCCTTGATCTCTCGCTCCGTTGTTGCCTCAAGCATTTCGAGAGCGCTGCTGTTGGCGTGTACCAACCGCCCTTCGAGATCGAGTTCGCAAATGGAAATGGGCGCATTGTTAAACAGGTTTCGATACCGAGCCTCGCTTTGTTCGAGATCCAGCTTTGTCTGTTGGACTTCCGTCAAGTCGTGGGCTGTGACGGCGTAACCGATTTGCGCCCCATCTTCGGAGCAATAAGGTGTTATCCCGATATCCAGGAACCTCGTGCCACGGTCGTTGGTGTGAAGCCAGTCCTGGGTACGAAGCGCACGCTTTTCCTCTTGATGGTCACCACGCTCTGACCACAGGGCCTTGAGATAAGTGGCGCCCAGCGCGCTCGTTCGATCATTATCGGCCTCCGAGGTTTTTGTGGTGTTTTCGGCCTGCGGGCTGTCGACACTGCCGGCCGCGGATTCGAAGGCGTGGTTTACCGCCAGATAGCAAAAATCGAGATCGAGGATGGCCATCATGTGCTCGGTGGTTTGCACCAGGTGCTCCCAGCGCCGGATTTCTTCGCTCGCTGCGCGAAGCTCAGAAATGTCGCGTGCTGAAACAATGAAACCCTCAATATCTCCGCTTTCGTTCCTGTATGGGCTGTAGTTCACATCCATGTGCTTTCTTCCCAGCGCCGGCAGCTCAAGATCTTCCTGATATCGAACTTGGGTTCCCTTCAGGCATTCTTTTGCCCTGGGTGCTATCAGGGTTTTGAAAACCTTCTCAGGGAATATTTCCTCGAGATGTTTTCCGATCAGATCATCATCGGACATGCCGAATGCCTTGGAATACGCCTTATTGACGGCTTTGTATCGCAAGTCCTTCCCGATGAGTGCCATCAGGTCATTACTGTTGGAGATAATGGCTTCAAACTTCCTCAGCGTGTCTTCTGCTTCCCTGATATGCGTGATGTCGCTTGCGCGCAGCACAAACCCCTTGGCATCGCCGTCTGTGTCCCGATAGAGGTTAAAGTTGAAATCCATGTATTTTCTGCCCACACCAGGAAAGGACATCCAGGTGCTGGAGCGAGAATGGCCTTCAGCCAGGCATTGTTCCAGCTGAGGCCTGAAGAAACGCTTCGTGAGCGTGGTGCCGAAGAGTTCCTTTATGCCGAGGCCGGAAATGTCCTCGGCTGAGGTATTGAAGTAGTGCTCGTGCACGAGGTTGACCATCACGAACCGGTGTTTAAAGTCCATGAGAGACAAGAGGTCCTCCGAGTTGTCGGCGATGGATTCGAGCTGCAGCCGGCGCTCTTCTGCTGCTTTTAAAACGGTCACGTCCCGGCTGATGGATAGGTAGCCAGAGATCGTTCCTGATGTGTCTTTGTGCGGTAGATATCGCACTTCTCGCTGGAGTTTCTGGCCGGCGGCATTTCTGAAATCATGCGTGAAGGCAACGGCCTCACCGGCCAGCGCCCGCTCGGCGTAGGGTTTGATCTTTTTGGTGAAAAGCTTGTGTCCGATGATATCGGCAACGTATTTCCCGTTGAATGCATCGATCGGTTTTCCGGTGGCCTCCGCGTATGCCTTGTTAACCACCTGGTATCGGTATTCGCCATCCATCAACGCCAATTGGTCATTGGTGTTGTTAAAGATCAGTTCATATTGCTTCAGGGCACTCTCGGCCTGCTTTTGCCCTGTGATGTCCTGCACAGCGCCCGCCAGCCTGATGACCTCGCCATCCTCGAGCACGGGCATGCCCATGGTCCGCACCCACATGGGCTTGCCGGTTGCCGTGCGGCAACGGATTTCGGCATCCCATCCCTGCTTTTCTGTAATGGCCCGTTCTCTCAGAGCCTGCTCACGCTCGCGGTCAACGGGGTCGACGAGATGGTCGGTGGTTTGCCACGTCAGCTGTTCTTCCTCATCCAGTTCGAACAGTTTTCGAACTTGAGGTGTCATGAAAACAAATTGGCCTGATTCGAGGTCCAGTTCCCAACCGCCGACTCCGGCAATTTCAATGGTGCGACTGTGCCACGTTTCCTGTTGCGTCAATGCCCTGGACTCGCGCTTCTGGTCCGTAATATCCCACAAGCTGGCCAGCACGCGAATCACCTTGCCGTTCTCGGTCACTGCTTCGCCGTTGAAGCGGACAGCACGGCTTGTGCCGTCAGCGCGGACGACGCGAAACTCCCCATCAAAGGGCTCGCCGTACTCCAGTGCGCGCTGAACCAGCCCGGTGAGCCGACCGCGTTCATCCGGATGGAACAGGTCAATGGCTGTCTCCAGGTCGGGCGGATCTCCGGGCGCCATGCCGTGGATGTGAAAGGTTTCATCTGTCCAGAAGACCTGACGGGTCTTCGCGTCAATGCCCCAGCCGCCGGCTTTTGAGAGGGCGCTGGCGGCTTTCATCAGGGATTCCCTGAAATTCAGTTGCTCAATCGATTGCTTCTGCCGGGTGATGTCGGTGAAAGAGCCGAGAAGGCGAACCACTTTGCCGTTCTCAACCTGCGGCCGACACACGGCCCGGGTCCATATGGTTTCACCGTCCACCCGGTTGGCCCGAAGCTCAAGATCGTATGGCTCGCCGTGCTCAAGCGCGCGCTCAACATGTGCTTGCAGTACCTCGGCATCGTCCGGATGGAACATGTCAAAGGTCTGCTCCACGCTGAAGTTATCATCGTTGTCGAAGCCAAAAATGCGATAGATTTGATCCGTCCATTGCAGTTCCTGGGTGTCGGCCTCCACGCTCCAGCCACCGACCTGCGCGAGCTCACCCATCACCTGCATCAAGGACTCTTTTCCTTCCAGCCGCCGGGTTTGCTCTTGCGCTTGCGTGGTATCGGCCCATGAACCAATCAGGCGCGTCACCCGGTCACCTTCGGTCATCGGGTCGGCGGCGATCCGGGCCCAGCGTTGCTGCCCCTTCAGATTGGTAAAGACGACTTCGATATCGAAAGCCTTCTTGTCCTTCACCGCGCGTGTCAATGAGGCCTCGAGTAATTCAGCGTATTCGGGGTGTAGCTGGTCCAGCCAGGTTTGCAGATTCACATTCTCGCCGGGCTCAATGCCCCAGATCCGACGAAGGCCTTCAGAGCAGACGATCTCCTTCTGTCCTGTCTCCAGGCTCCAGCTGCCCACGGCTGCCGTGTCTTCGATGACCGCAAGCTGAGCAGAGGTTTTTTTCGCCGCTGCTTTATCGGTCAGGCTCTGCGAAACATCCTGGAACACCAGCAACGCGCCATTGACCTGCTCATCCATTAACAAGGGTGCGACGCGATACTCGACTTCTATGCGGTTGCCGTCCTTGCAGCAGAATTCGTCTTTATCAACGTCCCTGGCCTTGCCATCCGCGATGGTCTTGCAGACGGGGCATTCTTCGAACGGATGTGGTGATCCATCCGCGCGGCTCTGGTGAATGAGATCGTGCAGGCGCGCGCCGAGGATTTCTTCTTCCCGATAGCCCAGCAGCTCGAGGGCTGCCGGGTTCACAAATGTGGTTCGGCCTTGAGTATCCACACCGCAGATACCGTCGTAGGCACTGGTGATGATCGAGCGCTGCAGCTCACTGGCATGGCGCGTTGTTTCCCTAGCCTCGCCAACCTCTTCATGGGCCAGAAAAGCGTTTATCGCCAGCCCTATCTCGTTGGCTGCACTGTGTAAAACCGCCAGGATGGCATCATCAAAAAAACCAGCCTCAGAACTGTACAGGTATATCATCAGCGGCCCGCGTGCGTTGGCGGACACCGGCATGGAAGCGAAGGAGCGAAACCCGAATACCCCAGACTGCTCATGCCATGAGGGTGCCGCATCCGCCCGGAGATCATTCAGGACCAGTGGCTCACTTTTGGCCAGCGCCTTGCCGGAGCGCCCTTCCGGGGTGGCCTGGTTGGTGCTGTAATGACGGGCTTGCCGAGAGAGGTGGTCCATCGCGTGGCCAGACCCGGCCAGGCATTTGACCGCGGCGCCATCCTGAACCAGTTGACCCACACAGGCCAGGGCCATCGTATCCTGCGCTCCCAGCGCCCTGCTCACGCCCTCGAGAAAGGCATCGATGTCACTGGAGGAGGCGGCGGCGTCCTGGATCTTGCCGAGCAACCGCCCAAAGTGGTTGATACGATCCAGTTGATCGTGTTCCTGCTTGATCTTAGTGATGTCTGTAATGCAAACAGGGACACTGGCGAAGCCAGCGCGCTCTTTCGGAATCGAGAGCGATAGGATGGTTTCCAGGGCTTTTCCTTTGAGCGAATAAAAAGAAGCCTGGCCGCGGTATGACGGTGCGCCTTCCCATATGGCGCACAATTGATCGATGAACACGTCCATGGCGCCCGGACCGAAAGTTGGGAGTATGTCGTCCAAAAGCGCCTCTTTCGAGCCTGCCTCGAAGAGCTCAACCGTGGCCTCATTGACGTCCAGCACCCTGACTCGCCCCGCCAGCGTCTCCGCTTCGGTACGATGGGCTGTCAGGTGCGCTCGTAAATCCTCTATTCCGTCTTCGCGCAGGCGCTGCAAGCCGTCGAATACATGGGTCAGGTCTTCGAGCCAGATGGATACTGCGGAAGCCTCGAACATTTTTTGATGTTGGAGTTCCGCAGCCGTCGATTTCAGCTCGGACAATTCCCGCTTCCGGCGAACTTCGGCTTCACGCATGGCCAGTTCAATCTCCGGAACGATCCGGTCGAGGTCGCCCTTCTCCACGAAGCCGAGGGCGCCCATTCTTATCAGGTTCGCGACCTGTTTAATGCGAACTTGCCCTGACAATATGATGACGGGCGTGTAGACCGACAAATCTGATGTTCGGCGAATGACTTGCTCAATTTTGAGCGTGGGCATGACAACGTCACACAGGATGAGGTCGAAACGCTGAGCTTCGATGGCTGATTCAAACTCGGCGCGATCACGAGCCCAGGTAAACTGCACTTGTTGCCAATGCTTTTGCAGATGCCGTTCAATTAAAATGGCATCGGGCTCCGAGTCGTCGACCAGCAACAGGCTGGGCGCTTGCAGGTTTTCGATGACGTCCGGTGGGCGGTTCTTTACCAGTTCATGTGCCCGCAGAGCCGTGTTGATGTTGTCGGGCAACAGATTGATTTTGTCTCGTGGTATCAGGCATGCGGCACCCAGGCCCAACAGGTGACGGGCTTCCGCGGTTTTGTGCGGGTCTGAAATGACCACCACGGCTTGCCCGGCGAGGCGTGCCCGGATCAGTTCCAGCGTATCGGCCGCATTGATTCGCGCTGGGGCGGCATCGCAGATGACACAATCCCATGCGCTTTGATCCAGCGCCTTGCTCAGCGCTTTGGTGTTGCTGACGTGTTTAAAAACCGCTTCAGGCCAATGGGCCACCAAAATGTCACGAGCCTGATGTCTGTCTGCTCTGGAGCCAGCGACATAAAGGAACTTCATGGGCTCGTTGGGCCTGTCCATATTCATCCGGTAACGGGCGTGTTGATGGCCAGCCAGTAATCTCCCAGCCTGCTCACCGTGTGGTTGAGATCCCGCGGGTCCAGGGGTTTGACAATGTAGCTGTTCGCCCCGGCATCATAGGCCTGAGCGATATCGCGCGGCTCGTCCGAGGAGCTTAAAACCACCACGGGTAGTTGGCTGGTTGCTTCATGGGCGCGAATCCGCGAGAGCACTTGATGGCCATCGAGTTTGGGCAGCTTGATGTCCAGAAGCACCAGGGCAGGCGCCTCCACGCTTGTATTCCCGATCAGGTAGTCGACCGCTTCCTCGCCGTCTCTGGCAATGTCCACGGACGTGACAACACTGGATTGTCGCAAGGCGCGCAGAATGAGCAGTTCGTCACTCAGTGTGTCTTCCACCAGTAGGACTTTACGGTCTTTCATGGCTTGCCTGTGGCCCGGTCAATTCGACGAAAAAAGTGGATCCCTCACCTGGCTGGCTCTCTGCCCAGACCTGTCCACGATGACGTTTCACAATACGCTCAACCGAAGTGAGGCCAATGCCTGAGCCTTCATACTCCGTGCTGGGGTGCAGGCGATGAAAGGGTTTGAACAGTTTGTCGGCATAGTTCATGTCAAAACCGCAACCATTGTCTCGCAGCCGGCACCGCACCTTGTCACCCATCCGTTTTCCGTCCAATTCGATGCGTGCGTCGGGACTGTTTCGAGTGTACTTCCAGGCATTGCTCAGCAGGTTTTGCAGCATGATCTTCAGCAGCCGCTCATCGCCCTGAACCACGATTTCGGGCGAGATCTCCGTCTCTACCGTCCGGTCTGGATCTTGTCTGGCCAATTCCTTCAATATCTCTGCAGCCATTGCAGACAGGTCCACTTGCTCCTGTCTCATTTCCCCACGCGTAGATCGCGATAACCAAAGGATATCATTGATAAGTCTGCCCATGTCCCCGGCGCCGTTTCTGATCATGTCCAGGTACATGTGCGCTTTGTCCGGCAGTTGGTCGTCGAAATCCTCCGCCAGCGCTTCGCTGAACCCATCGATGGCTCGCAAGGGCGCCTTGAGATCATGCGAAACGGCATAAGCGAACATCTCCATCTCGTCGCTCTTGTTTTCCAGTTCGTCCATGGTCTCGTGAAGGTCTTTTCGCATGTTGGCGAACGCTTCGCTCAACTCGGCCAGTTCGCGCGTATCCGGCACGGGAAGTTCCTGGTCCCATGTGCCTCGTCCCAGGCCGGTTGCTGCATCCGAGAGCGCTTCAATGGGCTGTCCGAATCTCCGACCGGTCCGGTGGGAAAGCCAGAGAACCGCCATGCCCATCAGCAGGACAGCGCTCAGCGCAATCAGCGAATTATTTCGCGCGTCGCGTTTTGCTATCGCTGAGGAATATTGCAGGTGAGTTTCAACATCGGCCATCACCTCGCGGGCTATGCGCGAGGCTTGCTCCGTCAGCCGTGTGGAGCGCGCTTCCAGCCGTTGCAGTGGATGATCGCCCTGTGCGCCTGTGAGCGGGCCATCGAGAGATTCGAGCAAGACCATGGTCGATTGCCAGTCCCTTTGGGCGTGCAACAGGACAAAGTCGAGCGAACCAGGACGCGGGTCGGCGTCGACATTGATCTGACGCAACAACACGTTGGTCCGCCGGGCGGCCGCCAGGATCGCCGGGAGCGGTATGCGCTGCGTTCCCTCGAGGTAGTGGTGCAGATTGAGCCAGGTGCGTTCGGTGGCTGCCGTGACCTCCATCAGAATGGCGTGCCTGGCCAGTCCGGATTCCGATGTATTGCGCCGGCTCAGTTCCAGGGCGGACCCGAGGTGTCGGTCCAGTGAGTCGGCCAGGGTTTGAAGCCTGTGTTGGGGTAACCAGCCAGGCGCGGCACGCCCCTGGTTTTCTGATAATTCCCTGGCCCACCATTGGGCCTCCCACAAATCAACCAGCGTTTGCTGCAACGCGTCAATTTGCTGTCCGGAAACCGGCCCCCCTTTTCCCAGTGAGAGTGCTTTCTGCGCGGGTGTGATGGTCTCTGACCAGCTCCGATGCCATTGAGACTTGAATCGTTCATCGGACGACAATAGCCACGCCTGAAGATTGGTCTGGGATTCCAGCAGCCCCAGCAACAGTTCATTGGCCGCCTGCGCAGAGGGCGCGTAGCGCTGCGATAGCGTGATCGTGGCACGGGCCTGGCCGAGATTCAGCACCAGCAAAACCAGCATGCCTGCGAGGCCAATTGAGCCGACTAAAACACCTGAGCGAAACAGTCGTCCGAACAGCCCGGAAAGCGAGCCGGTCTCAACGCTGGAATGGGTAGTCGCCCCGGTCATTTCGCGGTTATGCCCTCGACTGAATACAGGCTAACCAGGTCGTCCAATTGGGTCTTGAGCAGACCCACTCTCCGATATACATGGCTGGGGAATGCCCGCCCCGGGTATACAGGCGGCAGCGGCTCCTCGATGTTGGGCAATTGCTCTTGCAGGTAGTCCAGCCGGGCCACGATCAGGGCTGCCAGATCAGCCGCATCCGACGGGAGCAACTCGAGAGGGTCGGAAACGTCCGCGCTGAGCTGTACCGAGGAAAACCCGAGGTGGTGATAGATGGTCGCTAGCCGATCCAGGCATCCGAGCATGGCCTCGAAGACATCTGCTGGCGTCTTTCCCGGAGCCAGCGGCGGCTCGACGGGGATTTTCGCCTGACGAGGAAAAGCGCCGAGCAGATTGGCGGCATAACCCACCGCCTGCGTCAGCGCCATCAAGGTTTCGCTGGGCCCCTGCGGCCTGTCGAGCATGAGGTTGAGCTGTCGCCCCAGTGCTTGTATTTCTCCGAAGACCTCGGACGGTGTTCGGTCAATGGCCGAAAGCGCTTCTCTGCCTCCGGCTGGAGGCAATCCATATGCGTTCAAGAGCTGTTGAGCGAGGTGATCCGATCTCCTGACCACCGCCAGGACATCGGCGGGTTGCTTGACCCCTTCCGCGATGGGCGGCGGCTCTTCCAGTAACCGCAAATGCTCAAAAGCCAACTGGTCCAATTTTAGATACAGGTTTCGGGCCTGGAAATACACATCATGCGGCGCGGCATTTTCCACCGAGATCTGTAGCCTGTTAGCGGCCGGTGCGCCCATGTGGACGCGCAACCGTTCGATGTCACCGGACAGCTTTTTTACAGCCATGTAAACATCGGTTGGCGCTACCGCTTCCTGGGCCAGGATGAGCGATGGCGCCGCCAGCAGGCCCATACACAGGCACAGACAGGCCCAAGCCTTGAAAGGTCGGTATGCCGCACGCGTGGCTGCATGTTGTTGCATGAAAGCTTCCCCTGAAGCGAAATGATTGGGGAGACACTGTCTCAACTATAGAAAATATCCCGCAAAGGGTCTGCGCCCCGTGATTCAAATCACTTTTCAGAAAATTCAGCTAAATAAGCCAAATGTCGCCGCAAACGCCGACAGGAGAGCGGGGCGCGGGCGATGAGCGTGCGAAAGCCTGTCAAGCGAGCAGCCCTCTGGAGGCCTTGCCCGCCCATGCGCGGCCCCCGGCCGGTCAGAACCTGAAGGTATAAACGCCCTTGATCACGCTTTCCTGGAATGATGGCTGAAAGCGATCGTCAAGCTCGCGCAGAAAGTTGCGATTCCAGACAAACAGCAGGTCCTGTCCCCGTTGCGGTTGCCAACGAACCCGCAGGTTGACGCCCAACTCCTCGCTGACGTTGTCAAACTGGA
This sequence comes from Lysobacterales bacterium, assembly GCA_011524975.1. Classification (GTDB taxonomy): domain Bacteria; phylum Pseudomonadota; class Gammaproteobacteria; order Xanthomonadales; family SZUA-36; genus WTJD01. Next base: position 38,777 of record WTJD01000059.1, read on the forward strand.
CGTTGGGAACGACGGAAAGCCGGTTGTTGATGGCCCATTCCCCGGAGACCGCAAACAATCGGGCGGTGAAACTGCCGCCTGGAAGACGGACATCGTTGCTGCTGAATTCCAGGCGCATGTTGAAATGCCGTGAGGGTGTCCAGCGCGGCCCAAACGCCAGTACTTTGCGTGTGCCGTCGAGGAAATCACCCAGCTCAACCCTGAGGTCAGCCGCGAATTGCCGATATCGAGCGGTCTCGAAGCGTAGTCCGTATCGGGTGTAGGCGTAATCACCGGGCGCGACAGGAATGCGGCCAAATAGATCGAACCCTTCCTCGAGCCTTTCCCGCTCGCGCTCCACGTACAGCTTGAATTCGTCCGAATTGCGGCTTTCCATTTCCCAGATGGCCCATTCGAATTTTTCGGTCAGTTCATCATTGACCAGGGACTCAGCCCGGTAATACTCGATTTGCGTGTCATGCGTGGCGAAATATCCGCGCTCGGGCCGCTCGCGAAACCGGTAGAGATAAAACTGCTCGGTGATGCCGGGGCGATTGACGAACCCCATGGCCGGATCAAAGCCGGCGCCGAATCGGTAAAAGCGGGCATCCATGAAGTGACGGTCATCCGGAATGCGCGCATGGAGACCCCAGGCGGACGCATCAGCGCCCTCAAGAGCCGGATCGATGATTTCATTGTCGGTCTCCTGGACCCACGCCTCGCCCTGCAGTACGTATCCGTTACCCAGTTGGGTGCGGTAGCGGAAGTCCAGGCCCATGGTGAGGGCTTCACGCTCGTTTTGGGGGTCGCCGTGGGTCACCAGTGCCCCGATACTCGACTCCGACAACACGTTGACCGAGGCGCGACCCACGATCAAATCCTGTCGCCCCAGCTGCTCATAGCCTTCCTGCTGCACGGCGAGCAGACCGAGGTTCCAGCCTTTGACGCGTCCGGTCATTTTTGCGCCTTTTTCGAGGTTAAGCGCTTTTCCATCCTCGGTAAGGCCGATGGTTCGCGAGAAAAACGGGCGGCCGTTGCCGCGCAGGCGGGCAAACTCGAAGATCCCCGCGTCCTGCAGGAAAAACTCGCGTTTCTCGGGAAAAAACAGCGAGAACCGTGTCAGGTTGATTTGCCGGTCATCTACCTCTGTGGCGGAGAAGTCGGTATTGAGGGTGAGTTTTGCGGTCAGCGAAGGCGTAATTCGATAAGTGACGTCCAGCGACGGTTCGAACCGGATGCCGTGCTCACCGGTTTCGTAGTCACGCGACTCGACCAGTGTCGCCGTCGGGATCACGTCCAGCCCCAGCCCTTGCTGCAGGCCGGAGAGGCCGGAAAGCGTGCCGGCCAGGGAGGGCGCTGCCTGGAAGTCTTGTTTGCCCGTGGATGACCAGGCGGAAAATTCACGGCTCACGCGCATGTTGCGCAGGAAGTTGATACCCCAGGTCGATTGACCCGGGTTGAAAGACAAGGTCGAGACGGGGATGCGAATTTCCGCAGTCCACCCACCCTCGTCGATCTGAGTCTCCGCATGCCAGATTCCGTCCCATTCATTCAGCAACTGGCTGTTGTTCTCGATCAGCGCGTCGGCCAGCACCGCGTTGGCATTGATTTCGAAGTAGTAGCCGTTCCTCCGGTCAAGGAAGGGGTCCAGCACGAGCATGAAGCGGTCGTCTGACCAGACACGCTGTCGTGGGCCCAGGATATCGGCGACCAGTTGAGACGGGTCGCTGTATTTGAGCCGGGCCGCGATATACAGGTGATCAGCGTCGTACAGGACGCGGACCAGCGTTGGGTCGCTGGGCACGCCGAATTCCACCGGCTCTACCAGGTGGAAATCATCGATCACGGGCGCATCGGCCCACGCGGCATCATCCAGGCGTCCGTCAATGACGGGAGGAACCGGGGTGGCGGTGGCCACAACGTCCTTGCCCGTGTACTCGGAGCCGGGCGCTGTGGCTGGCACGCCGAGGGCAAGCAGGATTAAGACGATATTCCGGTACATCAGGCTTTGATCCCAGCTCGGCGCGGGTTGGGTTGAATCACCAGGGGTTCCAGTCGAGATTGGGCCGGCAGCGTGCAGTTCAAGTCCTTGCATCAGCGGCCGAGCGAGAGCGCGGCCTTTATGGCGGGGGCGGGCTCTTGCTGGCCTCAGCGAGGAAGTCTTCACATGGGTTTTCGCCGCTGAATTGGCCAATGGCTTTGTCCGCAAGCAGGGTCAGGCCGCCCGAGAGAATGGCCGCGCCCCCGGTAATCAGGGTGCCTTTAGGGTCGATGGTGATGGCCGGCCTGGCCAGTGTGCCTTTCACCTTCACAAAGGGGCTGACAAGCTCGCCCGCTGACAGGTCTACCATTCGGCGTGTCTTTGACTTGATGTTCAGGTCAAGCGATTCCTGGTTGAGGTCGATTGAGCCGGTGGCGACGGTGTTGGTGCGTCGCGACTGAAGCGCCATTCCCGGGTCCAGCTGGACCACCCCGCTTTCCGCCCGTCCAATCAGCGCGAGGCAGCTGATCTCAATTTCTGCCTGGCGTGAAGTGGCGGGCGCCACTGCGTTGATGATTTCGACCAGTACCGGACGAACATGGTCCTGGTTATCCGAATTGAAAAACTTTCCGCCCGGGCTGGAAATGAGGAAATCACCTTCAAGGCTGGCCGCCAGCTCTCTGGCGGTGGAGCCATATGCCTCCAGCTCCATGTCGATGTCGATGGCCGGCTGCCGCAGCTTTTGTTCCCTGGGCGTGTCTGAAAAATCAAAAATCAGGTTCTGGCTGTGGATACTGAGCAGAATCTGCCCGTTCGGCTGATCCGCGGGAACAATGTCGAGACCGATATTCAATCGACCCCCCGTCATGTCGGTGCCGATTTCATTGATGCGCAGTGCGCCATCTACGAC
>WTJD01000238.1 GCA_011524975.1 Lysobacterales bacterium
GGGGTCGGGTTCGGGCCGGCGAGCCCGGATGTCGCGGGACCTGATCTCGCCCGACCGAGCCTGGCTAAACGCGTGTCAAAGGGTCTGATGAGCTCATCTGCCGCTTTTCATCACGGCTTTGCAGGCATTGTCCTGAAAGTGGTACATCCAGTGATTCAGGCTGGGCGCGTCGATGATGACCAGGTCTGCCCGGTATCCGGGCGTGAGTGAACCGTGGCTGCGTTCAAGACCGACGGCCTTTGCGGCGGCCACCGTTACGCCCATCAGGCTTTCCTGCGGCGTCATGGACTGATTAACGCATGCCAGCAGCATGGCCAGCGGCAGGTGATAGCTGGGGGCGGAACCCGGATTGAAGTCCGTGGCCACGGCCACCCGGATACCTGCCTGCAGCAGGCGCCGTGCCGGCAAATATGGCTCAGACAGATACAGCGAGGCCAGGGGCAGGCTGACCGCGACGGTCTCCGCGGCTGCCAACGCGTTCATTCCTGCTTCGCTCACGTATTCCAGGTGATCAGCGCTGATGGCGCCGACCCTGGCCGCCAACGCGGCGCCGCCACCGTCGCTGAGCTGATCGGCATGCACCTTGGGCTGGATGCCCAGTTCACGGGCTCGCGTCAGAATGCGCTGCGCCTCCTCGACGGTATAGGCGCCTTGTTCGACAAAAACATCGCAAAAACGGGCCAGATCACGCTCCGCCACGGCCGGCAACAGCTGTTCACATAACAGCGTCAGGTAGGCCTCGCGGTCATCGGCATATTCGGGGGGTACCACGTGCGCTCCCAGCACGGTGGGCACGATATCGATGTCGTGCGACTGATCAAGCGCCGCATAGACTTCGAGTTGCTTTATTTCGTCTTCGACATTGAGCCCGTAGCCGGATTTGGCCTCGATCGTGGTGACGCCCAACTGCAGCATGCGGTCGAGAAATTGTCTGGCCCGGGCGTGCAGTGCTTCTTTGGAAGATTCCCGGGTAGCCTTTACCGTGGACGCGATGCCTCCACCGGCTGCCTGGATGTCCTGGTAACTGCGTCCACCCAGGCGCATCTCAAATTCGCTGTCCCGCCATCCGCCGAAACACAAATGGGTATGGCAGTCGATCAGCCCGGGTATGACCAGTCGCTGGCCGCAGTCGAATTTTTCGCTTGTGTGATAGGCCGGGGGCAGGGCGGACGCTGCACCGATCCAGGCAATCTGCTGGTCTTCGATGACCACGGCCGCGTCGTGGATCAGGCCGGCATCCTGTTGGGCGTTGTTGGGTGGGCAGACAGCCAGTTCGCCGATGTTTTCCAGCACCTGCCTCATGCGAGCCGGCCGATGGCGCTTTCGACCGAATCAGCCAGCCCGCCGGAAGCGAGCATCTGCTCGCATTGGTCGAGATCCGTCTTGACCTCGTAATCTTCCGGGGCGTGGTCGACCCGTGTCCTGAGTGTCTGGTGCGCAGTTTCGACGCCACGCCCGGGGCGTAGCGGCGCGCGGAAGTCCAGCGCCTGGGATACGGTCAGTAGTTCGACTGCCAGGATTCGCTGCAGGTTTTTCATGACGCCCAACAGTTTGAGGGCGCTAATTGACCCCATGGATACATGGTCTTCCTGGCCGAGACTGGTGGGTATCGAGTCCACGCTGGCGGGATGCGACAGCACTTTGTTCTCGGATACCAGCGCCGCGGCCGTGTACTGAGGAATCATGAAACCCGAATTGACGCCGGTGTCCCGCATGAGCAGTCGGGGCAGGCCGTCATGGCCCTCCAGAAGCAGGTAAGTTCGACGCTCCGAGATGCTGCCCAGTTCCGCGAGCGCCAAAGCCGCGAAATCCAGGGCAAGGGCCAATGGCTGACCATGAAAGTTGCCGCCCGAGAGAATATCGCCGTCCTGGAACACCAGCGGGTTGTCTGTGACCGAATTCATCTCGATTTCCAGCACGCCCGCAGCATATTCAAGGGCATCGCGGCTTGCGCCATGCACTTGCGGCACGCAGCGCAGACAGTAAGGGTCCTGCACCTTTCCGCAGTCACGGTGCGATTCCATGATTTCGCTGTCTTTGAGTAACGCTCGGATGTTCCTGGCGACGCGTTCCTGCCCTGGATGGGGACGCACACCCTGAATTCTTGCATCGAACGGGACCGCGCTGCCTTGCAGCGCTTCCAGGCTCATCCCGGCGAGGATATCCGCCTCTCGTGCCAGCACGTGTGCGCGCTGCAGCACAAACGCCCCGTAAGCACTCATCAGTTGCGTGCCATTGATCAGGGCCAGTCCGTCCTTGGCCTGCAGTTCGATGGGCTCCAGGCCCAGCTGCGCCAGCCGTTCGGCTGACGATATTTTTTTCTCTCCCGCCTCATCCCAGCATGCGCCACGCCCGATCAACGGCAGAGCGAGGTGAGCCAGGGGTGCGAGGTCACCCGACGCGCCGACGCTGCCCCTGCTGGGAACCCAAGGGACCAGGCCGTGCCTGTCGAATGCCAGCAGTTGCCGGAAAGTGCGCAGGGAGATACCAGACTGACCGAGCCCCAGCGCGTGAATCTTCAGTTGGAGCATCAAGCGGCAAATGGCATGGGGGACGGGCTCACCCACGCCGCAGGCGTGGCTCAGCAGAAGGTTATGCTGCAGCTGAACCAGCTGGTCGTCCGTGATTTTCTGGTCCGCTAGCGCGCCAAAGCCCGTGTTGATGCCGTAAAGCGGCCTGCCTGACAGCAGCGCTTGTTCTACGACGCGGCGTGATTCTTCGACCCGTACGTCGTGTTCCGCCAGGGTCTGCATGCTGGCCTCCAGGTCGGGGTAGAGTGTCGCGATGCGGACAGGTACGGCCTTATTCACTCCACCGGGCTCCATCATTGGTTATCATCACCCCCTCAAATCGCGAACAATGCATGGCGGGGGCTTTGTACCGCTGCCCGGCACGACCGGGTTGGAGTCTCCACGGAGCCTTGATTTGCGCATGATTTGAGGCCATTATCGGTATCCGTATTTGCCTGTTTGATCAGGTATGGATTATAGCAGTCCGCAATGTCTCGCCCGGATGGGCGCAAGGGTTCCCGAGCCGTGAAAATGACGCCAAGAAAGTGGTTCTCGATAACATTGGCCGTGTGTGTCGGCCTGCTGTCGTTTGCCTTCTATCAGCAATACCGGAACTTCATGGACCCTTGCCCTTTGTGCGTTTTCCAGCGCATTGGCTTCATGGGTATGGGTGTGTTCGCTTTGTTGGCGGTTATTCATAACCCCGCGCGTGTGGGCCGACGTATTTACGGGGCCCTCGTCGGCCTGTTCGCCGCGTTCGGCGCGGCCGTCGCCGGCAGGCACCTGTGGTTGCAGAATCTGCCCCCCGAACAGGTTCCCGAGTGTGGCCCGGGTCTCAACTACATGCTGGAAACCATGCCCCTGACAGACGCCCTGTCCAAAGTGTTCCTCGGTTCTGGCAGCTGCGCCGAGGTACACTGGACGTTCATCGGGCTCAGCATGCCGGGGTGGACCCTGGTCTGGTTCATTTTGCTGGGCGTTCCGACCCTTTACATGAGTTTTTTCAAAAATGAGTGAAGCATTGAAAACGGATTCAGCCGAGCGCGCCGAGTGGGCTCCGGGTTCCTGGCGGAACTTCCCCGCTACGCAGCAGGCGGAGTATCCGGACCTGGCTGAGCTCAAACAGGCACTGTCGAGCCTGTCTGAATTACCACCACTGGTCACCTCCTGGGAAATTCTGTCTTTGCGCGAGCAGATCGCGGAGGCACAGGAGGGCAGGCGTTTTATGCTGCAGGGCGGCGACTGTGCCGAGAGCTTCGCCGACTGTAATTCACCCATCATCACCAATCGCCTCAAGGTTTTGCTGCAGATGAGCCTTGCGCTGGTGCATGGTTTGCAAATGCCCGTGCTTCGCGTGGGTCGCTTTGCCGGTCAGTACGCCAAGCCCAGAAGCAGTGCGATGGAAACACGCGGGGAGATCAGTCTGCCCAGCTACCGCGGGGATATCGTTAATTCCCCCGAATTTACCGAAGAAGCGCGCCGTCCGGATCCAGCCCGCTTGTTGCGGGCCCATTCCTGTTCCGCGTTGACCATGAATTTCGTGAGGGGCCTGATAGACGGCGGTTTCGCCGACCTGCACCACCCCGAGTACTGGGATCTGGCCTGGGTGGAGCATTCTCCGCTGGCCGACGAGTTCCGGAGCCTGGCCGAAGGTATTGGCCGTTCAGTCAAGTTCATGGAAACCATTTCGGGTCGCAAGGCGGGCAGCATCAAGCGGGTCGATTTTTACACTTCGCACGAGGCGCTGCACCTTCATTACGAAGAGGCGCTGACGCGGCAAGTCCCCAGGCAGGAAGGCTGGTTCAACCTGTCGACACACCTGCCATGGATCGGCATGCGCACCACCAGC
>WTJD01000209.1:0-5448 GCA_011524975.1 Lysobacterales bacterium
ACCCAGAAATGGCCAAATTCATGAAAGGTGATGAGCAGGCCCAATGCGACCAGCAGCCACCAGATGGATCCAAGCAGTTCAGACATTGTCCCGTACTTCCTCTTGTGCCAGTCTCCGCGCCGCCCGATCGTAAGCGAGCACATCTGCGAGGTTTTCCACCGGCCCCGCCTCGTATCTGTTCAATGTGTTTTCGATAATACGAGGGATATCCATGAAGCCAACCTGCTCGTTCAGAAAGGCTTCGACCGCGATTTCGTTGGCGGCGTTCAGTGTCACGGCCGCGCTGCCGCCGTCCCTCAAGGCCGCAAAGGCCAGCGCAAGGCAGGGGAATCGCTGCGTATCGGGCTCATAGAACTCTAACTGCCGCATCTGGCTAAGATCGAGTCTCTCGACGCCGGATTCAATACGTTCCGGCCACGCCAGCGCGTGTGCGATGGGTGTGCGCATATCGGGCATGCCCATTTGGGCGATCACAGAACCGTCCCTGTAGGCGACCAGGGAGTGGATGATGCTTTGCGGGTGGACCACGACCTCGATCTGTTCAGGCCCGGCGTGAAACAGCCAGGCGGCCTCAATCACCTCCAGGCCCTTGTTCATCAGGGTGGCGGAGTCGACGGAGATTTTTCTTCCCATGTCCCAGTTGGGATGGGCGCAGGCCTCGGCGGGTGTTACCCCTTCAAGCTCGGCGGCGTCCGCGAGCCGAAACGGGCCGCCGGAGGCCGTGAGAATCAGTTTTTCCACGCCGGCTGCGCCGAGATCTGTCTTGCATTGGTCGGGCAGTGCCTGGAAAAGCGCGTTGTGCTCGGAATCGACCGGGATGATGGCCGCCCCCGAGGCGGCCGACGCCTGGGCGAACAGGGGGCCGGCGATGACCATGGACTCCTTGTTGGCCAGCAGCAGGCGTTTGCCCAGTTGGGCTGCCCTCAGCGCGGGCTGCAATCCGGCGGCTCCGACAATGGCCGCCATCACGGTGTCGGTTTGCTCGAGCTCAACCGCCTCTACCAGGGCATTCGCTCCCGCCAGCACCTGTGCATGGCTGCCCGCGGCTTGCAGAGCGGCCCGCAGGTCGGAAGCCCGGGTCTGGTCCGCGATGACAGCGAATTGAGCGTTGTGCTGCTGGCATTGTTGGGCCAGCAGTTGCAGATTTCCGTGCCCGCTGAGCGCAATGATGCGGTATCGATCGGGGTGGCGCCGCAGGACATCCAGCGTGCTGCGGCCGATGGAACCGGTCGCGCCGAGAATGGAAATACCTTCGGGCGCCTGGCTCATGTGCCCCTGCCAGCCAGGAATATGACGCCGAGCGAAAATAAAGGCGCGCCGGCCAGCAGGCTGTCCAATCGATCCAAAACACCCCCGTGGCCGGGAAAAATGTGCCCGGAATCCTTGAAGCCGCTGGTGCGCTTGTGCAGGCTGATAAAGAGGTCGCCCCCCACGGAGATCAGCGCCGTCAGGACGGCGAGGATCAGCCAGGCGAGATGCCCGCGCTGCCCAAGAGGAAGATAGGCAATGGCGGCCCAGCCAATGACGCCGGCCGCGAGCAACCCGCCCGCCAGGCCTTCGAGTGTCTTGCCCGGGCTGAGATGGATGGCCAGCTTGCGTTTGCCCATGGCCCGACCGGTGAAATAGGCGCCGATGTCGGCCGCCCATATGATCAGCAGTAGCGCCACTATCCACCATGATCCGTGTTCCCTGGAGTGCAACCAGGCCAGCGAAAACCAGGCAAGGCTGATGGACATCAATGCGCTGAGAGCGCTGAGTTTCCGGTAAGTTGCGTCCGGCTCTGTGCCGGAACGGAAGCCCCGCAGGCGGAGCAGCATCAGCAGCCAGGCGCCGACGCCGGCCAGGAAAACGACCTGAGCCTGTTGCAGAAGCAGGTCCCAGTACCAACCGATCCCCAGGAAAATGATGGCCTGGGCCGTGATCAGCGCCCAGCCTCCGGCGCTCCCTTCAAGCGCCGCCAGCCGCTGATACTCCCATGCCCCCACCAACAGAAGCAGAGCCAGCACAGCGGCAAACCACCGCGTGGGGAGGGCGAAAATCAGCAGGAACGCCAGTGGCGCCAGCCACAGGGCGGTGATGACGCGTGTTTTAAGCACGCTTTTTGTCCCTGACCTGTTCGCCGGTTTTGCCGAATCTGCGCTCGCGCTCCTGGTAAGCCTTGATCGCTCTGTCCAGTTCATCGGGGCCGAAGTCGGGCCAGAGCACGGGTGAGAAATAGAGTTCGCTGTACGCGCACTGCCAGAGCAGGAAATTGCTGATCCGCATCTCCCCGCCAGTGCGGATCAAGAGGTCGGGATCAGGAATGTCAGCCGTGGACAAGTGGCTGGCGAACATGTCCCGGTCGATGTCTTCAGCGGCAAGATGCCCTTCGCCCACCTCCCTGGCCAGGTTCTTTGCCGCCTGCATGATGTCCCAGCGGCCGCCGTAGTTGGCTGCGACGTTCAGGGTCATTTCTCCATTGGAGTGGGTCAGAGATTCTGCTGCGATCATGCGCTCCCGGATTTCCGCGGGGAACTGGCTCCGGTCGCCGATAAACGTGAGCCGGATTCCATTTTGCTGCAGATTTTTGACTTCACGGTCCAGCGCCTTGAGGAACAACTCCATTAGGCGCGAAACCTCCTGCCGGGGCCGTTGCCAGTTTTCGCTGGAGAAGGCAAAAACGGTCAGGATTTTGACGCCGCTTCGGGCGCAGTGCTCTGCGGTTCGTTTGAGGGCCTTCAGCCCCGCCTGGTGACCCATGTTGCGGGGGCGCTTGCGCTTCTCAGCCCAGCGACCATTGCCATCCATGACGATGGCAATATGATCCGGGATTCGGGGCATCAAATCTCCAGCAGTTCCTGCTCTTTTTCGGCCACAATCTCATCGACTTTCGTGATATTGGCGTCGGTGATGTTCTGGATTTCCTGTTCCGCCCGGCGGTCATCATCCTCGGAAATCTCTTTCTCCTTGAGCAGGTCCTTGATATGGTGATTGGCGTCCCGCCTGATGTTGCGGATAGCGATCTTGGCGTTTTCACCCTCGTGGTGCACCACTTTTCCGAGTTCCACGCGGCGCTCTTCGGTCAGCGGCGGCAGGGGGATGCGGATCACATTGCCAGCGGTATTGGGGTTAAGCCCGAGATCGGAGCTCAAGATGGCCTTTTCGATCACCGCCACCATGGTCTTGTCCCAGGCGGTGACGGCCAGCGTCCGGGCGTCCTCCACCGTGACGTTGGCTGCCTGTGAGACAGGGACCTGGCTGCCGTAATATTCGACCTGTACGTGTTCGAGCAGGCTCGGATGGGCTCGACCGGTTCGGATTTTGGCCAACTCGCGGGTCAGCGCCTCCAGGCTTTTATTCATCCTGACCCGGGTGTCTCTTTTGATGTCTTCCAGCATGATTCTCTCCCGCCAGCTTTAGTCCCGCCAAATAACGCGGAATTCTAACAGTTATCCGGCCTGCGAACCGTGTCTCCCGTCCGCCACGCAGCCATGGCGTCTGCCGGTCAACAGCCGCGGAAGCGACGCAACAGTCAGTGGGCGTTGTCTCCCACGCGAGAGCCGATGGACTCGCCGCGAACGAGTTTGAATAGACTGCCCTCGTCGAAAACATTGAAGACACGGATTGGCATACCCTGATCCCGGCAGAGCACAATGGCGTTCGCATCCATCACTTTCAGTTTCTTTTCGATGACCTCGTCGTAGCTGACGTGATCGAAAAACTGCGCGGTCGGGTCGAGCTTGGGGTCGGCCGAATAGATGCCGTCAACTTTTGTCGCCTTCAACAGCAGGTCGGCGCCGATCTCGATCGCCCTGAGCGCCGCGGCGGTGTCCGTCGTGAAGAAGGGGTTGCCGGTGCCCCCTGCGCAAATGACAACGCGGCCCTTTTGCAGGTGGCGGACAGCACGCCTGCGGATGTAGTCCTCGCAGACATCATGGATGCTGATGGCGGACATCACGCGTGCGGTGCACTCGATGCTCTCCAGGGCATCCTGCAGGGCCAGTGAGTTCATCACCGTTGCCAGCATGCCCATGTGATCGCCGGTGACCCGGTCAATTCCAGATTCCGCCAGGCCGGCCCCGCGAAAAATGTTGCCGCCGCCGATGACCACGGCAACTTCGACGCCGGAGCGGGCCACTTCCGAAATCTCGGAAGCGATCCGCGCGATGATGCGTGGATCGATGCCATACTCCTCGTCGCCCAGCAGCGCTTCGCCACTGAGTTTGAGCAGGATTCTTCGGTAGTTGGGTGCGCTCACGAGTCCAGGGTCAGTCAGGGTGTTGTTTGAGTCAGCCCCAGTTTAACCGCCCTGGACCTGCTGCATCACCTCATCCGCGAAATTTTCCTGCTTCTTCTCGATGCCTTCGCCGACTGCGAGGCGGTGGAAACCCAGGACCTTGGCGCCCTGGCCCTCCAGCAGTTTGCCGACTTTGATATCGGAATCCTTCACAAAAGGCTGGCCCAGCAGGGTGATCTCGGACAGGTGCTTGTTGAGGCGACCACTGACCATCTTCTCGATAATCTCGGGAGGCTTGCCGGATTCCGCAGCCTGCGCGACCAGGATGCCTTTCTCCTTCTCGACCACATCTGCTGGCACGTCATCTGCCGAGACGTACTCTGGATTGAGTGCCGCGATATGCATGGCGAGGTCCTTGGCGAGTTCTGCGTCGCCCCCGGAGAGATCGACCATCACACCAATCCGGCCGCCGTGGACGTACTGGCCCAGGTTGCCGTCGGCATGAATCCGAACGATCCGCCGAACCTGGATGTTTTCACCGATCTTGGCCACCAGGGCCTGGCGTGCCTGTTCAACCGTCGCGCCTTCAATGTCGGTTTCCATGAGCGCGGCCACGTCGTCGCCTTCCATGCTCAGGGCGTTTTCGGCCACGGCATTGGCGAAGGCATTGAAGTTCTCGTCCTTGGCCACGAAGTCGGTTTCGCAGTTGACCTCCACCATGACGGCATTCGCGCCGTCCTGGCTGGCGGCCATCATGATCTTGCCCTCGGCAGCGACCCGGCCAGCCTTCTTGTCTGCCTTGGCCAGGCCCGACTTGCGAAGATTCTCAACCGCGGTCTCGATGTCGCCATCGGTCTCGACCAGCGCTTTTTTGCATTCCATCATGCCGGCGCCCGTGCGCTCGCGCAGTTCTTTTACCATTGCAGCTGTAACTGCCATGTCCTTTTACCTCGTCTTATTCAATCTTGGGGCCCCCGGGAGTGCCGGGGCCCGCTGTTTAACCAACGCTGAATTCAGTCGTCCGAATCCTTGGCCTTTTTGGCGGCCGCTTTCTTGGCGGTCTTTTTGGCAGCCTTCTTCTTGGCGGTCTTTTTGGCGGCGGCTTTTTTCTTGGCCGGCGCTTTAGGCGCAGCTTTTTCCGCTTCGGCTTCCTCGGCCTTGGCTTCCTCGGCCGGCGCTTCCGCCGCAGCCTCTTCGGCCTTGGCTTCCTCGGCCGGTGCTTCCGCCGCAGC
>WTJD01000209.1:5548-11041 GCA_011524975.1 Lysobacterales bacterium
CTTCCGCCGCAGCCTCTTCGGCCTTGGCTTCCTCGGCCGGTGCTTCCGCCGCAGCCTCTTCGGCCTTGGCTTCCTCGGCCGGCGCTTCCGCCGCAGCTTCAGCGGCTACGGGTGCGGCCGCGGCCGCCTTCTTCGCAACGGCTTTCTTGGCGACCTTCTTCTTGGCGGCCTTTTGGGGCTTCTTGCCCGCGCTGCGCTTGGCTTTCTTGATCGGGTTTCCGTCTTCGTCCAACTCCACGAACTCGTCGTCGCTGACGTCGACCTGCGGTGCCGAGGCGCGTCCTTCCAGGATGGCGTCTGCCATCAGCTGGGCGTACAGGCGGATCGACCTGATCGCGTCATCATTGCCTGGAATGACATAGTCAATTCCATCCGGTGAGCAGTTGGTGTCAACCACCGCGATGACGGGAATGCCCAGCTTGCGGGCTTCCTTGACGGCAATGTCCTCGTGGTCCACGTCCACCACGAACATGGCGTCTGGCAGACCTCTCATGTCCTTGATGCCGCCCAGGCTCCGCTCCAGCTTTTCCTGTTCCCTCGACAGCTGCAGCACTTCTTTTTTCACCAGGTGCTCGAATCCGCCCTCTTCCTGCATGCTTTCCAGGTGTTTCAGGCGTTTGATCGACTGTTTGATGGTGCTGAAGTTGGTCAGCATGCCGCCCAGCCACCGGTGTGAAACAAAAGGCATCCCGCAGCGCTGCGCTTCTTCCATAATGGCTTTGCTGGCCGCGCGCTTGGTGCCGACAAAGATGATGTTGCCGCGCTTGGCGGCCAGGCCGCTGACATAATTCAGCGCGTCGGTCATGAGCGGCAGCGTGCGCTCGAGGTTGATGATATGAATTTTGCCCCGGGCGCCGAAAATGTACGGCTCCATCTTGGGGTTCCAATAACGGGTCTGGTGACCAAAGTGCACGCCAGCTTCAAGCATCTGGCGCATGGTGACGTTTGCCATGTTTCTTACCTGCATACAGAGGATAGCAACGCGACGTTCAGCGCGCTGAAATCCTGGGTTAATCCTCCACGTTCCCTGTCCGGTAACCCCGGTCTTGCCAGGGCACCCAACCGAACGGTTGCGGAACGTGTGCGTATTTGCGTGCCAGTGCCTCAAGGCGGCGCGCTGAGCCCGGAAGATGCCGGGGGACGCGCATTATTCCAGAATCAGGGTGCGAAGGCAATGGCCTGGAAACGCTCAGGATTTCAACACTGACCTGGCCTTTCTCAGCCAGCCGGCCTGGGCCTTCCTGAAGTGAGCTGGGGCCAGGCGGGCATCTTTGAGGATGTGCTCCAGTTCCGCGCGCGATGCCTGTGCGTCACCCGCCTCCGCCAGCGCCATGGCCAGCCGGTAGCGCGCTTCAACGCCGGGGAAATAGGTGGAAACGGATCGGTATTCGTGCAGCGCCCGATCGGTTTGCCCGGCTTGTTCAAGGGCGCGAGCCAGCAGCAGATGCCCCTCGGGCGAGCGAAATTCCGGGTTTTCCCTGACCAGGCGATCCAGCACTTCCACCGCTCCAGCGGGGTCATTCTGCTCAAACCGCAGTCGGGCTTTGATCTGCAGCAGGTTGGGTTCGGTGCTGAACAGGCCGGATAGCGACTGATTGATGATGGACTCTGCCTCCTCGAACCGGCCGGAATCCAACAGTGCCGTGCTGTAATGCCGGGCGTTATCTGCGTTGGGTGACTGCTCCCAGGCGGCAGCCAGTTGCTTCAGCCGGCCGTTGGGATTGATCACCCGGCCAAATTCCCGGCGGGCTCTCTGTCCGCGTATGCCGCCCGACCATTCCGGCAGCAGTTCCATGATGAGGTAGGCCAGGCCACCGATCAGGGGCAGAAACAGCAGCAGCAGGATCCAATAGCGGCTGCGGCCGGTGACCAGGACGTGCACCACCAGCAGAGCCTGCGCTATCAGCACCCAAAAGGGCGAAATCGAGTTCATCATGCGTGTGATCTAGGGGCGTCGGACCGGTTTTTCACGGGCTCGGGATCGCGGGGTATGAATCGCCAGACTTCAGACTGTCACTATAGAGGGTTCAGACTGTCAGTTTTTGGTATTGAACATTCCCGGGCCTTGCATCAAGGTGGAGCCTGATAAGCAGTGCGTTGAACTGCCTGGCCGTGCGTTACCCGGGCGGGTCGTAATTACGGGGAAGAAAATGCGTTTTCTGATGCCACCCACTTTAATGTTCAGGATGTATGTCAGCATCGCGCTCATGAGTGCGACGGTCGCGTACGCTGATTCCGTGGGGATGGTTTCTGATAACTCCGCCAAGACAATCACCGTGCTGGGTGCCGAGGACGGTTTGATCAAAACCAGCATCGCAGCGCCGTCGGGGCAAACCACGGCCGATTGCTCGGTCACATCGGATGAGCGCATGGGGTTTTCAACCAGCGCCAGCAATGAGATCACCGTGGTTGAACTCAGTCGGTCCGACAGCGAACGCCCCGGCGCCAGCAAGCAGGTGCCTATCAGCAATCTTGGCCTGGATATGTCCCTCAGCCCGGACGATACCTTCCTGGTTTTGGCGGGTGGGGGAGAAATTCAGGCACCCCTCGCCGTGATCGATACGCGGATTCAGGAGGAGGTGGCCACTTCAGTCCCTTTCGCAGATCACACTTCAGTGGAATTCTGCGACAACGGAACGTTGTTGGTGACGACCACCTACGGCAAATACTTCGATTCGGTGCTTGATAACGCGCTGTATGACGCGGCTGTCAGCCACCGCGGAAAGATTTCCTTGCGCGGCCATCGCCTTTCAACCGGGGATCAGCCTGTCAACAGCGCATGCGCGCCAGGATCTTATGCCGGTGTACTACTCGATCGGAAAGGTGGTCTTCAGACATTCACTTTGCCAGGACTCAGGCCGGCAAGCCGTATTGAGCTTGCTACAGGCCCGGGCCACGCTGCAACCTTCAATCACGACGGCAGCATGCTGTATGTGCGGACGGCCAAAGCGATCGAGGCATTTCATTTCAACCCCCTCACGGGCGAACTCGCGTTGGCGTGGACCAGAAACGCGCCAAAGTCCCTGGCCTTTTATGGGGTCGACCCGATTGCGCTGAACCCCAGCGGCGATAAGCTTTACGTCGACGGCATACGCGGGATGACAATACTTGATCCGGTCACGGGAGAAACGGAGGGCAGTATATCGTTGGGCCACACCACCGGTGTGTGCTTCGCCCGATCGCAAGAGGTCCCGGACCTGGATCGAGTCAGTCGCCTGTGGAGTGAGAGAGGCCTGGCCGGATCTTGATGGCTTTTCGAGCTATTCGGGCAAGCCAAGATCTTCAAGCATCGCCTTCAGGAACCGGGCCGCCTCGCCGCCGGTCACCGCCCGATGATCGAATGTCAGCGAGAGGGGGATGATCCTGTGCACTTCGTAGCCGCCGAGTACCGGCACCACCTCGTTGCGTAATTTACCCGCGGCCACGATGGCGACACACGGTGGCGCAATAATAGGCGTGGCGTAACGGCCTGCAAAAACACCGAAGTTCGACAGCATGATGGTGTAGTCCCTCATGTCCTCCGGCGGAATGGAGCGGTTGACCACGTTGTCGCGCAGCCGGTTGATGGCATCACGCATGTCGGCGGCGCTGGCGCTGTGGACATCCCGGAGCGCGGCAACAAACAGGCCGTCCTCCGTATCCACGGCCATGCCCACGTGCATACCCTTGTGCAGCATGCGCATGCTTTGTTCGCCGTCATACCAGGCATTGAGCCCCGGCTCCACGCGCGCGCCGGCCCACAATGAGCGCAGCAGCCGAACGGTGATGTCCTGCCCGTGTGCCCAACGGTGAATATCCGCGTCATCCATGATGGAGGTGGCTACCACCTGCGCGTGAGACTCGGACATCACGCGGGCCATCGTCCTGCGTGTACCGCGAATGGCCTCCCACTCGCCGGATGGGGCGGCGGGTGCAGGCGCCGCCGGTGTTACCGGAGGTCGGGGTGACGCCGGAACGGGTTCGGCTGGCGCTGGCGCCGGCTGCGGATGACGCGCTGCGTTCTCGACATCGGCACGGGTCACCACGCCGTCCTTGCCGCTTGCCTGAACCGAGTTCAGATCGACCTTCATTTTGCGTGCCAATGCACGTACCGCGGGGGTCACCCTGGCGCTGCCGACGGTGGCAACGGCCTCGGACACCAGTCGGTCAGAGGACTCCATGGCTCCGACCACCGTGCCCGAATCCTCGCGCGCACCTTGCTCGACCGCGGTCTCAGCGGGGGGCGTTTCGGGCTCGGGCGCCTGTGCTGCCTCTGCCTCTGACTCTACATCGTCTTCGCCCTCGACCGTAAACCCAGCCAGCGGGGCGCCCGTTTCGATCACATCACCGGCCTGCCCGAAAAGCTTACTGATCTTGCCGGTGTAAGGGCTGGGTACCTCTACGACCGCCTTGGCGGTTTCCATGGAGACCATGGGATCGTCGGTCGTGATCTCATCGCCCTCGGATACCAGCCATTCGACGATTTCGGCATCGGGCAGGCCTTCCCCGAGGTCGGGCAGGTTGAAAATTTTCATGAGACTTCCAGTACCTCATTGACAGCGTTGAGGATGCGCTTGACGCTGGGCATGTACTTCATCTCCATTTTGTACAGGGGCATGACGGAGTCGTAGCCGGTGACACGCTTGACCGGCGCGTGAAGGTGCCAGATGCCGGCGTCCGCCAGTCCGGCCGCGATTTCGGCGCCCACACCGCAATGCCTGGCCGCTTCGTGCACGATAACGCAGCGTCCCGTCTTTTGTACGGACTCGATAATGGTGTCCATATCTAGCGGGCTGATGGTGGCTACATCGATCACCTCCGCGCTGATGCCCCTCTCAGCCAACTGATCTGCGGCCTCCAACGTCTCCTTGATCATCGCGCCCCAGGTAACGAGCGTGATGTCGCTGCCGTCCCGCAGCACGTAGCACACGTCCAGCGGCAGGTCTTCGCCATTGTCCGGCACTTCTTCCTTGTTCAGCCGGTAGATTCTTTTGGGCTCCAGGAATACCACCGGATCGGGGTCCCGCAGGGCCGCCAGCAGCAATCCGTAGGCGCGACCCGGTGAAGAGGGGATCACCACCCGGATACCTGGCATGTGGGCAAAGAAGGCCTCTGTGCTTTCAGAATGATGCTCAGGCGCGTGAATGCCGCCGCCAAATGGAGCGCGCAGCACCATGGGGCAGCTCTGGCGGCCGCGCGTGCGATGGCGCAAGCGGCCGGCATGGCACATGATGTGATCCACCATCGGCAGAATAAATCCCATGAACTGGGCTTCGGCAACGGGTCTCATTCCCTGCGCGGCCATGCCCACCGTCATCCCCGCAATCATGGTTTCCGCCAGGGGCGTGTCGATAACGCGCTGATCCCCGAACCGTTGGGCCAGCCCAGCGGTCGCGCGGAAAACGCCGCCGTTGATGCCGACGTCTTCGCCCAGCACCACCACGCGCTCGTCGTGTTCCATTTCCCAGGCCAGCGCCATGGTCACGGCTTCCACCATCGTTACGCGCGCCATTA
>WTJD01000209.1:11141-41504 GCA_011524975.1 Lysobacterales bacterium
ATTTCCCAGGCCAGCGCCATGGTCACGGCTTCCACCATCGTTACGCGCGCCATTATTTCAATTCCTCAAGCGCGCGTTCACGTTGTTCCGACAGGTCATGCGGCAACTCGGCATACATGTAATCGAACATGGACTCGATGCCCGGCTTGCCGACGGCCAGGTATTCCGCGACCTCGCTTTCAACCAGCTCGGCCGCTTCCTTGATGAGCGCATCATCCTGCTCGCGAGACCACGCGCCCTGGTCGATCAGGTAGCGGCGCAGCCGCGCGACCGGTTCGCGTTTCCACGCCTCCTCGACCTCTTCCCGGTCGCGGTAGCGCGTCGCGTCATCGGCGGTGGTGTGATCGGACAACCGGTAGGTCATCATTTCAATAATGGTTGCACCCTTGCCGGCACGGGCGCGCTCCAGCGCCTGTTCCATCACCCATCGGCTTGCAATCAGGTCGTTGCCGTCGACCTGAACGGCGGGCAGTCCCGCGGCAATGCCCTTCTGGGCCAGCGTTTTGGCATGATTCTGCTTGCTGCGGGGCACCGAGATAGCCCATTGATTGTTGACGATGACCAGCACCAGGGGTAAGTCGAAGGCGCTGGCCGCGTTCATGGCCTCCAGCGCGTCGCCCTTGGAGCTGCCGCCGTCGCCCACGACGGTAACGGCCACGCGCGGCTCGCCGCGCAGTTTAAACGCCAGCGCTGATCCGGCGGCGTGCAGACATTGGGTCGCAATGGGCACGCACCAGGCAAAGTCATGCGGTGGCCCTGAGAAGTCGCTGCCGCGCTCATCTCCGCCCCAGTACAGCAGAACCTCGGACATGCGCACTCCGCGGCAGAACTGTGCACCGTATTCACGATACATCGGCGCGAAGCAGTCTTCTTCCTTCATCGCGCTGCCGATGGCCACGTGCGTGGCCTCGTGACCAAGGCAGGAGGCATAGGTTCCGAGTTTGCCGGTGCGCTGCAGGGCAATGGCCTTTTTGTCGAAGGTCCGTGTATTGACCATGACCCGGTAAAGTGCCAGCAGTTGGTCGAAATCGGTCGCCAGCGCAGGCAGATCCTGATCCGATATCAGACGGCCGTCGGGTGCCAGGAACTGGTGATAGTCAATTTTAAAAGAGGCGATTGTCGCCGGCATGCAAACCTTCCTGCGTGATTGTTGATTGTTCGGTGCAGCTTAAACAGAAGCGTTCCGGGTGGCCGGGGTCGCAACACCGGGGCGCACATTATACGTGTCTCGACGGGGCTGCGAAATGCCGGCCAAACCTTCATCGCGTTGTCCGAAGCTCCTGGTCAGCCCGAATTGAGTGTATTGGCTGCGCTCTGCAGTTTTTCAATGATGCTGTCCAACTGCTGCTGTTCGGTTTTCGACAGCGCATCCAGCAGATCCTGCTCGTAGTCCAGGGCCTGTGGAATGATGGCTCGGTAGAGCGGTTCGCCCAATGCCGAAGTCAGCGCCAGTGGTTGACGCCGGCGATCCTCCTCATGTTCCTGACGTTCGACCAGTCCCTTGTCCTGCAGTTTTTTTACCGCGCGGCTGATGGCCACTTTATCCATCGCGGTGCGATGCACGACTTCGCTCGCGGTTTGCCCGGGAAAGCGGCCGAGTATGGCAATGACGCGCCATTCCGTGACGCTGAGTCCATATTCCGTGCGATAGGCGATCGCGATGCCCTCGCTGACCGTGTTGCTCAGCAGCGAGAGCCGGTAAGGCAGGAATCGCTCGAGCAAAAACTGGTCGGCCCCTTTGGGCGTGATTTTTCTGGTCATGAATAAGACGCCTCTTGAAAATAGTTACAAATGTAACTATAAAGACGCTATCAATGCAACCCGTCACTGATCGGGATGTGAATATGAAGAGCGCGCTGCCCGGGTGGGCAGCGAAGCGGAGGTCGAAAATGAATGACATGAAAGAAAACCCACTGGGCGTGGATGGCTTCGAGTTTGTCGAATTTGCCGCTCCCGACGGCGAGATACTGCATACGCTGTTCCGGCATATGGGCTTCACGGCCATCGCCCGCCACAAGCGGCAACAGATCACCCTGTATCGCCAGGGGGACATCAACTTTCTGGTCAACGAGCAGCCCGGATCGTTTGCGGCTGGCTTTGCCGCCCAGCATGGGCCCTGCTGCGTGGGCTTCGCGCTGCGGGTTGAAGATGCCGACGATGCGTATGCGTCCACGCTGGCCAATGGCGCGGCCTCCATGGCGGACGTGCCGAAAATGGCCCTTGACGCCCCGCGCATCGAGGGTATCGGCGGCTCGGTGCTGTATTTGACCGATCGTAATCATGGCAGTGTTTGGGAGGACGAATACGAACTCCTGGAAGGTGCTGATCCTTTTCCCAAGGGCTTTGGACTCACCTTCATCGACCATCTCACCCACAATGTTTTCCATGGCAACATGGATCAGTGGGCGGAGTATTATCATCGCCTGTTCGGCTTTTACGAGGTCCGGTACTTCGACATCAAGGGCCAGCAAACCGGCCTGACCTCGCGCGCCATGACGTCACCGACCGGTGTGATCAGCATACCGATCAATCAGTCATCCGATCCCAAAAGCCAGATCAACGAATACCTCGATCTTTACAAAGGCGAAGGTGTGCAGCACATTGCCCTGTACACGAACGACGTGTATACGACGGTGGAGGCCATGCGCGAGCGGAACATCGGGTTCCTCGACACGCCCGACACCTATTATGAGATCATCGACCGCCGGGTGCCCAAGCACGATGAGGATCTCGAGCGCATGCGGACGAACCGCATCCTGATTGACGCCGACGAAGAGACCGGGGAGAAAATCCTCTTGCAGATTTTCACCGAGACCAACATCGGCCCGATCTTCTTCGAGATCATCCAGAGAAAGGGCAACAAGGGATTTGGTGAGGGCAATTTCACCGCGCTGTTCGAATCGATCGAACTGGATCAGATGCGGCGCGGGGTACTTTGACGCTGCCTGTCAACGGGGGCGGTTCCTGACGGGTCTGCCCTGAAAAGGGGCCAACGGAGGCAATCATGTCGAAAAAATGGATCACCACCGCCTGGGTGGAAGGCGAGTCCTCGCGCCAGGCGCATTGCGATGCTCCGGCGAACACGTTTGAACGGGAATTGGGCCGGGAAGGCTTTTTCGGGCCGGCCACGCAAATGCATCACCGCCATCCGCCCACAGCATGGAGCCGGTTCGAAGGGCCGCTCAAACCACGGGCCTTCGATACCACGCATTTTGGCGAATTTGCCGATACGCCCTGGTCCGCGCGGGAACTGCTGAGCAACGCCCATTGCCGCATGCGCATCTGGGAAATGCGCGAATCCATGGAACACCTGGCTCGAAATGCCGATGGTGATGAACTCCTGTTCATCCATTCCGGCGCGGGACACCTCTTTTGTGACTACGGCCATCTCGAGGTGGGCGAGGGCGATTATGTCGTCTTGCCCCGCAGCACGATGTGGCGGCTGGAATCCGCCGAGCCCATGCGCATGCTGCTGATTGAAGCCTCCAATTCGGCCTACCAGTTGCCTGACAAGGGGCTGGTGGGCCATCACGCCATTTTCGACCCGGCCATGCTGGACATCCCTCGCATCGACGATGCTTTCCGCGAGCAGCAGGATGAGAGCGAATGGGAAGTCCAGGTCAAGCGGGACGGCGAAATTACGCGGATCACCTATCCGTTCAATCCGCTGGACGCGGTGGGCTGGCACGGCGACCTGGCTCCAGTGCGAATCAACTGGCGCGATATCAGGCCCCTGATGAGCCATCGTTACCACCTGCCGCCCTCGGCACATACGACTTTCGTGGCCAACCGGTTTGTCGTATGCACCTTTGTGCCGCGCCCATTCGAGAGCGACCCCGGTGCCCTGAAAGTGCCCTTTTTCCACAACAATGACGACTATGATGAAGTGATCTTCTATCACCAGGGTGAGTTTTTCAGCCGGGACAACATCCATCCGGGTATGGTGACTTTTCACCCCTGTGGATTCACCCATGGGCCGCATCCCAAGGCCCTGCAGAACGCGCTGGAACAGCCCGCTGAGGGCACCAACGAGGTGGCCGTCATGATCGACACCCGCGATGCCCTGCATGTCAGTGAAGCCGCGGAATCGGTCGAGTGGATGGAATACGTCGATTCCTGGAAGGAGTAGGGCCCGCCAGGCGGCTCTGCATTCAGGAACAGCTTAGGAGACAAACACATGAAACTGGGAACCCTCAAGGCCGGCGGCCGCGACGGCACGTTGGTGGTGGTGAGCCGCGACCTGCGCAGGTATTGCGAGGCGGTCGAAATTGCATCTACGTTGCAGGAGGCGCTGGATCGGTGGCATGAGAGCGCGCCGCGCCTCAATGCCCTGTCTGATGACCTGGAAAGTGGGCGCATTGAAGGTGTGCCGATGGATATGAGCCTGCTGGCCTCACCCTTGCCGCGCGCCTATGAGTTTCTCGATGGCAGCGCCTACCTGCCGCACGTCGAGCGCGTCCGCAAGGCCCGCGGCGCGGAGGTGCCGGAGACGTTCTACACCGATCCGTTGATGTACCAGGCGACCTCCGCCGGTTTTCTCGGCCCGCGCGATCCCGTGCCGGCCGTGAGCGAGGAGCACGGCATCGACTTCGAGTCCGAGGTGATTGTCGTAACGGATGACGTACCGATGGCCATTGATGCCAGCGCTGCCGGAGAGCACATCCAGTTGATCGGGCTGGTCAATGACGTGAGCCTGCGCAATTTGATTCCGGCCGAACTGGCCAAGGGCTTCGGCTTCCTGCAATCCAAGCCGCGCTCAGCGCTCTCGCCCGTGCTGGTCACCCCGGATGAGTTGGGCAGGCACTGGCGTGACCACGTGCTGCATCGCCCGCTGGTATCCACGCTCAACGGCGAGTGGTTCGGGAGCCCCGAGGCCGGCGAGGACATGCAATTCAATTTTGCCCAACTGGTGGCCCACGCGGCCCGTACCCGCCCGCTGGCGGCAGGCACCATCGTCGGCTCAGGGACCATAGCCAATCAGGACACCAGCCTGGGCGCTTCGTGCCTGGCGGAAAAACGCATGCTGGAAATCATCGCGGATGGTCAGCCAAGCACGCCATTCATGCGTTTTGGCGACACCATCTCGATTGAGATGTTTGACGAGGCAGGGCAATCCATTTTCGGCCGGATTGAGCAAACGATCGAGCGCCACGGTGGCTGATTCAGCGCTCGTCCTGTTCGATTACTGGCGCAGTTCGGCCTCGTACCGGGTCCGGATTGCCCTGCATCTGAAAGGGCTTGCCTTCAAACAGCACTCCGTACACTTGGTGCGCGACGGCGGTGAGCAGCACGCCTCGTCATACCGTGATCTCAACCCCCAGGGCCTGGTGCCGGCACTGGTTCACAACGGGCAGGTGCTGACCCAGTCGCTGTCGATTTGCGAGTACCTGGACGAGCAATTTCCGGAATATGCCCTGCTGCCTCCGGATCCTTTGTCGCGCGCCCGCGCCCGCGCCCTGGCCCAGACCGTCGCCTGTGACATTCACCCGTTGAATAACCTGCGGGTTCAGCAGCAGATCAGGCAACGTTTTTCGCCCGGAAAAGGCGAGGTGGTTGAATGGATGAATCACTGGGTCAGCGAGGGGTTCTCGGCGATTGAACAGTGGCTGAGCCGGTCTTCAGCGATGGGAGATTTTTGTATGGGCGACGCGCCTGGCCTGGCGGACTGTTTCCTGGTGCCGCAGGTGTACAACGCCGAGAGATTCGGGTGTGACCTGGCGCCGTTTCCACGAATTATCGAAGTGACCGGGCGCTGTCGCGGCATACCCGCTTTCGCGGCAGCCGCGCCGGAAGCTCAGCCCGACGCGCCCGTTGAATGAACCCTCTGGTCAAATGAACCATTTGTCGGCGGCCGTGCCTTACCTTATGACGGCCGATCGGTCATAATGGATGGTTAAGGTTCCAGCCCGTGGATTTTGCATGTTCCGATTGATCTTTGCGCTCCTGATGACTGTGTCACTGGCAGCTTGCGTCACGACCAAACCCGATCCGGCGGCCTTCGCGACCGCGGAGGAAGCCATTGCGGCAGCGGAACGCGCCGGCGCCGCGGAACTGGCGCCCATGGAATTGCGTTTTGCCCGCGAAAAGCTGGACGCGGCCCGCCGCGGAATGGACTCCAAGCAGTTCGATATCGCTTACTGGCTGATCGAAGAGTCGGAGATAAACTCTGAGCTGGCCATCGAGAAGAGCCGGACCACGTTGGCCCAGCGCAAGGCCAACGAGCTGCGGCGAGAGAATGAGGTCATGCGTGAAGAGTTCATCGCCGAGTACGGGGAGGACTTCGAATGACGGGCCGTTTGATTCTCCTGGTGCTGGCGACGCTCACCGTATTGGGTGGATGCAGTTCAGCACCGAAAAAAGACCTTGCCATGGAGCGTGCCCGAGCCCAGCTGGAACAGCTGAAAGCCGATGAGGAGCTGGCCGGTTACGCGCCGCTCGCGCTGGGCGAAGCCGAGCGCGCGCTGCGTACCGCGGAACTATCCACCGGCAACGAAAATCAGCGCATACACCTGTTGTACATGGCCAACCGCAAGATCGAAATCGCGCGCGTGATTGCCCAGCGTGAACAACTACAGCAGGAGTACAACGTTCTTGAACAGGAACGCAGCGACATGCTGGTGAAGGCGGGTCAGCTGGAGACAGAGCGCGCCCGCGCCGAGGCCGAGCAGGCGCGCATGCTGTTTGCGGCTTCGGAGGAAGAGGCCGAGCGACAGCGGCGAGAGAAGGAAGCCGCCCTGGCTGCCGAAGCCGAGCAGGCCCGGAATGCCGAGATGGCCAAGGAAGAAGCCGCGCAGGCCAAGCGCCTTGCCGAGTCGAGGGCGTCTGAGGTGGAGCTGGCCCGGCGCGAAGCCGACCTGGCCATCCAGCAGGCGGATACCCTGCGACAACAACTGGAGAACCTGCAGTTGCGCCAGACCGAAAGCGGTGTGGTGGTCACCCTTGGCGATGTGCTTTTCGAAACCGGGCAAACCGACCTGCTGGCGACATCTCGCTCCAGCCTGGAGGAGGTCGTGGATCTTTTGCAGAGCGAACCGGACAAGCAGATTCGTATCGAAGGTCACACCGATTCGGTGGGTAGCGCGCAGTCCAATCTTGAGCTGTCACAGCGTCGGGCAGATGCCGTGATGGCGTCGTTGGTGGGGCTGGGGCTCAACGCGGAACGGGTCACTGCCGTTGGCCTGGGTGAGGATTATCCCATCGCCAGCAACGAAGACGAAGATGGCCGTTCGCGCAATCGCCGGGTGGATGTCATCCTGCTGGATGACACCTGAGCCCATCAGGCCCTGGGGTTGATCGGGGTCTCTTCAGTATGCTGGGTTCCTGATGTCGCGGGGTTGCGGGACGCGTCGGTTTGAGCTACCGTAAATCCAGAAGTATGGCTTTCACCGTTTTCTCAAAAAGGATTTTCGACTGATGGCGCTGGCCCGTATACGGTCGGCACGCCACGTTTGTGAATCTTCACACCTGCTAGTTCAAATCATACCCATCGAGATCTGTGCGGAGAAGCGCTTGCGTTCGCTCGCGGTCGCTCGGGTCGGAAAAGTTCCAAAGGAGTAATCACATGTTCGAACACCGTCAGCACGTCATGGACCAACTCATGAAAGAGGATGAAGACTTCCGCCGCATATTCAATCGCCACCAGGAGCTGGACAAGCGGGTGACTGCGGCGGAACTGGGCACGGCCCCCATGGAGGACCTGGCGTTAAATCAATTGAAAAAAGAGAAGCTCTGGGCCAAGGACAGGCTGGCCCAGATCATGGACGCGGCCACGGCCTGACGACCTGAGTGAATCAACGGAGAAACGGCCGGCCAACAACCGGCCGTTTCTTTCTGAACCCAGCCTCACTGGCCGCCCCGGCTCCACTCGTTAGCGTCCTGCGGTTCACCGGACGCGAAGGATTACGTCGCATGGAAGTCTTCGACAGCGTTCTCGATCTTATTGGCAATACACCCATTGTCCGCGTCAACAACATGGATACCGGCCCATGCAGCCTGTTTCTAAAACTTGAGAGCCAGAACCCCGGCGGGTCGATCAAGGACCGAATTGGTCTGAAGATGATCGAAGATGCGGAGGCGGCCGGCTTGATCAAGCCGGGCGACACGCTGGTGGAGGGTACGGCCGGCAATACCGGGCTGGCGCTGGCGCTGGTAGCCGCGCAAAAAGGGTATCGGCTGATCCTGGTGATCCCCGACAAGATGAGCCGGGAGAAAATATCCAACGTCAAAGCCATGGGCGCTGAAGTCGTGCTCACGCGCTCTGATGTTGGGAAAGGTCACCCTGAGTACTATCAGGACCTGGCCCAGCGCATCGCGGATGAGACACCTAACTCCTTTTTCATCAACCAGTTCGGCAATCCATCCAATCCGGCCGCGCATGAAACCATGACCGGCCCCGAAATCTGGCGGCAGATGGGCGGGGAACTCGACGCCCTGGTTGTGGGCGTTGGATCCAGTGGAACCATCACCGGCCTTTCCAGGTACTTTGCCGATGCCGCGCCTGACATGGAGCTCATCCTGGCGGATCCGGAGGGGTCGATCCTGACCGAGTACATCAATGAGGGCCATCTGTCAGAAGAAGGCGGCAGCTGGCTGGTAGAGGGCATTGGTGAGGATTTTCTGCCCAGCATCAGCGATTTCAGCCGCGTCACCCGGGCCTATTCCATCAGCGATGAGCAGAGCTTCCTGACCGGACGTGAAATGTTGCTGAAAGAAGGGGTGCTTGGCGGCTCATCGAGCGGCACCCTGCTGGCCGCGGCCTTGCGCTATTGCCGCGAACAAACCGAACCGAAGAATGTGCTGGCCTTTGCGTGCGACACGGGCAACCGCTACCTGTCGAAGATGTTCAACGATTACTGGATGCGCGATCAGGGTTTCATCCAGGACGAGCAGCATGGCGATCTGCGAGACCTCATCGCGCGGCCCTACCATTCACACGACACCGTCATCGTCCGGCCTGATGAGCCGCTGGCCAATGCTTACAAGCGCATGAAGCTGTACGACGTGTCCCAATTGCCCGTGATGGAGGAAGATCGCATCGTCGGTATTCTCGACGAGTCCGACCTGCTGCTTGGCGTCATGGAGACCCATGAACATTTCGATGAGAAAGTCGAGTCGGTCATGGTCAGGGACCTGACTTTTATTCAGCGCGATGAGCCGATTCGCAACCTGCTGCCGATCTTCAGCCAGGACTACGTGGCGATCGTCATGGATGGTGACAAATTCCTCGGCCTGATCACGCGTCTGGACTTGCTCAACCACCTGCGCCGGCGAGCGGATTTTTAGGCGGGCAGGGCACCGGTGGGGCCGTCTGATCAGATTCAGCTGCAGGCAACAATACCATCGACTTCTGTCAATAAATCAACGCGGCAGATATCGCCCTGCAGATAGACACGCTGCACCTCATCCGGGATCAGGGTCTCGAGCACGCGCTTGACTTGCTCGTATTCTGAAGGATCTCGCACGTAGACCCGCAGCATGCCGGCGTCGCCCAGCACCGGGTGTTCGCTGCCCTGCAGTCGACGGGCTTCCGCCAGCAGGCTTCTGACGTTGCGAATGGACTCGTGTACCTGGTCGGCCGTGTTGTCGTGGTGCGTTTCGTGGCCGACCACGCTCGCCGTACCGGAAATCAGGAAATGCCGATCCCCGTTAACCTGCATCAGCGTGCCTCGAGAAAATAGTGGGCTGCGGGGTCCGTACTGGCGGGGATAGTGCCAGGCATTGACCTGGCGTGGGTTCTCGACATTGGTGCCGGGCAGTGCGGTTGCCAGGAAGTACACCTGCAACGCATGTTCATCCTCGGGTGATCCGATGGCGGTGGCGGCCGGCATGGCAGGTTGCTCTGATGGGTCCGCAGACCAGGCCTCTGCGCGCCCTACGCAGAACTCCCGGTAGCATTCATCGTCGCCTTCGCCGACGTTGATCCCGGGGACATAGTTCCAGATCTTCATCGGGCAGTGATGGGGCGACTGCCTCAGGAAATCCTGCACAATTTCGTAGGCATGGCGACTGGCCTGCAACATACCGTCATAATCGCGCAGGTCCAGCGCGAGGTGTCCCATGGTCATGTTGTCGGATCGGGCCCAGGAAAGCTGCTCCCAACTGCCCGAGCGGACCGTGCCATCCACCCGCCAGACTTCAACCACCGGGTCGTCATCCAGCTGGGGCAAAGCGACAGGAACATGCCGCGCGTCGTTGGCCAGCAAAGGCGATTGGCCAAAGCTGAAAACGGCGAGCACGTTTGAATCGCGCAACCAGGTATCCGCGCTGCCTGCCTCGTAACTCACCCGGAGGCCGTGCTCAAGCATCATGAATCCAGTTCCTCGATATGCGCGTAGAGTTTCAGCGCTTCGGGGTTGGCCAGCGCGTCGACATTTTTCACGGGCCGGCCATGAATGACATTGCGAACAGCCAGTTCAACGATTTTGCCGCTGACGGTGCGGGGAATATCAGCCACCTGGATCACCTTGGCCGGCACATGCCTGGGCGTGGTGTTTGCCCGGACCTTCGCCCGGACGCGCTCGCGCAAATCATCATCCAGCAGCAGGCCCTCCCTCAGCCTGACGAACAGCACCACCCTCACGTCGTTGTCCCAGTCCTGCCCCACACAGATACTTTCCAGGATTTCGTCCAGTTGCTCCACCTGCCGGTATATCTCGGCGGTACCAATGCGAACGCCGCCCGGGTTGAGCGTCGCGTCCGAACGGCCAAAAATGACCATTCCCCGGGTCTGGGTGATCTGCGCAAAATCCCCGTGCGCCCAAATTCCCGGGAACTGATCAAAATAGGCGGCTTGGTATTTGCGCCCGTCGGGGTCGTTCCAGAAACCCACCGGCATGGAGGGGAACGGCGCGCTGCAACACAGTTCGCCGGTCTCGCCGACATCTGCCAGTGCACCATCATCACGGCGAATCTCCACGCGCATGCCCAGCCCCAGGCACTGCAGTTCACCGCGGCGCACGGGCAGCACCGGGCACCCCAGGGCAAAGCAGGAAATAATGTCGGTGCCGCCGGAGATGGATGAGAGGCAGATGTCCTGCTTGATGTCTCGGTACACATACTCGAAGCTCTCTGGCGCCAGCGGCGAACCGGTGGAGAGAAGGGTGCGCAGCGCCTTCAGCGAATGCGAGTCCATCGGCCTGATTCCTGCCTTTTCCCACGCCGATATCATCTTTGCCCCGGTGCCGAATACGGAGATGTCATGTGCGTCGATCACATCGAACATGCGCCCAGGCGTCGGGTAGAAGGGAGAGCCCTCGTACAGCACCATGGCGGCGCCCGTGGCCAGGCTGCTGGCCAGCCAGTTCCACATCATCCAGCCGCAGGTCGTGAAGTAACACATCCGGTCGCCCGGTTTGAGGTCGGTGTGCAGCACCAATTCCTTCAGATGCTGCAGCAGCGTGCCGCCCGCGCCATGGACAATGCATTTGGGTACACCCGTGGTGCCGGAGGAAAACAGGATGTAGAGCGGGTGATCGAAGGGCAGGCGCTCAAACTCGATTTCAGTGGCTTCCCGGATGAATTCGTCCCATGTCACGGCCTCTTTGAGATGGCCGGTTGACGCCGGGCCCAGGTAAGGCACCATGACGATGTGCTCGATAGCCGGAATGGCCCTGGAGATTTCGCCCACGCGTTGCAGGCAGTCATGGGTCTTGCCGTTGTAGGCATAGCTATCAGTGGTGAACAGGACGCGGGGCTCGACCTGGCCCAGCCGGTCAACGACGCCCTCGGTGCCAAAATCGGGTGAGCATGAGGACCAGACGGCGCCCACGCTGGTAGCGGCCAGCATGGCGATCACGGTTTCTGGCAGGTTGGGCAGAAATCCGGCCACGCGATCACCCGGCGCCACGCCAGCGGCTCGAAGCGCGGCAGCTACCCCGGCAACCTGTCGGTAGAGCTGCTCGTGCGTGATCGTTCGGGTCAGGCCTGTTTCCGACTCAAAGATAATGGCCGGCCGCTCATCCCTCTGACGCAGCAGGTTCTCCGCAAAATTCAGGCGGGCCCCGGGAAACCAGCGTGCGCCGGGCATGCGCTCGGCGTCTGTCAGTACCTCTTCACCGGGCTGGCCCCGAACCTCGCAGAATTCCCAGATGGCCCGCCAAAAAGACCTCGGCGCACCGATCGAGAAGTCGTACAGCGCATCGTAGCTGTCGAAAACGCGCCCTTGTGTTGCCTGCAGTTGCCGGGCAAAGGCGCTGATATTCGCTTCATCAACCCGGCGAGCTTCCGGCGCCCAGAGTGTGTCGCTCACGATGGACGGCCCTCAGCCCAACTGTGACTTCAGCTCCGGAACGATATTGAACAGATCGCCGACCAGGCCGATATCCGCAATCTCGAAAATGGGCGCATCGGGATCCTTGTTGATGGCCACGATGGTGCCGGCGTCCTTGATTCCGGTGATGTGCTGGATGGCGCCGGAAATGCCGATGGCGAAGTAAACGTCCGGGGCGATGATTTTTCCAGTCTGCCCCACCTGCATATCGTTGGGCACATAACCGGCATCGACCGCCGCTCGGGAGGCGCCCACACCGGCGCCGAGCTGATCGGCCAATGCATATATGAGCTCGAAATTTTCCTTGCTGCCCAACGCGCGGCCGCCGGAGACAACGATCCCCGCGGTTTGCAGGTCCGGCCGTTCGCCGCCGCCCGATTCCAGCCCGATCCACGCGCTGTCGGTACAGGGTCCGGCGGCCGGTTCAGCCTGTCGGATCTCAGCCCCGCCGCCTTCGCTGGCGGCTGGCCAGGAGGCAACCCGCACCGTTCCGACCAGTGTGACGTCCTCTGGTGCTGTGACGTTGACGATGGCGTTGCCCGCATAGACCGGTCGTTTCATCTGGTAAGGACCCATGACCTCCATGATGTCGCTGACCTGGTTGGCGCCCAATAAAGCCGCCACGCGCGGCATCAGATCTTTGCCGTAGGTCGAGGAGGGCCCCAGCAGGTGGCTGTATCCGCTGGCCAGCGCCACGATTTCGTTGGCGTGGTTGACCGAAAGCGGCGCTTCGAGATGTGCGGCATCGATCTGGATCACAGCATGCACGCCTGCGATCGAAGCGGCCTGTGCGGCCACATCGCCAGTGCCCTGTCCGAGCACGGCAATATCGATATCTCCACCAAACGCCGCGGCACAGCTGACGCACTTGGCGGTACTGGGGCTGAGTGTTTTGCCGTCATGTTCAGCAATGATCAGTATCTTGTTCATGTTTGCTTCCTCAAATCAGCCCACGGTTTTTCAGTTCGCTGACCAATTGGCCGGTGTCGTCCACAACGATGCCCTTGCTTCTGGTGGGCGGTGGCGTGTAATCGCTGACGGCCAGGTTGTTTTCCACGCTCACGCCCAGTTCCTCCAGGCCGATAACCTCAAGCGGCTTGCGCTTGGCCTTCATGATCTCGGGCAGTTTGACGAACCGCGGCTCGTTCAGGCGCAGGTCTACGGAGATCACGGCCGGAAGGTTGACCTCGATGGTTTCGAGGCCCGCGTCCACTTCACGCACAACCCGAGCCTTGCCGTCCTGCAGGTCGACGGAGGAGGCGAAGGTGGCTTGCGGCCGCCCCCACAATGCGGCCAGCATCTGCGGGGTCTGGTTATTGTCATCGTCGATGGCCTGCTTGCCGAGAATGACCAGTCCAGCCTCCTCGCGTTGGGCCAAGGCCAGCATGGCGCGTGCGGCGGTCAGCGGCTGCAGGGGCTGATCGCACTGAATCTGCACGGCCCGGTCGGCGCCCATGGCGAGGCCCGTGCGCAGTTGCTGCTGGCAGGCGTCGTCGCCGGCCGAAAACACGATCACCTCATCGGCCTTGCCGGCTTCTTTCGTGCGAAGGGCCTCTTCCAGCGCGATTTCGTCAAAAGGGTTGATGCTCATCTTGACGCCATCGGTTTCAATGCCGCTGCCGTCGCTTTTCACGCGAATGCGGACGTTATAGTCCACGACGCGCTTGATTCCGACCAGTATCTTCATGGAAAGTCCTTGCTGATTACATGTTTTGGTAGTTTGGGCCGCTGGCGCCTTCGGGCGTTACCCAGTTTATGACCTGGTAGGGGTCTTTGATATCGCAGGTCTTGCAGTGAACGCAGTTGGACGCATTGATCTGAAGCCTCAGGCCGTCCGTTTCTTCGACCATTTCATAGACGTTTGCCGGACAGAACCGGGTGCAGGGATGACCGTACTCGATGCCACAGCGCGTGGTGCACACCTCAGGCTCGGTGATCTGCAGATGGATGGGCTGGTCCTCGTCATGCTCAGTCGCCGCGAAATAAACCGAGGCGAGGCGGTCGCGAGGCGGTAGATCCCGCTCCACCCAGCCACGGTCCGGTGCTTCGAACTCGCTGGCGCGCCTGAGTGCCGAATGGTCGGCATGATTGGTCAATGTTCTCTTCAGCCGCCCGCCTGTCAAAGTCTCGATAGCGGCTGTCACCAGGCCTTTCCACATGCCTTTCTGGAACCCGGGGCGGATATTCCGGACCTTGTGTAATTCGGCAACCACCTCGGAATCGCGCAGGCATTGGTCGAAGCCATCAGCGGCATCAGCCTCGGCAATGTGGTCCGCCGCGACCATGCCGCACTTCATGGCCTGGTGGGTGCCCTTGATCTTGGGCACGTTGAGCGTGCCGGCAGCGTCGCCGATCAGCACGGCTCCCGGCATCTCCACCCGGGGTAGTGACTGGTAGCCGCCCTCGGTGATGGCGCGAGCGCCGCTGGAGACAATCTCTCCGCCTTCCAGGAGCTCCCTGATCATGGGGTGGTGTTTGAGCTGCTGGAAGGCCTCAAAGGGCACAAAATCGGGGTCGGCATAGTCCAGGCCACAAACAAAGCCGATGGCCAGCCGGTCGTTATCCAGGTGGTATATGAAGCTGCCGCCATAGATGTCCTTGTCCAGCGGCCAGCCCATCGTGTGCTGGACTTTGCCCGGCTGAACGCGCCCTTCCGGCAATTGCCAAAGCTCTTTCATGCCGATGCCGTAGGTTTGCGGATCCGAATCGGCGTCGAGTTTGAATTTTTGGATCAGGCGCTTGCTGAGATGGCCCCGGCAGCCTTCTGCCAGAACGGTAACCTGCGCGTGAATCTCGATGCCCTGAACGTAGGTATCCTTGGGTTCGCCGTCGATGCCCACGCCCATGTCGCCAATGATCACGCCACCCACGCCACCGTCTTCCCGGTAACGGACATCGGCCGCGGCGAAGCCGGGGAAGATGTCCACGCCGGCATTTTCGGCGTGTGTGGCCAGCCACTGGCAGAGGGCGCCCAGAGACACGATGACATTGCCGTGATTGTTCTGTTGGGGCGGGGTCGGCAGGCGGGTGCGCCCGGCCTTTTTCAGGTACCAGAGTTCATCCCCGGTGACATCCACGCAGACGGGCGGCGGGTTGTCCCGCCAATCGGGCA
Organism: Lysobacterales bacterium; assembly: GCA_011524975.1. Lineage (GTDB taxonomy): Bacteria > Pseudomonadota > Gammaproteobacteria > Xanthomonadales > SZUA-36 > WTJD01. The sequence continues at coordinate 26,522 of WTJD01000209.1, forward strand.
GCAGGTCATTCAAAGGGCCGGGTTCGATCACCGCGCCGGAGAGAATATGCGCACCAATCTCGGCCCCTTTTTCAATCACCGCGACCATGAGATCTTCTCGCTTCTGCTTCAGCCGTAAGGCACAGGCGAGGCCGGCAGGGCCAGCGCCTACCACAACAACGTCATACTCCATGATTTCGCGCTCGGGCGCCGTGTAGTTCATGGCGGATTCTCTCGCTCCAACGAACCGAGAAGTATATCGCTTTGGCGTGTTCCGCGACATTCGGCAGCGGCAAATTGTTGGACGGATGCGGCCAAGGCGGCTACCATTGCCGGGTTGATAGCAGCAGCATTGGCGCCATAAGGCTTTCCAGTGATCCCGATCACACACAAATTGACCTCGAAAAGCCGCTCGCGGACCACCGCGCGCATCGCTGTGCTCATGCTGTGGCTGTGTGCGCAGCTGTTCATGCCGGCGCACGCGCTCGATCATGATTTGAACGTTGATTCAGGCGCCTCCTGCACGGTCTGTCCGGTGGGCCAGAATCTTACCGGCGTATGCTCAGAGCAGGATTTGCCGGCCGGTTTCCTGATGCCGGCCACGACGCCCGCCCTTTTGTCGGTGCCGGACGTTGATACTGCGACGCTCACACTTTTCAATCCTCGGGCGCCGCCCACCTTGTCCTGAATCTGTAACCCTAATTTGAACAGATGAGACCGGTTGACCAGCCGGTGATCAGGTAACAAGGAGTTTCCATCAATGAAGATGAGGAAGACTGCGCTTTGCGCGGCAGTGCGGCGGCACATTCTGTTTGGCCTTTGCGTGATTCCCGCGATCAGCATCGCGGCCGAGCAGGAGACGGGCGAACACGAAGAGCACGAGCACGCGCTCAGTCACGATATTCTGGAGGAAGTCAGGGTCACGGCCACGCCGTTGGACCTTGACCTGGAAGACATGTCCCAATCGGCTGCCGTGCTGAGAGGGGCCGAGCTCAATCGGCAGCTGTCCAACAACCTGGGCGAGACGCTGGCGCTGATGCCTGGCATGTCCAACGCCAGTTTCGGGGAGAACGTGGGTCGTCCCGTGATCCGTGGCTTTGAGGGATCCCGCGTTGGTGTGCTCAGCAACAACATGTCGGCCAGCGACGCTTCGGCGGTCAGCCAGGACCATGCAGTTTCGGTTGAACCCTTCATGGCGGACCAGATCGAGGTGCTAAGGGGGCCAGCGACCCTGCTGTACGGCTCCGGCGCCATCGGCGGCGTGGTGAATATCGTGACCAATACCATTCCCAAGGAGGTGCCTGAAGAGGGCGTGGAAGGCCGGGTCATGGCGCAAGGCGATACCGCGGCCGACCAGCGTTTTCTGGCCGCGCGCCTGAATGGCGGCAGCGGATCCTTCGCTTTCCACGTCAACGCTTTCGATCGCACCAGTGATGACTATGAAATACCGGGTGCAGCCGAGCTTTATCCCGAAGAAGAGCATGATGACGACCATGATGATCACGATGACCATGATGATCACGAGGGAGAAGAGGAGGTCATGGGCATCCTCGAAAACAGCTACCTGGATAACAGGGGCGGGGCGCTGGGTGCTTCCTTCATCGGTGATAAGTGGCGTTTTGGCGCATCCTGGACCCGCTATGACTCCGACTACGGTATCCCCGGCGGTCATGCACATGGCCACGGTGAAGAGCACGAAGGCGAGCATGAGGAGGATCATGACGAGGATCACGAAGAGCATGAGGAGGAAGAGGAGGAGAACGTAACGATCGACCTCGAGCAGGATCGTTACGACTTCGAACTCGTCGGTCAGCAGCCGCTTCGAGGATTCGATGAGCTGAAAGTGCTGGTCTCACAAACCTCGTATGAGCACACTGAGTTCGAGGGCGATGAGGTGGGCACTTTTTTCGAGAGTGACACCCTGGACAGCCGCGTTGAACTCACCCACGAACCCTGGGGCGACTGGCGCGGCGCCTTCGGCCTGCAATGGACGGACCGCGAATTCACCGCCATCGGTGAAGAGGCCTTTGTGCCGCCCTCCGAAACGACCACCCTGGCGGTTTTCTGGTTAGAGCAGATCGAGTTTGAGGCTCTGCAGCTGGAATTTGGCCTGCGCTATGAGGATATCGAGGTGGAGGCGGAAGCCCACGAGGGCCATGGTCATCACGATGATCACGAGGAGGAAGCGCATGAGGAGGACGAACACGAAGCGGAAGGCGGCATGCAACGCCGCAGTTTCACACCTTTCAGCGCCTCCGCCGGCGCCATCTGGCATCTGGATGAGCGCAGCCACATCAGCCTGAGTATTGCCTCGGTGACCCGGGCGCCCAGTGATCAGGAACTGTTTTCCAATGGCCCCCATGCTGCGACGCAGACCTTCGAGATCGGTGACCCTAATCTCCGCAAGGAGCGAAACACCCACCTGGAGGCCGGCTATCGCCTGCATGGCGGTGCTTTCACCGCGTCAGTGTCGGTCTTTTACGATGCCTTCAGCGATTACATCTACGAGCGGGACACCGGCGAAGAGGAGGACGGGTTACCCGTGCGTGAGTGGTCGCAACAGGACGCAGATTTCTGGGGTGGCGAGGTGGAAGTGCGCCTCGACCTGGGAGAATTCGACCACGGCCATTGGCAGGTTTACGGCTTCGGTGACATGGTGCGCGCGGAATTCGACGACAACAGTGACGTGCCCCGTATCCCGCCGTCACGACTGGGCGCGGGTGTCGAGTGGCACCTGGGCAGCTGGTCATCCAACCTGAGCTGGGTGCATGCTTCCCGCCAGGACCGGGTGGCTGAGTACGAGACCCCTACACCGGGATATGACCTGCTGGACCTTGACTTGAGTTACCGCCTGCCATTCGGCGGACGTTCAACCTGGGAGCTCTTCGGCAAGGGCCGCAACCTGCTGGACGAAGACGTGCGCAATCACACGTCCTTTCTGAAAGACGAAGCGCCGCAGATTGGACGGAATTTTGTGATGGGGATACGCGGAACGTTCTGATCCGAATGGATGGGTCTACCACACCGCGCCGAGATCGAGCTCGGCGCGGAGTCCGCCGCGGGCGCTGCGAGCAAGTCTCAGTTTGCCGCCATACAGGTTAACGATCTCCTGCACGATGGACAGTCCCAGCCCATGTCCGCTGGATGCTTCGTCTATTTTAAAACCTCTTTGAACCACCTTTTCGTATTGCGGCTCGGGAATGCCCGGGCCGTCATCCTCTACAATCAGCCGCATCCGATCGTCACTCAGTTCTCCACGCAGCCAGACTTCGTGATCCGCCCATTTGCAGGCATTGTCCAGCAGGTTGCCCAGCATTTCCTCGAGATCCTGGGCCTCGCCACCGAACCAGCAATCGTCCAGCCCGGATAGGTGAATCTCCAGTTCGCGCTGTTTATAGGTGCGTCGCATGACAAATGCCAAGTCTTCCGCCACGGGTCTCACGGCCGTGCGGAACCCCATGACATTGGCCTGGCCGTAGGTTCGCGCCCTCGAAAGATGATGTTCAATGCTGCGGGAAATATCCCGGGTCTGTTCCGTCAATAATTGGCGTTGCTCCTTGGGCATTTGTCTGGCTTCGTTGGCAATGACCGTCAACGGGTTCTTGACCGAATGCGCAAGGTCGCCCAACTGATTGCGGGCGCGTTTGAGCAGGAATGTGTTGTGAGCCAGCAGGCGGTTCAACTCGTCCACCAGAGGCTGGACGTCGACTGGAAAACTGCGAGGCAACTTCTTGCTGCGGCCAGAGCGGACTTCGCCAATGGCTTCTTCGATCGAGTTTAAAGGACGCAATGCAACACGGACCTGCAGGACCACCGCCAGCATGAGGCCGATCCCGAGCACCAGCAGGCTCATCTGTACGTGACCCTGATAATTTTCGACATCGCTGGTAATGGTCATGATCGGGGCGGAGGCCAGGTAGGTCAGTGGTGATTCACTGCCAGGCACCGCGAATTCCAGGACCTGGACCCGCAGCATCTGCTGATTGGGACCCATGAGTTCATGTACGTGCATCACGTCGGGGCCATGGTCATGGGTCAGATCAAAGGTTTCGTCGCCCAGGGAGGTAGAACGCGCGACTGGCCTGCCGTTGTGCCTGATCTCCCAGTACCAGCCCGACAGTGGCTCATGGAAATGGGGATCCGTCGGATACGAATCCAGGACCAGCGAGCCGTCAGACTCGATGTGACTGGCCTCGACCAGTTCCTTGAGATGGGAAAATACGTGCGCGTCGTAGTGTTCTTCGATGTGGTCCCGGTAAAAGTAGGTCAGCATCAGGCCGGTCGTAATGAGGGCGAGGGCAATCCAGCCAACGGACAGCGAGATGATGCGGACGGTGAGTGAGCTACGCAGCATGATCGGGATTGCCCATGCAATAACCCAGGCCTCGACGCGTTTCGATGATCTCGGGACCCAACTTTTGTCGCAGCCGGTTGACGAGCACTTCGATGACGTTGGAATCCAGGTCGAAATCCTGGTGATAGATGTGTTCGGTCAATTCGGTCTTGGAGACGGTCTTTCCCTGGTTGCGCATCAGGTAATCCAGCGTTCGGTACTCGTACGCTGTCAACGACACGGGTCGACCATCCAGGGTGACTCGATTGGTGGTGGTATCGAGTTCTATCCTGCAACAGCTCAGAATGGTTTCCGCGTGGCCCATTGAGCGCCGCAAAAGGGCCTCCACCCGCGCCAGCAGTTCCTCCATTTCAAATGGCTTGGCCAAATAATCATCGGCACCTGCCCGCAGTCCAATCACCTTCTCTCTCCAGGTATTGCGCGAGGTCAGAATCAGGACGGGCACCTGATTGCCGGCTTCACGCCATGCGCGTAGTACGCTCAGGCCATCAATGCTGGGCAAACCGAGATCGAGAACGATCAGGTCATACGGTTCGGTTTCACCCAGGAATTGGGCCTCGCGACCGTCTTCGGCGATATCGACAACGTAGAGGGCGTTTTCCAGGCTTTCGCTGACTTGCCTGCCGACCTCCGGGTTGTCCTCTACCAGGAGTATTCTCACAGACCAACCTTAATGAAGGCTTAAAGCCGACTTCAGTCTACATTAAGACCTCCTCCTTTAGATTTGACCCAGCGCAGGCAAAAGTGTTGCTGGAACCTGCGCCGTAGTGGATTAGAAGCGTGTTCAACGCTGGGAGGCGGTTATGAAAGTCAGGTTCTTTGGCGATTGCGCCAAAAATTCTGCCAGCGTACTCATCAATTTGCGCTGGCTCGGCATGTTTGTACTGGCCCTGGGTGTCCTGTTGCTGCCGCTTGCGGCGGATCAGGATTCAGGATGGTTGAACGGGTCCAGTGCATACGCTGGTAAGGGCCCCGGTAAGGGTGGTGACGGTTCCGGTGGCGGTGACGGCGGAGGAAATGCCGGATCCGGCAAGGGCGGCAGCAAGGGTGGCAACAAGTCGGACAAGGGCGATCTGTACGGTGACATGATCTACATCGAGCGGGACGTCAATGGTGTTCCCGTAGTGGATGCCGAAGGTTGTCACAATCCGATTGCCTGGGACGGAGAGTCCTGGATCGACCTGCCGCTGTATCACGAGGTGGGCTATGACCCGATCCTGCAGGATGAAGAGGAAATGGTCCCGGATTTCTGTGAGATTGGGGAAGGAGACCTCGAGGTCTGGGGTAACGCTTATCGCGTTCGGGTCCAATCCAAGGGCGGCAGCAAGAGCGTATTTGGCATCGGTGATCAGGACCGGGTCCGTGATCGGATTCGTGATCTTCTCAGTATTCACCGTGCCAATATTCATGGCCATGCGTTCGGTCCGTCTTCCTCGCTGGAAGACACTGACGGCGAACTGGGCACCTGCGACATCATCACGTTGTGTGCCGACAACTCCCAGGAGGTCGATCTCGGTCGTCTGAGTGTACTTAGGGCCCCGGCCCGGGTGATGGATAAGGCACGTGACGAAGTGATCAAGGTGCTGGACAAGAGCACCGGGCCAAACTCGGTGACTCTGGATCCCAGTGGCCGACTGACTGTGGACGGAACAACCTTTGATTCGCCCCTGGTCAATCTCGGACTCTATCGTGAATTCCACCGGTTCTGGCAACTGCAGGACACGGCTGATCCTCCCGTTGCCTACTTCATTCCCGGTTCCAACGCAGGCCTGTTCAATGCCAACTTTGATCCGAACTATGGCGCTTATCTGGCCATGGCATTCGGTCTGGGTAGTGGCTCAGACAAGTATGGTTCCGGAGTGGACGTTGATGTGGTTTCCCGTATCAATGCGATTCTGCATCTGCCCGGTGATGAGTATCTTGCCAATGACCCGGGCGGCTTTCCGCCGACCTGGTCTGAGCAGATCGAAACGAAGTGGCACTACTTCATCAACTATTCCGACTTTGACTATCAGCGTGACCTGGTATGGACCGGTTGCATCATGTACGACTATTTCGACGAGGGCACGCAGAACTGGGTTATGAATCACCCGATGGAAATTATCGACATTTTCTATCTTGATGATCCTGATGGGCTTGAGCCGGAAACGGATGAAACGGTTAGTAATATCGCTGGATTTGCACTGGCGGCGAACGATGCCCGGAGGGTGCTTGCCTTTGTGCATGACATCGGCGATGACCAGTTGCGCGGTCGAGTGGATAACGTGTTTGAGCGCACTGAAACCTGGTGCCCGTCACCCTAGTGGACATGAGATGAGGAGGTAATCATGCGTAATTTGATACTTGGTATTGGAATCCTTGGCGCCATGCTGGCCTCAGGGCCCGTGATGGCGGAGGAAGGCCACGGTGGTGGGCTCAAGTCATTTAACCTGCAGGCAGGAGACTTCAGCGATGCAGCCGTCCTGGCTGTCAAGGGCGAGTCATGCGCTCACTTTCTCAAAGTGATGCTCGATGATGAGAGCTATAAGCTGCTCAGCACTGCCGGTGTGCAGGGTCCGCCTGGTGTGGTGTATACCTTGCAGAACCACAAGGGTGAGATTGCGATCATCAAGTGCCGTGCCGGCGGCTGTGACCACGGAGACGACGGCGGGCATTGATCCCGCACCATCGCCACCCGAGTGGAAAGGGAGCCTTCGGGCTCCCTTTCTTTATCCCGTTTGCCGGTTATTTGGCCAGTCTTCCAGATCTCTGATGGCGCACTGGTAGCCCGCGTCCACGATCTGGTCGAAGGTTTTCACCTGGGTGATGCCAAAGCCGCGCACATCCGGCTGCAGCAGGATATCGGCGCGCTTGCCAAGTTCCCGCATCCGGCCCAGGGTGCCGATTTCCGTGGCCTTGAGCATGATGGTCGCCAGCGGTGGCACACGATGCCGCTTGAAAAAAGGCAGGTAGCGTCCAGCGAGGACGCGCCAGCCTGAGGGCATCTGGTCGTAGTCCACCTGGTAAGTTTTCTGCGAGGAGAGATCCACCGCCACGATTTTTCCGACCGGCATCTTCTGCATCAGGTCTATCGGCAGGCTGTTCAGCACCGATCCGTCAATGGCCAGGCGTCGTTCAATCACAGCGGGGGGGATGACGCCGGGCAGCGCGGCGCTGGCGCACAAGGCGCGGGCCAGGCTGCCACGGCGATGCACGTTCATACCACCGTCATCCAGTACGCTGGATACACAAAAGAATGGGATGGGCAGGTCTTCGATCTGGAAATCCAGATGCTCATTCAACAGCTTCGTCATGCGCTGTCCGCGAATCAGTGACGTCACCGGCACCGTGTAGTCGCTGAACGGCTTACCCTTGACGAAGCATTGGCGGGAGGTCTCGATAATGTGGTCCATATCCCAGCCCGACGCCATGGCCGCCCCCATGATGCTGCCGATGCTGGAGCCGCCGATCCAGTCCACGGGGATGCCCAGTTCCTGCATGGCGCGGTAGACGCCGATATGGGCGAAGCCTCGGGCTGCGCCTGCGGACAACACCAGCCCGACCGCGTTTCCGGTAATGACGCGGGCCACGCGTGCGAGGTCTTCGTCATGGCCCGCGTGAACGTGCAGGTGAAAATCGACCGGGCAGGCATCCAGCCAGGCCGCTGTGCCGGTGATGGGCCGATGGGCGTCCGAGTGCAAAAGAACCAGCGCATGCTGCGCGCCATAGTCTGCCTCGACCAGCTCCCGGATACGTTCATCCGGCTCGCTGCTGTGATGGGCTACGAACAAAATCAGGTCGGCCTGCCTGCGAACCAGTTGATTCCAAGGCGGGTCTCCGGGCGCGTACTGGAACAGGACCAGCTCGTGCGCGTCCTCCTGTTCGTGTATCCAGTCTCTTAAATCTTCAGAACCTGATCCGGAGACCTGGGCGCTCGCCGTCTCCCGGTCAAGCTGCGCGGTATGGACCCGCTTTGCGGCTTCCGTGGCCAGAGACCGGCCGAATTCGAGCGACTCGGGAGATCCGTCCAGAGAAACCACGGCCACCGTGCGCGGTGGCCGGAATCGCGCGCCTTTGGTTTCTGTTTGCCGGGTCATGTTGACCACGTTGGCTGCCAGCCGTGTAACCAGTGACGGGTGGCTGGCGGCGAGGGCGTCAAAGTGCGGCCGGTCGATCTGCACAAGCAGGCTATCGCGGACCGCGCGGATGGCCGCGCTGCGGGGCTGGTTGCCCAGCAGGCTCATCTCGCCGACGCTGTCACCCGGCGTGATTTCTCCAAGCAGTAAGGGTTCGCTGCCGGCAGTGCTTTTCCGCCACGCCTGCAATCTGCCGCGGGCCAGCAGGTACAGGGAGTCACCGTCCTCATCCTGTTGGAACAGCCATTCACCGCCGTGCAATATTCGGGTCTGAAATGCCTTGATGTCCTCGGCCGTCAACTCGGTGCCGAAATAGTCCTCCAGGACGGCCTTCATCCTGTGCTCAGTACTCATGATGTATCCCTGTCGTCATTCAAACTGCCTGGGTCCAGGCCCTCGAGGGTTTCCAGCATGACGCCCAGGGAGCTCATGAACAGGTCGAACCGCTCCTCGTCGTTGGTATCGAAGGGTTGTCCGTCCTTACGGTTCAGCAATTGCGCGACACCGAAAACCTCACCCTGGCGGTCTTTGATCGGCAGGCTGATAATGGAGCGCGTGCGATAGCCCGTCTGCCGGTCGATTTCCTGGTTGAAGCGGGGATCCTCGTAGGCATCGTCAATCCGGATAACTTCCCCGGATTGCGCCGCCGCGCCGGCGATGCCGGTGCCCAGCGGAATGCGGACTTCTTCCATTTGGTCGATATTCTCAGCGATGCGCAGCACCAGCGAGTCACCCTCGACCAGGAACAGGGAGGCCTTTTCGGCATCGAGCAGCTGTCCCAGCTTGCGGGTGAACGCAAACAGGCCTTGCCTCAACATGCTGCGGAAGGCCACGTCACTGGCCATGGCGGTGGCATCCAGCAGGCGCTGGGAATCAGCGGTGATATCTTCAAGCAGTTCTTTAAAGCCGCGTTCATCGAGGTCGTCGACGACCTTCTCCAGTTTTTGTTTTTTCCGGTTTTCCGCCAGCATCTTCATCATCTGACGATTGTTCGCGATGACGGCGTCAGTGAAGGTCGACAGATGTCCGTCCTCCAGGTGGATGATTCGATCCGCGATGTCGAGGATCCGGTTGTCGTGGGTGACCATAAGAATGGTCGTGCCCTGTTCCCGGGCCAGGGATTTCATGCGCTCTACCACTTCACGACCGGAGTTCTTGTCCAGCGATGCGGTGGGCTCATCCGCCAGGAGCATGGCGGGCTCACCCACCAGTGCGCGGGCAATGGCCACCCGTTGGCGCTGACCGCCGGAAAGCTGCTCCGGCTTGTGATGTATCCGGTCCTCGAGCCCGACCGCTTCCAGCATGTGCCTGGCCCGGTTTCGCAGGGTGCTGCTGCTTGCTCTTCCGGCCACGCGCAGACCCAGCTCGACATTCTGCACCGCGGTGAGCGCATTGAGCAGGTTGTGCTGCTGGAAGATAAAGCCGATTTGCCGGCGGACTTTTTCCAAAGCCCGGGGTCGCGCGTCCCGCAGCTCTTCTCCGAGTACCCGAATACTGCCTTCCTGCCCTGATCTCAACGCGCCGATCAAGGTCAGAAGGGTGGTCTTGCCCGAGCCTGACGGCCCGGTCACGATGATGATTTCTCCGCTGGGGATGGTCACCTCGACATCGAACAGTACCTGCTTGCGGAGCGCGCCTCGACCGTACCAGTGGCTCAGCCCTGAAACCTGCACCGGAGCGGTCATCAGAACACCTCCGCCGGGTCCAGTCGGCGCACCTTGCGCAGCGCGAACAAGGCCGAAATGGCGCACATCAACAGCGTCATGACCAACACGGTGACCGCACGTTCACGCGTCAGGTATATCGGCAGATTGGTGGCGGCCGCTGCCCTGGAATACAGCCACACCACTGAGCCCAGGCCGGGGAGGTACCCCAGAACCCCGAGAATGGCTGCTTGCTGGATGACGATGCCGGACAGGAATCGGTTCGGATAGCCCAATGCCCGCAGAGTTGCATACTCGGACAGGTGTTCGGAGACATCGGCGAAAAGGATCTGGTAAACGATGATGGCGCCCACCACGAAACCCATGATGGCGCCGAAGGCGAATACGTAACCGATGGGTGTCGCGGCATTCCAGTAATCCGTTTCCCGCTGCACAAAATCGGCCTTGGTCATGACCAGCACGTCCTGCGGCAAACGGGCTTTCAACCGGTCGCGAGCCGCGTTGGCGTCTGCGCCCTCGCGCAGGTTGATCAAACCGAGCTGGATGTCCTCCCTTGGCCGGTCCGGAAACAGGCGCAACCAGTTGTCGACCGAGGTCATGATGGATCCGTCGATACCGAACGAGGTGCCCAGTTGATAAGTGCCCGCCACCTCGATCAAGCGGTCGTTGACTTCAGTGCGCAATGTCTGGTCGTTGGCCATGTGCTCGGCGACGGGGCCGAATTCCGGTCGTGACAGGCCATCGAAAAGCACCGTGTCCTGTTTGCTCAGCAAATGACGTTGTTCATCGACGCCGGGGGTCTCGATCAGGTCGTAACCGGGGCTGAAGCCGATAGCGCTCAGGCTGCGGCGCTCATTGTTCCAGGGGTTTTTCCACGTGGCCGGAAAAATATAGACCGGTGAAACCTCGATGACGTCCTCATCCCCCAATGCCTGGTACAGGCGGCGAATGGAAAACGGTTGGGGCCGCACGATAAAAACGCTGTCGGGGCTGAACAGCGCGATGTCATAGTGGAATCGCTCCTGCATTCGCACGGCGCTTTCAAACAGAGCTGAGCGAAATCCCAGCTGCATCATGATCAGCAGAACCGCAAAACCGATGCCGGCCACCGCAACCGCCAGCCGGCCCGGACGATGCTTCAGTTGCAACCAGCCGATCGGGATGCGCATGCAAACGCTGCCTCAGGAACCGCTTTGGATAATGACTTCGACCTGCAGGTTGGTCAGGTTTTCCACCGGGCCGGAGTCATCCAGCAGTATCTCCACTTCAATGATTCGCGCGTCCTTGGACGCCGCCGGATCGGTGCCGATGACATCCTGCTTTTGCACCTGGCTCCGAATGCGTTGAACGCGGCCGCTGAGTGGCCGGTCGATCGCATCGCTGCTGACGCTGGCGACTTGCCCCGGACGCACCCGCGCAATATCGGTTTCATAAATTTCAGCCACCGCGGTCATTCGGTCGGTTCGCCCAAGGTCCAGCACGCCTTGCTCGCCCGCCAGTTCGCCGGGCCGCGCGTGTATTTCGAGCACGCGTCCGGCAGAAGGCGCCTTGATGAGGCTCCGTTCCACCTCGGCCTTTCGCAGTGCTACCCGCCCCTCAGCCACCTCGATCGAGGCCTGTGCGACTTGGACGTTGGCGCGCGCGGCCGTGCAGGACGCCGCCTGGGCTTCCGAGTCACCCTGGGCCTGCTCCGTTTCCTCGGTGGAGGCCAATCCCCGTTCCAGCAGGCTGGCCCGGCGGGCCGCCTCATTTTCGGCTACGCGGGCTATGGTGCAGGCTTCTTCAGCCTGGCTCAATGCAGCCTGGGCGGCGATCTCCGCCAGGTCCCGTTCCCGTTCGGCGATGCGCTGGCGATGCTGCAGCATCTCTGTGCTGTCGGTATGGGCGATCAATGCGCCCGCTTCGATCCAATCACCCTCCTCAACAAGAAGCTCACGAATGACCGAGCCCGAGACGGCATGGGTGGTGGAAGCGGCGGAAACCCGGATAACGCCATGTTCCGGCTCAATGCGTCCCAATGCGGATACATCCTGTGCCCGTGCGACCGTTGCGAAAATGAGCAAGCCGGCCATCACGGTAAACATGGATGGATGATTCAAAAACGCGGTTCGCGGGTGCCGCATCATGTTTTCGTCTCCCCTGCTGGCTTATTTTTGGTTCACCGCCAGCATTGATTTTCTGTGGTCGTTCCTGTTGTGTCGTTTCCAGCTCAGTCTTGGCTGGCGCACAGTTGCGACTCATTTTTTATGGAACAGAGTATGAACGCCCCCCCGTACCCGTTGCAAGTCGCGTACCTGTCGGCTCATAGCCATTTCATCAACCCCCTGTCTTGTTGTATTCTGCCCCATTGCGATGCAGGCACGGCATGGGTAACTGAGATATGGATCTGGTCGAATTTTTTGGCGATTGGGAAGATCAAGTGGAATTCCCGAAAGGGACCATGGTGTTCAAGCTTGGGGATCCGGCGGACTTCCTCTACGTGGTGCTTGAGGGCGAGATAGAGCTCAAAGTGGGCGAGGAGCCTCTAGCCGCTGAGTTGGCCGGTGGGATCTTCGGGGAAATGTCATTGCTGCAGGCTACCCGCGCAGCGGATGCGGTCACGTTGCGAAAAACGCGACTGGCGAGAATTTCCAGGGAACAATTCCGTGAAGTCGTGCGTAAGAACCCCGACGTCGCCATCCACCTCGTCGGGGTCGTGGCCAACCGTTTGCAGGTCGCGGTAACGATGGCAAGATTGTAAGCACGCGGTAACAAGGGCAATCGGCAGCCGGGAGAACCGTATTGGACTTAGAGACGATGAAACGTCAGGTTGAGGGGCGCGCCTCTTTCGAGGCCGGAGATGTCATTTTTTCCGAGGGCGCGGCCGCCGATAATATGTACCTGGTGATCGAGGGCCAGGTGCGGCTCACGGTCAATGGTGAGCCAATGAGTACCGAGGTGCCCGGTGGCATCATCGGGGAAATGGCGCTGATAGACTCTGGCACGCGCAGCGCGACGGCAACGGCGATCACCGACTGCACGCTCGCCCCGATCGATCAGGAAAAGTTCGTGTCGCTGCTCCAGCAGAAACCCGAGTTTTCACTGCATGTCATGTCGGTGCTGGCCAACCGTCTGCGACTGGCCAACGATATTCTCGCCGCGATTTGAGACCGATTCGCTAGTCGAGCCGTTTTCGGAAACGAAGAATCGCGAAACTCATCGCGACCCCGATGAAGACGGCCAGCACGGCCAATTCCCTGGCCAGTTCCTGTAGCTCCGCGCCGCGCAGCACCACCCCTCTGATCAAGCGCATAAAATGCGTCATCGGCAGCAGTTCCGCGATCCATTGCGCGGGTTCCGGCATGCCGTCAAAGGGAAACATGAATCCGGACAGCAGTATCGAAGGCAGCAGGATGAAAAAAGTCATCTGCATGGCCTGGAACTGGTTGTCGGCCATCGTTGAGATCATCAGCCCGAGGGACAGGTTGGCGACCACGAACGTCAAAGCCACGAGATAGACATCCACCAACGAACCCCGAACAGGCACATCGAACAGCCACACCCCCAGGCAAAGCACCAGGCTGACCTGGACCAGCCCGATCATCACGTAAGGCAGAATCTTGGCCAGCATCAGCTCAGGCGTGCGTATGGGGGTGGTAATGAGCAGCTCCAGGTTGCCCCTCTCGCGCTCTCGAACAAGGGCCACGGCAGTGAAAAGGATCATCGTCAATGTCAGGATGATGCCGATCAGGCCGGGCACCGTGTTCACGGGTGAGCGCCGCTCCGGGTTGTAAAAATTCCTGATCTCAAAGCGGGGTGGCTGATCCAGGTAGGGAGATACCCTGCTGGGTTGGCCCAGTTGCGCGATCGCGCTTTGCACAATCGGATCCGACCCGTCCGCGAGCACCTGGACCGCCGCCCGGTCCCCATCCGCCAGCCTGCGGTCGAAATCATGGGGTATATAGATTCCAACCGTAATTTGCCCCCTTCTCATCATTGACTCCAGCTCCGCCGCGCTGCGGGCCTGGTGTCTGATGTCGACGACCTGGGTGTGCGCAAGGTTGAGAACGATTTGCCGCGAGGCACTGGTGTTGGCCATGTCGGCCACCGCGGCGCCCAGATGCCGAACGTCGAAATTGATGGCGTATCCAAACAGTAGCAGCTGCAAAACCGGTATCCCCACGATCATGCCAAAGGTCAGACGGTCGCGGCGGAGCTGCCTCAGTTCCTTCCAAACCACGGCGCTGATGCGTTGCAGGCTTCTCATGCCGACGCCCCGTGATCCATCGTGGCGGCCACGAAAACATCTTCCAGGCTGGCGCGATCCGCCCGGCACTCGGACACATTAAGCCCGGCCGTCAGAACGGTCTGCCGAACGGCTTCGCGGGCGTCCGCCGTGGAGGGGTCCACCAGCACCCGAAGCTCGGTTCCTATCTGGGCAACGCTGCGTACCCAGGCCTGGCCATGCAGGGCTTTTCCGGCCCGGCGTGGCTGTTCGGACTGCACCACGATCACCTGGGCGCGGATATTGCGGCTGAGCTCTGCGGGGCTGCCGCTGGCCACCAGCCGTCCCTCGTCGAGAATGACCAGGTTGTGGCAACGCTCCGCTTCATCCATGTAATGCGTTGATACCAGGATGGTGGTGCCCGCTTCGACCAGGTCGAACAGGCTCTCCCAAAACGCCCGACGGTTCTCCGGGTCCACCGCGCTGGTCGGTTCATCCAGAAACAAAAGCTCCGGCTCGTGCAGGGTGGCTGCGGCCAGGGCGAGACGCTGTTTCTGGCCGCCGCTCAGCGTGCCCGCGCGACGTTTGAGAAAACCGTCAAGCCCAAACTGCTCGCTGACCTCGGCCATGCGCCGGCGCTTGCGCTTCCGCCCCAGTGTGTAAACGC
>WTJD01000269.1 GCA_011524975.1 Lysobacterales bacterium
AATTAATGTCACCCCCAGCGTTTCTACAAAACGGTGGCTCTATCGCGTCCTAAATCGTTGGTCCAAGCACCCTCTCTGACAAGCCAGCCTGCCAACCGGTCCTTGTGAGACTTCGACGCAAGTCTTACTTCACGCGCAGGAAACCCTGTGGAGTTCGTAACCGGTGGTTGATGCTATTTTTCTGCCCAAGAGTCTGCTCGATAAAGCAGCCTTTTCGGGCTGCCTGTATTAGCGCGATTTGCTGGTCGAGATCTGCTTCGCTTTCTAGAAAAACATCAATCTCAAACGACTGCGGGTGGGTTTCGTAGATCTTGCCCTTAGGCACCCAACCCCATCGAACGGTGGTTTCAACGCGCAAGTCGTCGATGACCACGTCCATGCGGCGGGCAAATGCGCGAAGCTGGGTCATGATGCACCCCGTCATGCCCCCGACGAAAAGTGCCAGAGGTGGCGGGGCGGTGGCATCACCTCCGTGAAAGGGGCCTTCGTCTGTGGCCAGGGTGAAGTGTTCTTCTATAGGCTCGACCATGTGAACATCGAGGTCATTACGCATCTTGCCCGTTGCCTTACCCGAGCATTTGAAGGTGACAGTCAAAGGGTGGTCCGGTTGCTCAATGGTCATTAGAAGTTCACCTGCTCGGGGCCCTTGAGGTTGAGGATCGCTCGCGCCTCATCTGGAGTTGCGATTTCGTTGCCCTGTTCTTCTAAGATGCGGCGGATCTTGGCGACTTGCTCGGCGTTGGACTGCGCCATTTTTCCGCGGGCGATGTAGAGGGAGTCTTCAAGCCCGACGCGGACGTGCCCGCCCATCTGTGCCGCGACGGAGGCCAGCCGCATCTGCTGTGCACCGGCGCCGATGACCGACCATTGGAAGCCAGTACCGAACAGCTTGTCCGCCGTCTGCTTCATAAACATCAGATTATCGAGCTCCGCCGATATACCGCCCAGAATGCCCATTACGAATTGCAGGAAGATCGGCGCCTTGAACAGGCCCTTATCGACGCAGAATTTCAGATTGTAGAGATGGCCGACGTCGTAGCATTCGTGTTCGAACTTCACCCGGTGATCGTCACCGCCGAGTTGTTCAGAGATCATGCGAATGTCAGCGAAAGTGTTGCGGAAGATGTTGTTCTCAGAGCTGCGAATGTAGCCTTCTTCCCAGTCTTCCTTCCAGGTCTGATAGCGGTCGGCCAGGGGATGCAGGGCGAAGTTCATCGACCCCATGTTGAGGCTGCACATCTCCGGGCTGAAGGTCAGGGCGGCGGGGATGCGTTCTGCCACGGTCATGATCGGATTGCCGCCGGTAGAGATGTTAACCACGGCGTCAGTGGCCTGCTTGATACGGGACAGGAACAGCTCGAAATGCGCGGGATCGACCGACGGCGCACCATTGGCGGGATTGCGGGCATGCAGATGGATGACAGCCGCGCCAGCCTCGGCCGCTGCAATGGCTTGTTCTGCGATGGTGTCCGGGTGCACGGGTAGGTGCTCGGACATGGTTGGCGTGTGGACCGCGCCCGTGATGGCGCAGGTGATGATGGTCTTGGGCATGATTCAGTCCTCGATGATGGCGACCGCCCGGGTGAAACCGGCCGAGGCGGCTTTGATCTTGAAGGGGAAACAGGACACTGTGAAGCCGCTGCCAGGCAGGCTGTCGAGGTTGCTCAGCTTCTCAATGTGGCAATAGCCGATGTCCATGCTCGCCCGGTGGCCTTCCCAGATCAGGCTGGCATCGCCAGTCTCGGCGTAGCGCTTGGCGGTGACGGAGAATGGCGCGTCCCAGCTCCAGGCATCGGTCCCGGTCAGGCGCACGCCCTGTTCGAGCAGGTGCAGCGTGGCATCCCGGCCCATGCCGCAGCCCTTGAGTACGTAGTCCGGCTGTCCGTAATGGGCGGCTGCGGAGGTATTGACCAGCACGATATCCAGCGGCGACAGCCGATGTCCGATCCGCTCCAACTCGGCATCAATATCGTCGGCCGTCACCAGATAGCCGTCATCAAAATGGCGGAAGTCCAGCTTGACACCCGGCGCGAAGCACCATTCGAGCGGCACTTCGTCGATGGTAATCGCCCGCTCGCCGCCGTTCATGGTCGAGTGGTGATGATAGGGGGCGTCGAGGTGTGTGCCGTTATGGGTGTAGATGCTGAGCTTTTCGATCGCCCAGCCTTCGCCCTGGGGCAGGTCTTCGCGCGTCAGGCCGGGAAAAAACGACATCACCTGTTCGGCGGTGTCAGAGTGGGCCATGTACTCGATTTCGGGCAGCATGATCGGCGGGTCGGATTGGATGTCAGCTTCCAGAGCAACGGAAAGATCGACAAATCTACGAGGCATTTTAACTCCTACCGTCCCAGAAAGACGGTCGCGATTGAAGGGAAGGCGATGACAGCGAACAGGCACAGCAGCATCATCACGGCAAAGGGTGCTGCCCCCACGAAGATGTCGGAGAGCTTTATGGACGGATCATTCAGGGTCGATTTTATAACGTAGACCGATATCCCGAAGGGCGGTGTCAGCAGGCCGATTTCGACCGCAATGACGGTGATGATGCCAAACCACACCAGATCAACGCCCAGCGGCTGCAAGATGGGCAGCATCAGCGGCACTAGGATCAGCATGATCGACGAGGAATCGAGGATCATGCCGAACAGGATTACCACCAGAACATAGAGGCAGATCAGCCCGATCAGGCCAAGGTCAACGCTTGTGACGTAAGCGCCGAAGGTGTTTGGCAGGCCAGAGAAGGCGAGCATGCGCGAGTACATCTGTGCCGCGATAATCAGGAAGCAGACCGAGGCTGTTACCAGACCGGTTTCCACCAGCACACGCCACAGGCCGCGCAGCGTCAGCCGCCCCTTGGCAAAGCCGATGACCAGTGCGACCACGGTGCCGATAGCCCCTGCCTCGACGGGGGTGAAGACCCCGGCATAGATACCCCCGAGCACAAGGATGATCAGGCCAGTTATTGGCACCCCTTTAGCTAGCAGCGCACCTCTAGAGAGCGTGGTCTTGTCCTGACTGAGGTTGCGTCCTACGAAACCGGGGGCGAACTGGGCAAGCAGCAGCGTGCCCAGGCCAAACAGCACGGCGAGCAGTAGCCCGGGGCCTATCCCGGCAACGAACAAGTCGCCGATACTTTGCTCGGTCAGAAGGCCATAGAGTATCAACAGCAGCGAGGGTGGGATCAGCATCCCCAGCACCGATGAACCGGCGACTAGGCCGACCGAAAAGCGCGGGGTGTAGCCATGCCGCCGCAACTCTGGCACGGCGATTTTGGTGAACACAGCGGCTGAAGCGATGGAGATACCGGTGATGGCGGCAAAGATAGTGTTGGCCGCAATGGTCCCCAGCCCGAGGCCGCCTTTGATCCGGCGGAACATGGTATTGGCGACGTCGAAGGCATCCCGTCCCATGCCGCTTTCGGCGACGATAAAGCCCATGAGCACGTATAGCGGGACCACCCCGAAAAAGTACGAAGAGATGGCGTCGTTGGCCGCCAGTCCGAGCATCTTCGAGGCCAGGATGGGGGAGCCCTTGATGGCCCAGACGCCGACAAAGGAACAGGCGATCAGCGCGATTGGAACATGCAGGCCGAAGAGCACCAGCACGCCCATAGCCGCCAGCGCGAGCATGCCGATCTCAAACGGACTCATCGTCTTCGCCCTCCCACCGTCGAATGATGCGCGCAAGGAACTGTAGCGCCAGCAGCGCCGCACCGAGCGCGAGCATGGCCTTGACAGGCCAGGTCGGGGCGGTGAAGTCACCCACAGCGCCGACGAAGTCGTTGCGTTCCCACGCGCGGATCATGATCGGCCAATGGGCGTAGAGAATGGCGGCAAGCACTGTCAGACCAATGAGATCGAAGCCGGTTTCCAGCGCCTTCGTCAGGGTCTTGGAACGCCTGCGCAACACCTCGATCAGGCCATCGCTGCGGGTGAAACGTCCCGCGCGCAGGGCCTGGGGCGCCTGCAGAAAAACAATCGCGACGATGGACAGAGACACCATCTCTGGCACGCCGGAAATCGGCTGGCCCAGTAAATTGCGTCCCGTCACGTCAGCGGTGATCAGCACGACTAGCGCTAGAATCAGCAGCGAACCTGAAATGTTCGCCAGCGCGGTGATGATATCAAGGGGTTTGAGGAAGAAACCGGACGCGCGTGGCGCCCGGCTTTTCGGGTTCGAGGTCACTCGCTGTCCCAATCGCGCAATGGTGTGGCACCGGCCGCACGCATCGAGTTCATGTACAGGGCAAGGACTTCAGAGCCGGGGATGCCCTTGGCG
>WTJD01000205.1 GCA_011524975.1 Lysobacterales bacterium
CTGTTATGCCAGGGCACCCCGATGTCCTTTATGGCAGGGCGCTGCTGTCGGTGGAGTTGGGCCGGATCGACGAGGCCGAGCAGGATCTGCGCCAGATTCTGGAGGAGGATCCCCGCAATGCCGCTGTCTTGAACGCGCTGGGATACACGCTGGCCGATCTGACGGATCGGTTGGACGAGGCGGAGCAGTTGATCAGGGCGGCGCTTGATTTGCAGCCCGAGGAGGCTTCCATCCTGGACTCGATGGGCTGGGTGGCCTACCGGCAGGGGCGCCATGAGGAGGCGCTGGCCTACCTCGAGCAGGCCTGGATCAGGGACAACAACCCCGAAATTGCGGCGCATCTCGGAGAAGTGCTCTGGGTGCTGGGGCGCAAGGAAGACGCAAAAAGCGCCTGGCGTCTCGGGCTGGAACGCGGCCCGGATGACCCCGTGCTCAAAGCAACCATCAGCCGGTTCGGGGCAGAGCTTTGAGGCAAAGCCTGCTGCGTTGGCTGGTGTGTTTTTCCGTCACGCTGTCTGCCTGTACCTCGGTTCCACGCGCGCCCGATTCAGCGGTTGAGCTTCAAGCGGCCTACGATGAGCGGGTCCGCGGTATTGCGACATGGGTTCAGTGGGGGTTCCGTGGGCGTTTGTCGATGAATGACGGCGAGGATGGCGGCAGCGGGCGGCTCCATTGGCAAACCGAGGGCAAGAGCAGCCAGCTCGATTTCCGCGGAACGCTGGGAAAAGGCGCGTGGCGATTGTCGCTGGCTCCGGGCAGTGCCGAGCTCACGCGATCAGACGGCAGCCAGCTAAAAGGGGATTCGGTTCAGGCGTTGCTGCGCTCTGAATGGGGCTGGGAAGTGCCCGTTGAGGATCTGGTGTACTGGGTGCGAGGGCTGCGGGCGCCGGGGCCGGTAGAGGGGATCGATTTCGATGATGCAGGCAGGATCACCCGGCTCTCGCAATCCGGCTGGGATATCGAGTTTGAGCGGTATCGTGATGTCTCGGGCAGGCAATTGCCCGGAAAAATAAAAGCGGTCAGCGGTCAACTGACGATCAAACTGGTACCGGCCCGGTGGACGGTGCCTCTGACCGGCGAAGGCCATGCCTGAATTCAGTACCTGGCCCGCGCCGGCCAAGCTCAACCTTTTTTTACACATCACGGGCAGGCGTCCGGACGGTTACCACACGATCGAAACCTGTTTTCAGCTACTCGACTGGGGGGACGAGATAGAACTGGCCGTCACGGAGGACGGCGCAATCGTTCGGCAGGCCGGGATGGACGGGGTGTCGCCTGAGGACGACCTGGCGGTGCGCGCCGCGCGCCTGTTGCAGACATCTGCCTCCACTCGCCTCGGGGCCGTGATCCGGGTGCGCAAGCATGTGCCGGCTGGCGCCGGGCTCGGTGGCGGAAGCAGCGACGCCGCGACGGTCTTGCTGGCGCTGAACGAGCTCTGGTCCTGCGGATTGAGCCGCGTGGAACTGGCGCGGCTGGGCGCCAGGCTGGGCGCGGACGTGCCGGTCTTCGTTCACGGGTTGAGCGCCTGGGCCGGGGGGCGGGGTGATCAATTGGAGCCGGTCAGCCTGGGTGACCGGCACTATGTGCTGGTGTTTCCGGATGTTCATGTGTCCACCGCCGACCTGTTCGCGGCCGCCGACCTCAAGCGCGATTGCGCCTCTGTCGACTTCAACGGTTTCGATCCGCTGACGGGGGTCAATGTGTTCGAGCCGGTGGTGCGAGCCCGGTATCCGGCGGTGGATCAGGCCATGCGGGAACTGCAGGCGCATGGCCGTCCCCGCCTGACGGGCACGGGAAGTTGCATTTTCCTGCCGGTGGAAGATAAATTTAGCGCCGAATCGATCACACATCAGCTCGAATGCCGATATAATGTGTGCTGCGTTGACGGGGTTGACCGTTCTCCTGTGCTCGCGAAGCGCACTGGCGGTAACTGAATCAGCCAATTTCCGCTGGGACGTCGCCAAGCTGGTTAAGGCACGGGGTTTTGATCCCCGCATTCGCAGGTTCGAATCCTGCCGTCCCAGCCAATTATTGCGGAAAAGCCATTGGACATTGGGAAAGACAAAGCAGCCAGCCCTTCCTTGATGCTGTTTTCCGGCAACGCCAATATCAATTTGGCAAACGACATCTCCCGTGAGCTCGGCATACCCATGGGCAAGGCGATCGTCGGCCGCTTCAGCGACGGCGAGGTCATGGTCGAGATCATGGAGAACGTCCGGGGCCGCGACGTCTACGTGGTTCAGCCCACCTGCGCGCCCACCGCGGACAACTTCATGGAACTGCTGGTTATGATCGACGCCATGAAGCGGGCCAGCGCGCTCCGGGTCACGGCCGTGATTCCTTATTTTGGTTATGGTCGCCAGGACAGGCGGCCGCGCTCATCGAGGGTGCCCATCACCGCCAAGGTGGCGGCCAAAATGATCGGCGCGGTGGGTACTGACCGGGTGGTCACCATCGACCTGCATGCTGACCAGATCCAGGGCTTTTTCGATATTCCCGTGGACAATGTCTACGCCTCTCCGCTGACACTGGCTGATATCTGGCAGAGACAGTCCAGCGACCCGATCATCGTTGTATCACCCGACGTCGGCGGTGTGGCGCGGGCCCGCGCGATCGCCAAGCGATTGGACGCCGATCTGGCCATCATCGACAAGCGGCGCCCCAGGGCCAACGTCGCGACGGTGATGAACATCATTGGCGACGTGGAAGGAAAAATCTGCGTGCTGGTGGACGACATGGTCGATACGGCCGGCACCCTGTGCACGGCGGCTGGGGCCTTGAAAGAGCAGGGTGCTGTCAAGGTGGTGGCCTATTGCGTGCATCCCGTTCTGTCGGGGCCGGCCATCAGCAATATCAGCCAGTCCGGACTCGATGAACTGGTTGTCACCGATACCATTCCTCTGAGTGAAGAGGCCGCGGCCTGCGGGAAAGTCCGACAGATGACCATTTCGCACATGATGGCGGAAACCATCCGCAGGATGTCTGCGGGTGAGTCTGTCAGTTCGCTGTACGTCGATTGACCTTGCCCAAAACCCGGTTGGGCCGCCAACCGGCTTCGTTCGCCATCCTGCGCCCGCGGGTGTAGGATGGTTGGCCTGAAACTGGCGTAAGAGAGGGGAAGCTCCTATGCGGGGATCCTGTATACGTGTTTTTGCCGGCATCCTGATGCTGGCGGCGGTGTTCGATCTGAGCGCCCAGACCATTGTGCGCGGTCCATATCTGCAGCAAGTCACCGAGCAGAGTGTCATCGTCCGCTGGCGGACGTCGTCAGGCACCGTGTCTGTCGTCCGGTACGGGCTCGACAGTGGCTCATTGTCGCAGACCGCGACGGTCTCGGGGTCCCGCACTGAGCATGCCGTTTTGCTCAGTGGGCTCAGTGATTCAACCACGTACTTTTATTCTGTCGGTGATGAATCCGGCGCGCTGGCGGGTGACGCCAGTTTTTATTTCACCACCGCGCCCGAGCCGGGCACTTCGGCGCCCGCGCGATTTTGGGTTCTTGGGGATTCCGGCACGGCCAACGCCAACGCGGCGAATGTGAGGGACGCCTTCAAAGCCTGGTCTGCCTCTCAGCCCGCGGATTTCATGATCATGCTGGGAGACAACGCCTACAACAGCGGGACGGACGCCGAATACCAGGCAGCCGTGTTCGATATGTATCCGGAAATTCTACGGCAACTGCCGCTCTGGTCGACCTTGGGCAACCACGACGGTTATTCCGCCGATTCCGCAACCCAGACGGGGCCGTACTACGACATCTTCAATTTACCGGTAGCGGGTGAAGCGGGCGGTCTGCCCTCGGGGACCGAGGCTTACTATTCCTTTGATTACGGCAACGTTCATTTTATCTGCCTGGATTCTTACGAGTCCGATCGCTCAACGGCCGGCAACATGCTGCAATGGCTGGAGAGTGATCTCGCCTTCAATGACAAGCCATGGGTCATCGCATTCTGGCATCATCCGCCCTACACCAAGGGATCGCATGATTCAGACAGCGAAGGCGCGCTCATTGACATGCGCCAGAACGCGCTGCCGATCCTCGAGGCCTGGGGTGTCGACCTGGTGCTGTCCGGGCACAGTCATTCCTACGAGCGTTCTTACCTGCTGGACGGCCATTATGGCGCGTCGTCGACACTGGACCCGGTTGAGAATGTGCTGAATCCAGGTGACGGACGCATTTCCGGTACGGGCGCCTATCAGAAGCCGGGCGTCGTCGCGGCGGAGCATGCCGGCGCGGTATACGCCGTGGCGGGAAGTTCCGGCAAAATCT
>WTJD01000236.1 GCA_011524975.1 Lysobacterales bacterium
GTGCGCTATTGACCCGGAAAGCTTCCGGCATTCAGTGCTGCGCGCGAGCCCTGCACATATGTGTTGTCCAGGTCCGATGTTGTCCATGTCCGATATTGATGGGCAGCCGAGCAGGGCTCGTCCGGGCCTGACTTGAAAGGACGGTATCAGTCCAGCAGGGCGCTGATCTTGGCGGCGCAGATAAAGTCGTTTTCGCTCAGCCCGTCAATTGCATGGGTGGTGAAGCCTACGTTGCAGTAGTTGTAGCCAGCAGAGAAATCCGGGTGGTGATTTTCGTTGTTCACCACCCAGGCCATGGCGTTGATGAAAGACATGCAGCGGAAGAACCCTTTGAACTCGAAGCGACGGCTGATCATTTTGGCGTCATCGCTGAGTTCCCAACCGGGCAAATCGGTGAGCATCTCCAGCGCCTGCTCGCGATGAATCGGATCGACACCCCCCTCGCAGGGCACGCAATGCTTATCTGTCAGGTCACAGACCGTGGCCATATCTCAATCTCCCTTGATGGTGCAGGTCAGGCGATCTCTTTGACCGGATAGGTCGGGGCATGCATCCCCATCCTCCGCGCTTGTGCGATCAGCGGAATCAGGTCGGTTTTCGCCAGGTCATAGAGCGTATCGTAATTATCGATGACGAAGTACACCGTTTGAAAGATATCGATTCGATACGGGGTACGCAGTGCGTCCAGCGGGTCAAAAGGTTTGCGCTGGGGAATGTCACTTTCCAGGGCGTAATCCAGCTCACCCGGCGAGGACACGATTCCGGCACCATAGGAACGAAGCCCCTGGGCCGTGTTGATCAGGCCAAACTCCACTGTGAACCAAAACAGCCTGGCCAACATGGCATGATCGCGCTTCTCGGCCCGCAAACCCGCCTTGCCGTAGGCCTCGGTAAACGCGGCGAAGCGGTAATCCGTCAACAGGGGGGTGTGGCCAAAAATCTCGTGGAAAATATCGGGCTCGGGCAGATAATCCTTGTCCTCGCGCCGCCTGATGAAGGTGGCGGCGGGAAACTTGCGGTTGGCCAGCAGCTCAAAAAATTCGGTGAAACCAATCAGCGCTGGAACGGGCGCCACTTCCCAACCCGTGTGGCGGCGAAGTTTCTCGGATATTTCGGCCAGCTGCGGCACCCGATCACGTGGAAAGTCCATGAGATCCAAAGCAGCAATGTACTCGTCACACACCCGGCCGGGAATGTGGTCGAACTGCCGTGCCATCAACTCACCCCACATGCGGTTCTCTTCTTCGGTGTAATGAATAAAACCGTGCCTGTCGGGCTGCTTGGAGGTGTAACTGCTGCTCTTGGCCATACGGATTGCCGATGATTTATGATTTTTAAAATAATATATCAAACCCATTGGAATTATTTTTCGTTTATTTCATTTATAGTATTATTATTAAAATATATATTGCGTAATTCCGATATTATTAAAATGAATATTTCTCTTGACTCCATCGATCGCAAAATTCTGGGCGCGCTTCAGGAAAATGGCGACCTGTCGAGCCAGGCGCTGGCTGAAAAGATCGGATTGTCACCCTCCCCTGTCTGGCGCCGGGTGAAAAAGCTGCTTTCAAAGGGCGTCATCAAAGGCACTGTGGCCTTGTTGGACCCGGAAAAAGTGGGCCTGCAGGTGATGGCCATCGCCAACGTGTCATTGGAGGATCACCACCCGAACTCGGTCAAAGATTTTGACCGGGTGGTGCGCGAGCGGCCGGAAATCCTCGAGTGCTACGCCACCAGTGGGCAGCACGATTACACGCTGAAAGTGATCTGCGCCAGCATCCAGGCCTACGACCAGTTGCTCAGCGAACACCTGATGCGCTGCAAGGCCGTGCACCAGGTAAACACCAGCTTTGTGCTGCGCAACACCAAGTCGACCACGGCGCTGCCGCTGGACTAGGCGGCGTTACCCCCTGTCCAGCGCATCAGGTTCAGAAAATCGCGGCGCGTTTTGGGGCCCAGCGTTTGGAAATGCGGGTCGGCCATGGGCTGATAGGCCAGGCGGGCTACTTCCACCGCGTCGTGCCTGATCTTTTTTTGAATCGCCGTGCGCTCGATGTTGTAGGGCTTCAGCGCGTTCAGGCCAAAGATTTTGGCCTTGATCTCGGGCGTCAGCGCCGGGTAACCCTGTTGCTCCTGCAGCGCTTCGCTGATCTGAAATGCCCTGAACGCCTGGATCTGATCCTGCGGTGAACCGTACCAGATGGAATCCGTCCCCCAAAGCACATTATCCTCACCCAGGTATTTGATCAGTTTGCCCAGCGTATGCGCGGCGGAATCCGGATCACGCATCAAGTAGCGCCAGGTGGAACCCAACTCAGCATATACATTGGACCCGTGGCCAAGGTCGTTATCCAGCACGGTCTTTACCAGCCCGTCGATACCCTCATTGCGCTCCGGGTCGTAAGGGCCCTCGGCCTGTCCCGGAATAAAACCCGAGTGATAAATCAGAAAACTCAGGTCCGGAAACCGCCTGGCCGCGGGGCCGATATCCGTACAAAGAGAGTGCTCGTAAGACCGCTGACCAAAGGGGATGCCTTTGTGCACCGCAACCACCGGCACTTCAAGGCTGCGGGCCTGCTCCAGGAAGCGGACACCTGTGTCTTCATCCGTGAAATAGAACCCCTTTCCCTCCGGGCCCCACTGGGTGTAGGTCTTCCACGCGGAAATGCCGAAACCCTCTTTCAGCCGCCTCATGTCTTCGATGTCGCCGGCCTGGTTGGGATTGACCCGGCCGTGCAGCAGCAAACGATGGGTACCCTCCAGCTGAGCCACGATCTCGCGCGTGGCGGCCGCCTCTTCGATGGTCAGTGGCTCGCCTTCGCGGCTGCTCGGCACAAACGAGAGCACCATGATGTCGGTGTCGGAATCCATGAAGACATCCTTGACGAAAGCCTCCGGGCCCAGGCACTGCAGGTAGGCACGCGGCGAAGGCCCTTCGGCCAGCGGGCAGGATGCCGCCGGCATGCCGGAAAGAGGTTTCGCGCCCTCGGGCACGTTCTCAAGCCAGGCGCCCTTGGGGTTCACGAAATGCCCCTGCACGTCGAATATGAATTCATCACCGCCCAGCGCCGCCGCGGCCGCATCCTCTTCCATGGCCGTCTCGGGCGCCAGCGCGTACCAGCCGCCGGTGCGTCCCGCCGCGGCCTGAGCCGCATTGAAGGCCAACAGCGTGGTGGCGGCCCCACAGGCGGATACCAGGAAATCTCTGCGGCTTTTGCCCAGTCTCCCTGCCTGCTCCGTGGCCGCCTCCAGCGCCAGGCCGTTGGCCAGTTGGGCGTAATGGTCCAGTGGAATAGGCAGGTACTCACCGTTGGAGGTGGCATCGATCTTGATCGGCAGGCGGATGCCGTCCGGGTCGTGCACGGATGTCATGGGCGGTCTCCTGTGGGACTAACCTGATTCAAGCAGATGAAACCCGTTGCTGCAATCAGCTGTCCGATTCCGGCCAGTGCGCCAGGTAGATGTTGTCGGCGAATGATCTGGTGACAGGGCTGGCGAAACCGGTGCCGATAAAGGCGTTACCGATGCCTGCGTCCTCGGACAGCTCGGGGCAGGGTGCATCCGGACAATGGGTGGAAGCAGGGCCGCCATCGCGGCAATCGGCTTGCCCGATCAGGCGGTATTCGCTACCTCTATGAACCTGCCAGACAGCGGCTTTCGTGTTGCCGGTCGAGACCAGGATGTCGATTCGGTAGATACCCTCATTACCCAGCTCGGGCAGGTCTTTGCCATAGGTCATCTGCCAGGTGGGGATCGGCGCGGTACCTTCATTGATGGTGAAGTCTTCGATGAAACAGGAAGGACCGCCCGGATAGGGCGGGCACCCCTCAAACAGGGGCTGCCGGGCGTTGGGGTCAGCGGGGTCGGGGGTATCTCCGGCCAGAATGCCGATCGCCAGCCCCCGCCCCCGGTGCGGATCTTCCTCCAGTGGGCCGCGAATGCCCACGGCCAGGTGCGGCCCATGCGGTGCGTCGAAGAAATCCCGGGTGTGCCATTCGAAGAAAATGCCCATGGTGAAACCCGGCCCCGGCAGGGCGTAGTCCATGAATCGATATTGCGC
The DNA here is from genome assembly GCA_011524975.1 of Lysobacterales bacterium. Classification (GTDB taxonomy): domain Bacteria; phylum Pseudomonadota; class Gammaproteobacteria; order Xanthomonadales; family SZUA-36; genus WTJD01. The sequence goes on from WTJD01000236.1 coordinate 4,064, forward strand.
GCGGCCTTCCCCGAACCCCAGTTCAAGTCTCGGCTGCCGCTCGAAGCTGACCCCCTGCTCGCGAAAGTGAGACGCCAGAGCCTGCGTAGCAATGGGCGTCTTGGGGCCTGAATGGGTCATTCGTGGAAGCGGGCGGCGATAGGAAAGCGGTCAATCCTGGAAAAGATATTCAAAACC
>WTJD01000225.1 GCA_011524975.1 Lysobacterales bacterium
CTATACCACACGGCCCGCTCGTATGGCTATGAGGCCGATATCCTGCGCTCGGTGGAGGCCGTAAACGACCGCCAGAAGCGCAAGCTGTTTGAGATGCTGGACGGGCACTTTGGCGGCGACCTGGAAGGCAGGCGCATTGCCGTTTGGGGGCTTTCCTTCAAACCCAACACCGATGACATCCGTGAGGCCTCCGCGCTCGTACTGATTGACGCCTTGCTGGAGGCGGGCGCCACGGTGCAGGCGAACGACCCGGAGGCTATGGATGAAGTGGCCGAGCTTTACGAGGGCCAGGAAAGGTTGCAGCTGATGGACGACCCTTACGAGGCGGCCGAGGACGCCGACGCCCTGGTATTGGTGACTGAATGGCGCCAGTACTGGGCGCCTGATTTCGCCCGCCTGCAAGACCTGATGGCCGAGCCTGTGCTGGCGGATGGCCGCAATATCTGGTCACCTGAGGTGGTGCGAAACCGAGGGTTTACCTATTACTCGATTGGGAGGCCTTAGAAGAGTAGGGGCTAGTCCCTAACTGCAATTCGTGCCACTGACGAAAAATTCCACGATGACCGATCAGAGATCCAAGCCATCCATCCTCGTCACCGGCGGCGCCGGCTACATCGGCAGCCACACCTGCGTTGAGTTGCTGAACGCCGGCTACCGGGTAACGGTGCTGGATAACTTCAGCAACAGCAAGCCTACGGTGCTGGACCGGGTTCGGCAGATTACCGGCAAGGACCTGGACTTCGTTGAGGCCGATCTGCTGGATCTGGACGCGCTGGAGCAGGCGTTTGCGCGGCACGCGTTCGATTCGGTGATCCACTTTGCGGGCTTGAAAGCAGTGGGCGAGTCCACCGAGAAGCCGCTGTGGTATTACCGCAATAATGTCGGCGGCACGCTGAACTTGCTGGCGGCCATGGAAAATGCCGATGTGAAAAAGCTGGTATTCAGCTCCTCATGCACCGTTTACGGCGACCCGGAGTCCGTGCCTGTCACTGAGGATGCGGCTTTGCGCCCGCCCACCAACCCCTACGGCGCCACCAAGCGCGCCATTGAGGATATGCTGCGTGATCTTTACGCGCACTCCGAGGGCTGGAATATTTCCCTGCTGCGTTATTTCAACCCGGTGGGCGCCCATGAAAGCGGCCTGATCGGCGAAGACCCCAATGGCATACCCGATAACCTGATGCCCTATGTGCAGCAGACCGCGGTGGGCCGACATGCGTTTTTGCGGGTGTGGGGCAATGACTACCCCACCCACGATGGCACCGGCGTGCGCGACTATATCCACGTGGTCGACCTGGCCATGGGGCATCTGCACGCGCTGAAGAAGCTGGAGGAGCATCCTGGCCTGATCACGCATAACCTGGGCACAGGGCAGGGCAGCTCGGTGCTGGATGTGGTCAAGGCCTTCGAAGCGGCAACGGGTGTTCAGATTCCCTACCAGGTGCTTCCTCGCCGCCCCGGCGATATCGCCGAGACCTGGGCCGACCCCGCGAAAGCGGAACAGGAATTGGGGTGGAAAGCCGAACGCGATCTCCAGGCCATGTGCCGCGATGCCTGGAACTGGCAACAGAAGAACCCGGAGGGGTTTCCTGGTTGAGGCTGGGCATGATCACGCTGATGAGGGGTTGGCTTTCCAGGATTAGCTCCATGGCTGTATCGGCTCATGATACTTCAATTCCGTCTCACGCAAGACGGTTCCCACCTTGGGGAAACACCTCGGTTTTCATCAATCTGTAATAGTATGTTCAATCATTGAACATAAGGTATGATTGGGCGCAGGGAATTGGATGGGATAACTATGGAAGCCAATTGGTACGCTGTTTACACCAAGCCCAGGCAAGAGCGCGTGGCAGAGGAAAACCTGTTGCGCCAGCATTTTGACTGTTTCCTGCCCATGGCCGTCAACCCCTACCAGCGGCGAACTAAAACCAGGCTGCAGCGCGTCGAGCCGTTGTTCCCGCGTTATCTTTTCATTAATGCCATTGCCGATCAGCAGAGCCTGGGCCCGGTGCGTTCTACCCGCGGCGTTTGCACGCTGGTGCGCTTTGGAATGAAGCTGGTGACCGTGCCTGAAGCCATTATCCAGATGATTCGCCGGCGCATGAATCCCGACACTGGTTTAGTGGAGTTGAACCCTGTGAAGGTTAAGCCTGGCGACCGGGTGCGCGTCTTCGATGGGCCCTTCGCGGGCGCCGAGGGTATTCTGGAGGCGTGCAGCGGCGAAAAACGCGCGCTGCTCCTGATGGAATTACTCGGTCGGCAGACGCCGGTTGAGGTAGATCGCCTATTGCTGCAGCGAATCTAACCGGGCACTGACTGAAGCTGCCTGGCTTGGCAGCTGCGTTCTCATTGCCCGAAAAGCCATGCGGGGTCGCGCGCGGCTCTGCAGGGCGGTAGCGTGTCCCAGCCGGACAATCTGTCCACTGAAATTGCCCTATCCATGAATATCCTGATGCTCTCAACAAGACATAAGCGGGGTGGTGCCGCCGTCGCTGCATCTCGTCTGCAAGAAGCGCTCAGAGCGCAGGGCCATGATGCGACACTCCTTGTGCGTGATCTCGACTGTCCTGACCCGGGGGTTCGGGATGCGCGGCGCGAGTGTGGAATCAAGGAGCGGTATCGCCGCGCCTTCAATCGCCTGCGGAATGAAAACGATCTGAACAGATACCCAGCCTTGAAACGGGAAGGCCAGGAGAAGTTCTCTCATTTTCGTGGCAGGTTTGACGTCTCCGGGCACGAATTGCTGGAATCGGCTGATGTGGTCAATCTTCACTGGATTGCTGACTTTGTGATGTTGGAGAACCTACTGAATCGTATTCCTGGGACGACGCCCGTGGTGTGGACCTTGCACGATGCCAACCCGTTTACGGGTGGCTGTCATTTCACCCAGGGGTGTAGGAAATTCCAGAATGGCTGTACGGCTTGTCCGCAACTCGACTCCTCAGACGAGGGGGACCTGACTAGTGATGGGAATAGCTACAAACGGCGGGCATTGTCGGCACTGGATGACGGCCAGTTGCATGTCGTGGCGCCCAGTCAGTGGATTGGTCGCGAGTCCGGGGATAGTGCCTTGTTAGGCCATGTTCCGCACACCGTCATTCCCTATGGTCTGGATTTGCGTCGGTTCCACCCGATCGATAAACGTCATGCAAGAGAATCCTATGGTATCGAGGAGGGCCGGCCGACGGTTCTGGCGCTGGTGGAATCCCTGGAAAACCAGAGAAAGGGGCTGGACCTGTTGATAGAGGCCCTGCATCTGATACCCGCTGAGCGGCGACCTTTGTTGCTGCTGGCCGGGGAGGGAAGCGTACCGGCCGGTGATGTTGAAGTCATGGGGCTGGGCATATTGACCGGAGAAGATGCACTTGCGCGGGCCTACTGTTCCGCTGATCTGCACGTGGTCCCGTCTCGAGAAGATAACTTACCCAACACAGTCCTCGAATCGCTTGCTTGTGGAACGCCCGTGGTGGCATTCGATATTGGCGGAATGTCCGACATGATCACGCCGGAAGAAACCGGTCTCCTGGCCGCGCCGGGCGATACGGGTGACCTTGCGGATTGCATCGGCAAAATGCTGGAAAATCCGGAATTGGATAAGTCGATACGCAGGGCTTGCAGAGATGATGCTGAACGCCGATTTGGTTCTGAGCTTCAGGCGCACAGGTACGCTGAGCTCTTCACACGTCTGAGCCACGCAAGCAAGCAGGGTCGGAATCCCAGCCCATGACCATCCGCTTTAGAGTGACAAGTTGATTCCCGCCATCACTAAAGTCCTGGATGCACTGAAACTCCATGGCAACCGGCGCCTGATTGCCGAAAATGCTGCCTGGCTGTTCTTTGGGCGCGCCTATCGGATGGTCTTCGCCCTCACGGTAGGGATCTGGATTGCCAGGTACCTTGGGCCGGAGTCATACGGGGTACTTAGTTACTGCCTGGCACTGCTTGCGTTATTCACCCCAATGGCAACCTTCGGACTTCAGTCGATTGTGGTGCGGGACCTGGTGAACATGCCAGACGAAAATGGAGAGATTTGTGGGTCAGCCGGCATGGCGATCATCACCATGAGTTTCGTCAGTTTCGCGTTGCTTGTCGGCGTTATCTTCATGCTGAAACCTGATGATGCCTTGGTGCAGGCCATCATCTGGGTTTTTGGCTTTGCTTTCCTGTTCAAGGTGTCGGAGATTGCCGCTTACTGGTTCGAATCAAGAACGCTTTCCAAGTACATTGTGTGGGCAC
>WTJD01000068.1 GCA_011524975.1 Lysobacterales bacterium
GTCAGATGTGTATAAGAGACAGGCCCCTGTAATCCGCCTCGCAGGCCTGCAGAAACGCGTCGATATCACCGCTGCGCAGGCCGTCCAGATCCTCCAGCAGTTTCATCACTTTCTCAGGACGCATCTGCAAGGCGCGATGGGCCCTGAGATGGCCGGCGCAGACCTGCCTGGCCAGGCGATGAACGGCCGAGGGAACGCGATAACGGTTGCAGACGTCGTCGACCAGCGGCAAGCCGGCGTGCTCATGTCCGATATGAGCGGGCAGCTGATCCTTCGGCGTAACGCCCTTTCCCAGGTCATGCAGCAGCACCGCAAAATTGGTTTCGCCGCTGCAGTTCATATCGGCGGCCACGTCCAGGCACAACAGGAGATGCGCTCCGGTATCGACCTCGGGGTGATGGCGCTCAGGCTGAGGCACGCCGAACAGACGATCCACTTCGGGCAAAAGAGTGGCCAAAGCACCGCATTCGCGCAGGGTCGAGACGAAACGGCTGGGGCGGCTCGTGCCCAGGGCTTCGCGTATCTCGGCCCAGACACGCTCTGCCACCAAGTGGTCAAACTCGCCGGATTGGGCGATGTGACGCATCAGCTCGATCGTGTCGGGATGCACCCTGAAACCCAGGCTGGCAAACCGCGCCGCGAAACGGGCCACGCGCAGCACGCGCAACGGGTCTTCCACAAAGGCTGCAGAAACGTGCCGCAACCATTTTTCCTCCAGGTCGCGACGGCCGCCATGCGGGTCAATCAGCTTGCCGTTGGCATCACGCGCCATGGCATTGATGGTAAGGTCGCGGCGCTCGAGGTCCTGCTCGATGCCGACATCAGGGCCGAAATCGACGCTGAAGCCATGATAACCGTGGCCGGATTTCCGCTCGGTCCGCGCCAGGGCGTATTCCTCACCATTGCGCGGATGCAAAAAGACAGGAAACGAGGCGCCCACCTGGCGGAAGCCGCTTTTCTCCATTTCCTCGGGTGTCGCCCCGGTGACCACCCAGTCGCGCTCGCGCGGGTCGATGCCGAGCATTTCGTCGCGAACCGCGCCTCCGACCAGGTATTGCTCGCCCGGTATCAACGCCCGGCCTGTTGCCGCTGAATCGCCAGGCGCTGCTGCCGGGCGGACTGCCCGAGGTATTCCGGCACGATATTTTCTATCGTGCCGGGCGCGAAGCCGAAATCGAAAATGGCATTCTCCGGCGCTACGTTATCCAGTTGCAGTGACAGGTAATTGTCGGTGGAAAAAGGCTTGCCGGGCACAAAATCCATCGCCGCGGCCTGCGCGCGGGCTGCCGCGTCGGGCAGCGGAACGACCATGCGGCTCAAACCCAGTGTTGCGGCGGTCCAGCGGACCAGCTCAATCAGCGCATAGTCCCTGGGGCCGCCCAGCTGCAACGTGCGTCCCACCAGCGCGGAATCCCCCACCGCCATGGCCATGACGCGCGCCACGTCCGCCGCGTATACCGGCTGCAGCCGGGATGCCGGGCAGGCCAGGGGCAGGACCGGCGCCAGACGCAGCAAACCGGCAAACCGATTGAAGAATCCGTCGCCCGGGCCAAAGATCACCGACGGCTGAAAAATGGTGACCTGGACATCTTCAGCGGCATGGAGTAATTCCTCCGCCTCACCCTTGGATCGGAGGTAATGGCTCTCGCCCCGGCCCGCGTTCAGGGCACTGACATGCAAAAGCCGCTGAACGCGCGCGTTTCGGCAGGCCTGCAGAATACCTTCCAGGAGCTCAACGTGAACCCGTCGAAAGCCTTTTCCGCCGAAGCCCTTCTCATTCAGGATCCCTGCCATTGAAATGACCGCGTCAGCCCCTGAAAACCTCTCGCTGAGCTGCTGAACCGAGTAAACATCGGCACTGACAAGACGGGTGTTCCTTGCCAGCGCAAACTGCCGCGCCCGAACAGGCGAGCGGGTCAGCACCAGGCATTCGTGCCCCATGTCGGCAAACGCCCGGACCACGAACTGCCCGAGAAATCCGCTGCCGCCAACCAGTACAATCTTCATGGAGCCTCCATAGCTGATGCCAGGCAGACAATACCCACCGTCTCCTGCCCTGCCATACTACCGGAACCGAAATCCGGCATCCGGCTGCTGACGCGTTTGACCGGGTTCCCCAGTCGCCAGTCATAGATCACCGTGAACGCCAGCACGCGGGGGATGTAATCCCGCGTTTCGTAGTAGGGGATGGTTTCCACCCAGGTGAATATGTCGTTGTTGGGCCGCTCGCGCAGCCAGCGCTCGACCGCCTCCGGGCCGGCATTGTAGGCGCCGGAGACCAGCACGGGGTTTTGATCGAAGCGCTCCAGCAGTTCCCTCATGAATGTCGTGCCGAAACGGATATTGGGCTCCGCGTGGCGCAATTGGGCGCTGCCCGAGTAAGCCAGGCCATGACGACCCGCCAGTCGCCTCGCGGTGTCTGGCGTCACCTGCATCAGCCCCAGTGCTCCGGCAGAGGAGCGTGCCCGTTCCGCCAGGGCGCTTTCAGAGCGCATCACGCCAAATACCCAGGACTTGTCCAACTGCTGCCTCGCGGCTTCGCGTTCCACCACGCGCTCCCAGGGCACGGGGAAGCGCCATTCATACCATCGCTGATCACCGCTGTCCCCCAGCGCGAAGATGACGCGGTCATACCAGCCCTCTTCCCAGGCGATGGCCGCGGCAATTCGCAGATCCCGCACCCCAAGCGTCCGCATGGCCAGGCCCCACTCGTACTCGGCCCACTGCTCCAGGCCCACGGCCCTCAGCTCCAGCGAGCGCAAAACCGGCCCATGGGACCGAAGCCTCGCCATGTCATCCGCGTCCCGCGAGGGCTCCACCGGGCAGATGGTATAGGGAAGGCCCAACTTGTCTGCTGCCAGGAACCCGTAGTACGAGGTGCGGGTGGAGAGCTCTTCCAACAGGGAGCGCGAAGCCTGCGTGTCCCCTGTCTTCTCGAGAGCGACAGACCGCCAGTAGCGCCACTGCGCGTCTTGCGCGATGTCCTGGGGCATGCGACGGATCACGTCACTCAACAGCATCCAGTCCTGGCGCGCCATGGCGGCCCTGGCCCACCATTCAAACAGCTGCCCGTCCAGGCTGGAACCCGGCAAGGCCGCCAGTGTGTCGAGCGCATCGTCACTTAAATCGACCGCCGACTGCAGCCCGATCTCCCGGAGCAGTTCGGCGCGCTGCATATCGGTCCAGTTGAAATGATGTTCAAAGTCACGATAAAGGCTCATGGCCCGGTCAGGCTCGAACCTGGCCAGCCGTTTCAGCGATGTCGCGGTGATGGTCCGGGGAATGGCTTCATCGGGCCAGGTGGCGGCCTTGTCCAGGCGCCGATAGCGATGCCTGACCTGATCTCTCCAGGCCTCCAGCCAGGGTCTCTCATGTTCGGGAACATATTTCTCCAGGTACTTCGTCAGGCGCCAGTTTCCTGCCTCCATGGCGCGACGGATTCGTTCCCAGGCCAGGGCATGGCTGATGCCCTGCTGGCCACGCAGCCAGTCAAAGACGGGGTCGCATTCGCTGGGCTGGGACTGCCCGACCGTCCACAGCTGCTGTGCTTCAGACAGCACCGACGCGGTTGCCCCCGTCTCGATGCGGGCCCTTGCGACCTGGCAGCGCAACCGGGTGTCCCTGACATCACCCGCATATGCGCTCAGCGACGGCCAGTCGCGCTTCCTGGCCAGGGACTTCAGCCAGGCGCTGCGCAAGCCCTGCGCGAAAGCCCAGTCGCTGTGACGTTCGAGAAAGGCTTTCATTTCCGCTGGAGCCACCTGGTGACGACGGAACCGATAGTCTTCGTAAAGCAGGTAGGGGTATAGCGTGTAGTGTTCCAATCCCTGACTGAGACGCTCGAATGCCTGCCGATCGCCCCGCGCGGCCGCATCCCATGCCTGCTTGAAGCGGGTCCTGTCATCGGCTTGCACCGTCGCTGCCTGGGCGGGGAACCCGCAAAAGCACGCGCTCAGGAGCAAGGGAAGCCACCAGCGATGTCGCGGCTGTTTTCTCTGCGTTATGCTTGAACCCGTGTGTTTCGACATGACGCCAACTAATTTATGCAATACACCACCTCCCGGCAACACCCGGATCAGATAAGGCTGGCGGACGGCATCCAGGCATGATTTGGATCGAGTTCGCTTTGACGGGGATCGTGGCCGGTTTTCTGGCCGGGTACCTTGGCATCGGCGGCGGCCTGGTCCTGGTGCCGGTGCTTGTCTACATCCTCAGCCGCGAACCGGCCACGGCAGCCTACGCGACGCACATGGCGGTGGCCACCTCACTCTCGACCATGCTGCTCACGTCATTGAGCTCCATTGCGGCGCACCACCGGCGCGGGGCCGTTCGGTGGCCCCTGACCGCCCAACTGGCGCCAGCCCTGCTGGCGGGCGCGATAGGCGGCGCCCTGATCGCCCACCGGTTGACCAGCGATGTCCTGGCCGCCGTTTTTGGCGCCTTTGCCACGGTAGTGGGTGTGCATATGCTTTCAGGGAAAAAGCAGGATGTTCACGGCAGGCCCGCCGGTCCTGTCAAAAACAGCCTGGCCGGCGTGGTCTTTGGGGCCGTATCCAGCCTCGTGGGTATTGGCGGCGGCAACATGACCGCGCCCTGGTTCATGTGGCACGGCTACCGCCCCCAGGCAGCCGTTGCCACGGCCGCGGCCTGCGGATACCCCATCGCGGTGGCAGGGACATGGCTGTACGTGTGGCTGGGCCGTGATGTGGTCGCCAGCCCGGGGACGCTTGGATATGTCTATCTGCCGGCTTTTTTGGGCATTTCGGTGTTCGCCGCTCTGGCCGCCCCGCTGGGCGCGGCGGCCGTCCACCGGACACCACCCGAACGGGTCAGGCGTTTGTTCGGCGCGTTCCTGTTGCTCATGGCCCTGCGTATGCTGAGCACTGCCTGGGCATAAAAAAAGCCGGCGCGGTGTTGCCCGCGCCGGCTCGTCATGAAGTGGTTCAGTTGGCGGCCTGTTCCGCGCCGCTTTCCATTTCCTGTCGGTCGCTCAGTGCGGCCAGTTCCCTGCCGACCAGGTAGTCCACCACTGTCAGCATGGCTTCGAAACCCGGTACCGCCTGGTTACTGGAAACCCGGTAGCGACCGTTGACCACCATGCTGGGCGTACCGCTGACGCCGTAGACCTGGATCAGTTTCTGTTCCCGACGCATCTGGGTGTCAACATTGAACGACTGCGCGGTCGCCTTGAACGCGTCCGCTTCGACGCCGAACTGGGCGTAGAACTCAGCCATCTCATCGAGGCTGCGCATCTGCCTGCGCTCTTTCCAGATGGCGTCCATCATGGCGAGATGGGATTCTTCCTCGATGCCCATCAGGCTGGCCGTTATGTAGGCGCGAGAGTAAAGCTCCCAGGCCCGGCGACCAAAACCGACCGAGATGCGTTTCAATACGACATGCTCCGGCATGTTCGCCTTCCAGTTCTGCATGTAGGGCTCGAAGGTGGCGCAGTGATTGCACAGGTAGCTGAACGCTTCGACAACCTCGACGTGGTCACGGTCCGGGGTGGCCTGATCAATCTCGAAATAGTGCACGCCCTCCTGGTAGGGCTCACCCTGGGCCTGGGCCGTGTTGGCAACCAGTAAGATGGCTGCGGCCATCCAAAGGGTCAACTTCCCCAACTTGTTCATATGATTTCTCCGTTAGTAGGCAGTCACGCGGATATCTGACCGTCAAAAAACCGGACGGTTCCTTATCGTAACGCCCCGCTGCTCAAGGCTTGCGGTGCAGGCCCTCGATATAGCTGGCCAGGGCCTCGATCTCGGCCGCCAGCAGCGAATCCGCTACCTCGGTCATCACCCGGCTCAATTCATCATCGCCCCAGGTCTGTCCATCTTCATAGCGGGTCAAGGCTTTGGCTGTGTACGTCGCGTGCTGACCGGCCAGCGCCGGGTAGTCAGTCAGCGGGTTACCCTCGCCGGCAGGCCCGTGACAGCTCATGCACGCGGGCACCTCCCGTTTGGGAATACCGGCGCGGTAAATGCGCTCTCCCAATTCAACCAGGGCCGGGTCCGCCACGCCGGGGCTGACGGACTGGGTCGCGTAATAAGCAGCCAGGTCGGCGAAATCCTGCTCATCGAGGCCGGCGACGATGCCCATCATTTCGGGCACCTGGCGGGCGCCACTTTTCATCAGCTTGAGCTGCCGCTCGATATACTGCGCGTGCTGGCCGGCAATTTTCGGCCACATCGCTACGGTGCTGTTGCCATCGACACCGTGACAGGCGGCGCAAATGGCGGACTTGGCCTCGCCAGCCGCCGCATCTCCGCCAGCCATGGCGGGCACGGTCACCACGAGGGTCAGCATGGCTACAGCGCGCAACAAAAATTTCATTTCGCGTTCTCCGGGAATCTAATGCGTACAATTGCGGAACGGGGGCGTTATTATCCTGATTTCACGGGCTCCGTACCACCCATGCGCGGTAATTGACAGTACGGGAATATTCATGATCAATCCTTTCCGACAGGCCAGCTACGTCCTCAGTGCTCACAGGCTCAACCAGTTGCCGGAAGACTCGGGTATCGAAGTGGCCATTGCCGGGCGTTCCAACGCCGGCAAGTCCAGCGCGATCAACGCGCTGACAGACCAGAAATCTCTGGCCAGGACCAGCAAAACCCCCGGGCGCACCCAACAGATCGTCATTTTTCGCGTTGATGATCAACGGCGGATCGCAGACCTGCCGGGTTACGGCTTCGCTAAGGTGCCGCATTCCCTGAAGGCCCACTGGACGCAGGTGATGGAAGCCTACTTTCAGACCCGTCAGTGCCTGCGGGGCGTGGTGCTGGTGATGGATATCCGGCACCCGCTCAAGCCGTTCGACCAGCAGATGCTGGCCTGGTGCGCGGCGACGAATGTGCCCTGTCATGTCCTGCTCACCAAAGCAGACAAACTCAAACGCGGCCCCGCGCAGGCGGCGCTTCTGCAGGTCAGGCGCCAGTTGCCCCCGCAATCCAGCGCGCAGGTCTTCTCGGCCCGCACACGGCAAGGTGTGGAGGGCCTGGTTGAGCACCTCAGCGACTGGTTTGAATATGACCGGGATCATGACGACACGAACCGGGACTGACAGCCCGGCCCGGCTTCATTAAACTGGGCAGAAACCGACAGGAATTCCGCATGAGTTTTCCCTACACACGCATGCGGCGAATGCGCGCCGCGGACTTCTCACGCCGAATGATGCGTGAGCATACACTGACCGCCGATGACCTCATCTGGCCCGTGTTCGTGCTGGAAGGCCAGGGGCAGACCGAAGAAGTGTCCTCCATGCCCGGGGTCGAACGCCTGAGCATCGACCTGCTGGTCGAAGCCGCCGGGCGCTGCGTCGAACTGGGCGTTCCGGCCATCGCGCTGTTCCCCGTAACCCCCCTCGAAGCCAAGTCGGAAGACGCGCGCGAGGCGTTCAACCCGGACGGCCTGGCCCAGCGAGCCGTCCGCGCGCTGAAAGACGCGTGGCCGGAGTTGGGCGTGGTGACGGATGTCGCGCTCGATCCCTTCACGACGCATGGTCAGGATGGCCTCATCGATGATAAGGGCTACGTGCTCAACGACGACACGGTCGACGTGCTTACCCAGCAGGCGCTGTCGCATGCCGACGCGGGCGCGGATGTCGTAGCCCCCAGCGACATGATGGACGGGCGCATCGGGGCCATTCGCGAAGCCCTGGAGGAAAACGGGCACGTCAATACACGCATCCTGGCCTATTCAGCCAAGTACGCCTCCAGCTTTTACGGCCCATTCAGGGACGCGGTCGGTTCAGCCGGCAACCTCGGCGGCGGCAACAAGTACACCTACCAGATGGATCCGGCCAATACGGATGAAGCGCTGCACGAGGTCGCACTGGACCTGGAGGAAGGTGCAGACATGGTCATGGTCAAGCCCGGCCTGCCCTACCTGGATATCGTGCGGCGGGTTAAAGACGAGTTCGGCGCGCCCACCTTCGTCTACCAGGTGTCGGGAGAGTACGCGATGCTGAAGGCAGCGGCGCTCAACGGCTGGCTGGACGAGCAGGCCGTGGTGATGGAGGCGCTGGTGTCCATCAAGCGTGCCGGCGCGGATGGCATTCTGACCTATTACGCCCTGCAAGCCGCCGAGTGGCTGCGAGGCTCAAGCTGATCCGGCTGGCGCTTTTCGGCAGCCCGGTCAGCCGGTCGCTGTCGCCCCGCATTCATGGCCAATTCGCCCGGCAGTCGGGTATCGAGATCGAATACCGGGCGGTTGAAAGCACGGCCGGGGCGTTGGCCGGCCACCTGCAGGAAATGGCGGCCGAGGGCGCGCGGGGCTGCAATATCACGGTACCGCTGAAACACCGCGCCTGCGAACTGGCGACACGCCTCAGCGCGCGCGCACGCCAGGCGGGGGCCGTCAATACGCTGCGCTTCGATCGCGAGGACGAATGGTTCGGTGACAACACGGACGGCGCGGGCCTGCTGCGCGATTTGCGCGCCAACCTCGACATCCCGGTTGAAGGCAGGCGCGTACTGGTCCTTGGCGCGGGAGGGGCCGCCTGCGGAATCCTTTACGACCTGATGCAGCAACAGCCCGCGCAGCTGGTCCTGGCCAACCGCACCCGTGAAAAAGCGGATGGCCTGGCGGGGCGTTTTTGCCACATTGGCCATCTGCAATCAGCGGCGTTTTCCGACCTTGAACGCCTCTCGCCCTTTGACCTCGTTCTCAATGCCACCTCTGCCGGCCATCAAGGCAAACTGCCCCCTTTGACCGCCACGTTGTTTGCCCCCGCCTCCGTTTGCTATGACCTGAATTACGGCATGGCCCACGAGGTCCTCGCCCAATGGTGTGCTGAACACGGCATCGCCTGCCACGACGGACTCGGCATGCTGGTCGAGCAAGCGGCGGAGAGTTTCCTGCTGTGGACCGGTCAACGGCCCGACACGCTGCCGGTGATCGAGGCCCTCAAGCCCGGCGCACAGCGCTAACGGGCGGGCAGCGGCTCCAGAAGCTCGCCTTCCTCGTCCAGCGCCGGATAGGCCAGCCCGCGTTCCTGGCAGAACCTGGCGAGCCTGGGATGCAACCACTCGAAACGCAGGCGCGCAAAATCAGCGTCACTCAGCCTCGGGCCCTGGTAAAGCCCCGCTGCCTGCCGCTGCCGCTGCGCTTCGTACAACACGACCGCGCAGGCAACCGACACGTTGAGCGACTGGCTCATGCCCAGCATTGGAATAGTGATCAGCCGGTCAGCCTGTTCAACCACCTCTTCCGATACGCCAAACAGCTCGGTGCCAATGACCAGCGCGGTGGGCAAGGTGTAGTCGACCGAGCGGTAATCCAACGCGGTATCGTCGAGGTGGGCGGCGACCAGCTGAAATCCGCTATCCCGAAGGGCGCCGCAAGCGGCCCGCGTAGATTCATGGCAGACCAGCTCCACCCACTTCTCCGCCCCCTGGGAGGTGTGCCAGTGTCGGCGCGGGCTGGTCTCCCCAGGCACGGCGTGAACCCATTGGATGCCAACCGAATCACAGGTCCTGATCAGGGCTGAGAAATTGCGCGGCTTGTGCAGATTTTCCGCCAGCACGGTCAGGTCAGGCTGCCGCCTGGAGAGCACCCCATCCAGCCGCTGACGCCGTTCCGGCGTCAATGTCCGGCGCCTTCGGCCTTGCGATCGCCGAGACAGCGCACGGACTCCGCCACCTGGCAAACCGATTGCATGAGCAGCAATGCCGGCAGCGCCAGGATAAGCGTCTTGAGCAAATACACCAGGGGTAAACCGCCTGCCTCGCGTGAGCCCTCCATGACCTGCCAGGAGCGCAGCACGTAATCCCAGCCCGTCCAGACAAGAAACGCGCAGAAGGGCAGGATTAAAAACACGGTACCGAGCAGATTGACCCACGCCTTGTACCGCGGACTGCGATCACGGTAGATCACATCCACGCGCACGTGAGCGTCGGCCTGCAAGGTCCAGGCCGCTGCCAGCATAAAGACGGCGGCGTGAAGATAGGTAATGGTCTCCTGAACCCAGATCCAGCCCAGATTGAAACCATAGCGCAGGACCACCACCGCGAAAGTCACCAACACCATCGCCAGCGTCAGCCAGGCCACTGCCCGTCCGGTGATCTCCACCCCGCGCCGGAGCCACTCAATGACCACTCGCGGCCTCCGTCACCACTCCTTGATCTTCCAGTAAACCGGCCTGACCGGGTTCATCGCCTCATCCCCGGGCTGCAGCTCGAGCTGGCCGTCGCCATCTTCATCCAGGTAATAGTAGGGCTTGCCGCGCGCCGGCGTGATCTTCACCATGTATACGCGGCCGTTGAGGCTGTACTCCTCGATGGTCCGGTCTTCTTCCTTGCGGATATTGACGGTGGGTTCAACCTGCTCTCCGGTCACCTTGGGCGGAATGGCAGGTTCGTCAGGAATGGGTGGCGGCGCGGCGGGGTCCTCTTGCGCCAACGCGGTTGCCGCCAGCAGGCTGGCGAATGCCCAAAGGTGGATTTTTCTCATGACGCCGCTCCTCCCGGTCCCATGTTTTTCGATCGAATACCGACCGCAGTGCGGCTCGAACTGTATCATGGGCGCCGGGTTCAGTATGCTCACTCCTTTAGACCCTGTAAACCTCAAAACGATCGCATTTATGGCCGCGGACACACAGCGAAACAACCACATTTACCTCATCGACGGTTCCTCCTACCTTTATCGGGCCTTCCACGCCCTGCCTAACCTCACCAACTCGTCAGGGGAACCCACCGGCGCCCTGCTGGGCGTGGCCAATATGCTCAGGCGCCTGATCAGGGAAGCGGGGGAACAGGCTGTGGTGGTGGTGTTTGACGCACCTGGGCCGACATTTCGCCATGAGAAATATGCCGACTACAAGGCGAACCGGCCCCCGATGCCGGATGACCTGCGGCAACAGATCGGGCCCATCCACGAAATGGTTGGGCTACTGGGGCTTCCTTTGGTCCAGGTCGAAGGCGTGGAGGCTGACGATGTCATCGGCACCCTGGCGAAGCACGCGGAGCGCGCCGGACTGAGCTGCATCATCTCAACCGGTGACAAGGACCTGGCGCAGCTGGTCACCGACCGGGTCTCGCTGGTCAACACCATGACCGAAACCCGGACAGACCGTGAGGGAGTGAGGGAAAAATACGGCGTCGATCCGGAACGCTTTATCGACTTCCTCGCGCTGACAGGCGACAAATCGGACAACATTCCCGGCGTAGAGAAATGCGGGCCCAAGACAGCGGCCAAATGGATTGCGCAGTATGGCAGCCTCGATTCGGTCATGGCGCATGCCGATGAGGTCGGCGGGAAAATCGGTGAGAAACTGCGCGCGGCCCTGCCAACCCTGCCCCTGTCCCGCGAACTGGTCACCATCAAGACCGATCTGGACCTCGATTTTTCGTTCGATGACCTGAAATCGCGGGAGAGCGACCCACAGGCGCTGGCCGGCTTTCTCAAACGCTACGAGTTCAATAGCTGGCTCAAGGAACTGAGCGAAGACGAGCCGCCCGAGCAAGCCGCCCCGGCTGAGTATGAACTGGTCACCGGCGAAGAAGCCCTGAACAAGTGGATCAAGCGAATGAACGCTGCCGAGCTGGTCGCGTTCGACACGGAGACAACGGCGCTGGACCCGATGCGGGCCGAATTGGTGGGCGTGAGCTTCAGCGTCGAGCCGGGTGAGGCCGCATATGTGCCCCTGGCGCATGACTATCCGGGCGCCCCCTCGCAGCTTTCGCTCACAGCCGTGCTCGAGGCCCTGCGGCCGCTGCTGGAGGGCGAAACCCCCGGCAAGGTGGGCCAGCACATCAAATACGACATGAACGTTTTGTCACGTTATGGCGTGCACCTCAACGGCGTCGATTTCGACACCATGCTGGAATCCTACGTGTTCAACAGCACGGGCAGCCGCCACGACATGGACTCCCTGGCGCTCAAATACCTGGGGCGCCGAACCACGCATTACGAGGAGATCGCCGGCAAGGGGGCGAAACAGATACCCTTCAGCCAGGTCAGCCTGGAAGATGCCGGCCATTACGCGGCAGAGGATGCCGACATCACGCTGCAACTGCATCGGCATCTGTGGCCGCGGCTGCAGGAAGACCCCGGCCTGGCCCGCGTGCTTGAGGACATCGAGATCCCCCTGATACCCATCCTGGCGCGCATGGAGCAACGCGGCGTGCTCATTGACGATGCCCTGCTGCGGAAACAAAGCGAGGAAATGGCCCGGCTGATGGCCGACCTGGAGCAACGCGCGCATGATGCCGCCGGCCAGCCGTTCAACCTGGGTTCACCCAAGCAGCTTCAGCAAATCCTGTTTGAAAAACTGGAGTTGCCCGTCATCCGCAAGACACCAAAAGGCCAGCCGTCAACGGCCGAAGACGTCCTGCAAGAGCTTTCCGGCGAGTTTGAACTTCCCCGGCTGATCCTTGAATACCGGTCACTTTCAAAGCTTAAATCCACCTATACCGACCGTTTGCCACAAGACATCAACCCCGAGACCGGGCGCGTTCATACCTCTTATCACCAGGCGGTTGCCGCCACGGGCCGCCTTTCATCATCTGGCCCGAACCTGCAGAACATACCCATAAGAACGGAGTTGGGGCGAAGGATCCGCAAGGCGTTCATCGCGCCCAAGGGCATGGTGATCCTGGCCTGCGATTACTCGCAGATCGAATTGCGCATCATGGCCCATATTTCCGGCGACGCAGGTTTGCTGAGTGCATTCCGCGAGGGCGTGGACGTCCACAGGGCGACGGCGGGCGAGGTTTTCGAGACGCCTTACGAACAGGTCAGCGACCAGCAAAGACGCGCGGCCAAGGCCATTAATTTCGGTCTCATGTACGGCATGTCGGCCTTTGGGCTGGCCCGCCAGCTCGATGTCGAGCGCGGCGAGGCACAACGCTACATGGACACCTATTTCGCCCGGTACCCGGGTGTCCTGGCGTTCATGGAAAACACGCGCATGCAGGCGCGCGAGAGCGGCTTCGTGGAAACGCTCTACGGACGGCGGCTATACCTGCCTGACATCCGCGCCAGCAATATGCAACGACGCCAGGGCGCTGAACGCGCGGCCATCAACGCGCCCATGCAGGGGACCGCGGCCGATATCATCAAGCGGGCCATGATCGATGTGGACGCGTGGCTGCAGGCAGATCACCCCGACACGCATCTCGTGATGCAGGTGCATGACGAACTGGTGCTGGAAGTGCCGGCGGACTCGCTGGATGAAGTGACCGAGGGCGTGGTCAGCAGAATGTCGGGCGCCGCCGCGCTGGATATTCCACTGACCGTCGATGCAGGATTCGGGCCGGATTGGGACAGCGCCCACTAGAAGTGGCTTCCCGCTTCACAGCCGGCCAATCGGCTCGACTGATGGTAAACCGCCTGAAAGCAGCATCGCCTGCCATTTCCTGCATTCGTATTCATTGATATTTAATGAGACGAGGGAAACTTTTTCGGGGTTCTGCCGGTCTGACCCAATAGGCTGAAACCATTCAGCTCAGGTCCGTACATCTCCCTGGACGGGCCGATGTCGGATTCGGTGAGCCCCCCCTTTTACCGGATCCTTGTTTGACCCCGGAGCCTGTTGGCTTCGGGGTTTTTTTAAACCCGCGCCAACACAAGAGCCATCCGAGACACGGGCCACAGTGGCTCGGCTGCACGCCTTTGGACGCCGGCCGAAGGGGGCTATCCCTCTTCCAGCCAGTCCCTGTGAACGAGGAACTCCGAAGTCAACCGGGCCTCCAGGCTTCCAGGCTCGGGCTGATAGTTGTAGCGCCAACCCACCTTGGGGGGCAGAGACATGAGTATGGACTCGGTCCTTCCGCCCGATTGGAGGCCGAACAGGGTGCCGCGGTCGTATACCAGGTTGAACTCGACATAACGCCCGCGCCGGTACAGCTGAAAATCGCGTTCCTGCTCCGTCCACTCGGACCCCTTTCGCCTGCGCACAATCGGCAGGTAAGCGTCCAGGTAACTGTCCCCCACCGAGCGCATGAAATCGAAGCAGCGCCGGAACCCACCCTCATTGAGGTCATCAAAAAACAGCCCGCCGACGCCGCGCGGCTCGTTTCTGTGCTTCAGGTAGAAGTACTCGTCACACCATTGCTTGAGCCGCGGATAAACATCCTCACCGAACGGCGCGCAGGCATCCCGGGCGGTCCGATGCCAGTGAATGACATCCTCGAGCACGGGATAGTAAGGCGTGAGATCGTAACCACCGCCAAACCACCACACCGGCTCAGCGCCCTCCTTGCCCGCTTCGAAATATCGGACATTCATATGGCTGGTCGGCACATGCGGGTTTCGCGGATGAATCACCAGCGAAACGCCAATGGCTTCGAAGCCGCGGCCGGCCTATTCCGGCCTGGCAGCGGTGGCCGATGGCGGCCGC
>WTJD01000191.1 GCA_011524975.1 Lysobacterales bacterium
CCTGATCTTCACCCGGGAAAGCCCGCACTACCAGTACCTGCCCGGCATCTCCGTGTTGATTGGCGGCATGTGGGTCATGCATCTCTCCTACTGGGGTTTTAACCAGTACATCATTCAACGCGCGTTGGCAGCCAAGGATGTGGCCGAAGCCCAAAAGGGCATTATGTTTGCCGCCTACCTGAAGATGTTCATCCCCGTGATCGTCGTTTTGCCCGGCGTTGCTGCAGTCATACTGGCGTCCGACCTCGATGTGCCCGACAAAGCGTACCCGACCGTCATGCGCCTGCTGCCGGCAGGCCTGTTAGGCCTGGTGTTTGCGGCATTGATCGGCGCGATCATATCTTCGCTGGCCTCGATGATGAACTCCATCTCGACCATCTTCACCATGGATTTCTACCGGCATCACATCAACCGCGAGGCCTCGGAGCAGAGACTGGTCCGCGTTGGCCGCTTGGTCAGCGTCACCGCCATGATCATCGCGATGATCGTTGCCCGGCCGCTGCTGGGTCAATTCGACCAGGCGTTCCAGTACATCCAGGAGTTCACCGGCTTTTTCACCCCGGGCGTGTGCGCTTTATTCCTGCTTGGGATTTTCTGGAAACGAACCACGGCGAATGGCGCTTTGGGCGTTGCCATTGGTTCCGCCGTCTATTCGCTCGGCTTCAAGCTGTTGTGGCCGACCTTGCCCTTCATCGATCGGGTCGGCCTGGTCTTTCTGCTGTGCATCGGCACGGGCATGCTCATTTCCATCTTGCAGGGGCGCGAGGATCACCCTGATGCCATTGACTATGCCGATGTCGATACCAGCACGCGCCGGGGCTTCAACATGGCGGCGCTCGGTGTCGTGATAATGCTGGTCGTTCTGTATGCGACCTGGTGGTAGCCTGTTGGAGGAATAAGTTGACTTGGCTCGCATGGCTGGTTCAACATTTCGCTTTCATGCGGCCTGTGCGACACTGTCGCTGTTGGGGTGTACATATGGGGAGATTTGCCTGTGACTGACCAGGAAGACACGATCGTTCTGTCCGAACTCGATACCGAGGAACTCGTCGAGCAGATGTGGGACGATCTCTACGATGGGCTGGGCGAGGAAATCGTCGAGGGGACGGAAATACTTCTGGAACGCGGCTGGGATGCCAAGAAGGTGCTGGACGAAGCCCTGGTCGGCGGTATGAATATCGTTGGCGAAGACTTCCGTGATGGCATTCTGTTCGTGCCGGAAGTTCTTCTGGCCGCCAACGCCATGAAAGCCGGAATGGCCGTTTTGCGCCCCCTGCTGGCGGAGACGGGCGCCAAGCCGGTGGGCAAGATGGTGATCGGCACGGTCAAGGGCGATATTCATGACATTGGCAAGAACCTGGTGGGCATGATGATGGAAGGCGCCGGGTTCGAGGTGGTTGATATCGGTATCAACACCGATGCCGAGACCTACATCGAAGCCCTCAGGAAAGAACGCCCGGACATACTGGGCATGTCCGCCCTGTTGACCACGACCATGCCCTACATGAAAGTGGTGATCGACGCGATGAAGGAAGCCGGTATCCGCGACGACTATATCGTCATGGTCGGCGGCGCGCCGCTGAACGAAGAGTTCGGTCAGGCGGTCGGAGCCGATGCCTATTGCAGGGATGCCGCCACCGCGGTCGAGATGGCCAAGCAGCTGGTCTCTGAACGCCGCGAGGCGGGCTGAGGAGTGACCCGTGTGCGACACCCGTGAAACCGACGACCCTGATCATCGCCTGCGGGGCCATTGCCCACGAACTGGTTGAGCTCCAGCGGCGCAATGGCTGGGAGCATGCGCGCGTGCAGTGTCTGCCCGCTGACCTGCACAACACCCCGAAAAAAATCGCCGGTGCTGTCGAATCCGCCATTCGTGAGCACCGTCCCCAATTCGACCATATCTATGTGGCCTACGGCGACTGCGGTACCGGGGGCAAGCTCGACGCCGTGCTCTCGAAATGGGGCGTAGAACGATTGCCGGGCGCGCACTGCTACGATTTCTTTGCCCGCCCTGACCACCTGGCCGCCCTGGCCGAGCAGGAGCCCGGTACCTTCTACCTCACTGATTTTCTGACCCGGCATTTTGAGCGCCTGGTGATCCGCGGCCTGGGGCTGGATCGACACCCCGAGCTGCGCGATGAGTATTTTGGCAATTACCGGCGGCTGGTGTTGTTGTCCCAGGCGCCGTCCGCGGAGCTCACCGGGCAGGCCCGGGCCCATGCGGAGACCCTGGGGCTGGATTTTGAGGAGCATGTCACCGGCCTCAGGCATTTCGAGCGGGCCTTGCGCATGGGCATTGCCCATGCCTAAGTTGATCACCATTTACTGGCGCGATATTCCGGCCCAGGTCATCGGCCGGGCGGGCCGGGGCAAGGTCCGCAAGGAACTGGACCCTCGGTTTGAACAGGCCATCGACCGGGCTGCCATGCGGGCGGGCCGGGGTTCCAGTGACGCCTATCTCGATGACTGGCGCCGGGATACACAAATGGTTTCGGGAGACCTGCAACAACGGGTCGATGAGCAGGTTGCCATGCTGGAGGGCGCGTTTCCGGACGATGTGCTGGAGAAAACCGTCAAGGCCGGCGGCATTCGCGCAACAGAGGCTGATGATGACTGAAAGCCGACAGGACTACCTGGTGGTTTTTTCGCCTTCCGGCCGGCGTGGCCGCTTTGCCGAGGGGACGCCTTTACTGGAAGCCGCGCGCAGCCTGGGTGTGGACATCGACTCGGTCTGTGGTGGCCGGGCGCTCTGCGGCCGTTGCCAGGTTTCCGTTTCGGAAGGTGAATTCCCCAAGCACGGTATCGTTTCCAGTGAGGATCACCTGAGTGAGGCCGGTGACGCGGAAATGGCCTACGGCGAGCGGCGCGGGCTGAGCGAAGAACGCAGGTTGAGCTGCCAGGCAAAAATACGGGGTGACCTGGCCATCGACGTGCCCGAGACCAGCCAGGTTCACCGCCAGGTGGTGCGCAAGGCGCATGAGGCCATCGAACTTCGCATTGATCCCGTGGTGCACCCCTACTATCTCGAGGTTCCGCTACCGGACATGAATGACCCTCGGGGAGACCTGGAGCGTCTCAGGGAAGCACTGAAGGATGAATGGGGCATCGAAACAGCCTACTGGGATGTGCGCGTGACCCAGGCGCTGCAGGGCGTTCTGCGCGAAGGTGACTGGAAAGTCACCGTCGCCATACACAACGATAACGAAATCATCGCCGTCTGGCCCGGCTTCCGGGACCGGCTCTACGGCATGGCGGTGGATGTGGGTTCGACCACCATCGCCGCCCACCTCTGTGACATGCGCTCAGGAGAAGTCGTCGCCAGCGCCGGTCGCATGAATCCCCAGATTCGTTTCGGCGAGGATCTCATGAGCCGGGTGTCCTACATCATGCTGAATGATGGCGGGGAGCACGAATTGATCCGGGTGGTCCGTGAAGCCATCAATGCATTGGCGGAAGAGCTGGCCGGGACAGCGGACATTGCGGTACAGGACATCGTGGAAATGACCGTGGTCGGCAACCCGATCATGCAGCACCTGGTGCTGGGATACGATCCGCGCGAACTCGGCCAGGCGCCATTCGCCCTGGCCAGTGACAGCGCTGTGAGTGTGCCGGCTCGAGACCTCGATATCGACATCCACCCCGGCGGTTATGCTTTTGTGCTGCCTTGCATTGCCGGCCACGTGGGCGCGGATATGGCGGGTGTTCTGCTGGCCGAGGCGCCGTGGGAGCGAGATGAGGTGTCGTTGTTGGTGGATGTGGGCACCAACGCGGAGATCGTGTTGGGTAACAAGGCGCGTCTGCTGGCAGCTTCCAGCCCCACCGGTCCGGCCTTCGAGGGCGCGCAGATCAGCGCCGGCCAACGCGCCGCGCCGGGCGCCATCGAACGAGTCCGGATCGATGCGGAAACCCTGGAGCCGAAGTTCCGGGTGATTGGCTCAGAGCTCTGGTCGGACGAGCCCGGGTTTCAGGAGGAGCTCCCGCCGGGAGGCGTGACCGGGATATGCGGTTCGGGCATTATCGAGGTGGTGGCTGAGTTGTACCTTGCGGGCGTGATCGACGCGGACGGCCGAATCCTGGACCGCTCAGGCGACAGTCCACGCATCGAGGCCAATGACCGAACGTTTTCCTACGTGTTGTCGCGCGACGTCCCTGATATTCGTATCACCCAGAATGACGTTCGCGCCATCCAGCTGGCCAAGGCGGCGCTGTATGCCGGCTGCCGGCTGTTGATGGACAAGCTGGGCGTGGATCGGGTCGACCGGATCAGGCTGGCCGGCGCCTTTGGCGCGCACATCGACGTCAAGTACGCCATGGTGCTGGGCATGATCCCGGACTGTGACCTGGGCTCAGTCTCCTCGGCAGGCAATGCGGCCGGCACCGGTGCCCGAATCGCGTTGCTCAATCGCGAGTCTCGCGGGCTTATCCAGCGACAGGTGCGTGGCGTGGAAAAGATCGAGACCGCGGTGGAGGAACGCTTTCAGCAGCATTTCGTGGAAGCCATGGCGCTGCCGCACAGAAGTGATCCTTTCAAGCGTTTGCGGCAGGTGGTCAGCATGCCCGAGCCCCCTCAGCAGACCGTTGCAACCCGGCGAAGGAGAAGACGCCAATGATCAGCTATCAGAATGAAATGGAACACGGCGCACTGGTCCGAATTGTCCGGGAAGCCTACATGGAGCTTTTTCCCACCGCATCCATCGAGGACCGCCTGGACGCGCTCGAACCCGGTGCTTATGTCGCTGTTACCTGTTCACCTTCGAAGGGCGTGGATGAAACCCTGCAAATGACCACCCGCTTGTCCGAACGCGGTTTCAAGGTTGTGCCTCATATCGCGGCGAAGATGGTGCGCGACCGGGCCCATCTGAAGGAAATCATGGCGTGGCTTGCGGACTTGCCCGTGGACAGCATTTTCGTCCCGGGTGGCGACGCGCCAAAAGCGCTGGGCACCTACTCACGCGCGGTCGAACTCCTGAGGGATATCGCGGATATTCCCCACCGGTTTCGGCACGTGGGTATCGGCGCCCATCCGGAGGGGCACCCCGATGTGACGGACGAGGTTTTGTTAAGCGAGCTGGAGAAAAAGCAGCCCTTGTCGACCTACATGGTCACCCAGTTGTGCTTTGACGCTGAGTTGCTTGATCAATGGCTGCAGATGGTCCGGGGCCGGGGCATCAAGCTGCCGGCATTCATCGGTATACCGGGGGTTTCAGACCGGGCCTCCCTGTTGAAGACCTCTCTGAGGATTGGGGTCGGAGATTCACTGCGATTTCTCAAGAGAAAGTCCGATGCCGCACGCCACCTGATGCAGAGCAGCTCATACTCGCCGGATGGGCTGTTAAGCGACATGGCCGCGACCTTCGCCAATCCCGACCGACTGGTTGTGGGCTGCCATATTTACTGCTTCAACCAGGTGGAAAAGACGGAACAGTGGCGTCACCAGGCGCTCAGCGAGCTTGGCCAGGCGCCGAAGAGCGGGGCTGGATGAGACGGCGCGGGCGCGCCCAGAAAAAGCGTTCACCCGGGGGCGCCCACTATCCGTGGCGGCTGCCCGAGGTCCCATTTGGCCCCACGCAGCTTTTGTCCGAGGACCAGTCGCAGATGCTGATCGAGTCAGCGCTCGACGTACTGCAAGACACCGGCATGAGATTTCTCGAGGGAGAGAGCCGTAAGCTGCTGAAATCGGCGGGCGCACAGGTCGAGGAGGCTGAGCAGCTGGTCCGTTTTGACCGGCACATGGTGCGTGAGCACCTGGCCCTGGCGCCGTCCACATTTGACCTGCGAGCCCGGAATCCAGAGCGAAACCTGATCATCGGCGGAAACCGCATGGTCTTTGCCTCCATTGGAGGCCCGGCATTTTGCAGTGATCTCGACCGTGGACGACGACCCGGAACCTACCAGGAACTCTGCGACTATCTCAGGCTGGTGCAGAGCCTGGACGTGCTGCACCAGGAGGGCGGAGGGCCATTTGAGCCGATGGATCTGCCGCCCGAGTCCCGGCACCTGGATCTCTACCTGGCGCAGATGACCCTGCTGGACAAGAACGCCCAGGCCTATCCGCTGGGGCGCGCGCGCACCCTCGATTGCCTCGAGATGACGGCGCTGGCCTTGGGAACCGACCGGGACGGACTGCTGGAGCAGCCAGCTGTGCTGGGCATCATCAACACCAACTCACCCAGGCAGTTGGACAGCGCCATGACGGAGGCCGTGCTGGAACTCGCTGCGTCGGGACAGGTGTGTTGTATCACACCCTTTACCCTGGCCGGCTCGATGAGCCCGGCAACGCTGGCCGGCACGCTGGTACAGCAGACCGCGGAGGTGCTGGCCGTGGTCACCCTGGCCCAGGCCGTGCGGCCCGGTGCGCCGGTGATGTATGGCCATTTTGCGTCCAACGTGGACATGCAGAGCGGCGCGCCCGCGCTGGGTACGCCCGAATACGCCAAGCTGGCCCTGGCCAGCGGTCAGATCGCCCGCGCGCTGGGTTTGCCCTGGCGCTCCAGCAACACGACCACGTCCAACTGTGTCGACGCCCAGGCGGCTTACGAGGGCCAGATGTCGCTCTGGGCTTGCATGTTGGGCCATGCCAACCTGGTCAACCATGCCGCCGGTTGGCTGGAGGGTGGCCTAACCGCGTCTTTCGAAAAGCTGATCGTCGATGCCGAGATGCTGCAGATGATGTCCGAGGTGTTGCAACCCATCCGGCTTGAAGAAGACGAACTGGCCGCTGAGGCCATCGCGGAGGTGCCGCCGGGTGGACACCATTTCGGCACTGAACACACCCTGGAACGGTTCAGAACGGCTTTTTATCCCACCATGCTCTCCTCGCGCCAAAACTTTGAAAGCTGGACCGAGCAAGGCGGCCAGGATGCCGCCCGGCGGGCCAACGGCATCTGGAAACGCATGCTGGCGGATTTTGAGCCGCCGCCCATCGATCCCGCGATCAAGGAAGCCCTGATCGATTACACTCAACGGCGCAAGCGAGACATCGAAACACGTCACTGATTAATGAGCGAACCATGAGACCCAAACTGCAAGTACTCAGCGAAGACATGATTGGCCGGATCCTGGAGGAGGCCATGCGTATCCTGGCCGAGACCGGCATGGAGATCCGGGGCGCCGAACTGAGACAGCGCCTGCTCGACAGCGGGTTGAAGTCCGATGGTTCCGGCCGTCGCGTGTTTTTTCCGCCAGAGGTGGTGCGCCAGGCGATCGATGACGCGCCTGGTTCGTTTACCTTGTTCGACCGCGACGGCCAGCCCTACACCGAGATCGGTGGCGATAACGTCCATTACACGCCGGGAAGCAGCGGCCTGAAAATACTGGATCACCGCACCGGTGAGACGCGTTTGTCGAACTCGACCGACTTCATGGAATACGCCCGCCTGTGCGACACGCTGGAGCACATTGCCTATCCTTCGACCGCTTTTTCCACCAACAAGGACATTGAATCCCAGGTATCCGATGCCTGGAGGCTCTACATGCTGCTGATCACATCCAAGAAACCCATGGTGTCCGGCGCGTTCTCGGAACAAGGGGTGCCGCGCATGGTGGAGATGCTGCAGCTGTTCAGAGCCAATCGTGCAGAATTGATCGCCAGGCCGATGTCGATCTTCACCATCACGGCGACGGGTAATTTTCGCTATGGCGAGGATTCCTGCCAGAACCTGCTCGATTGCGTGGAGGCCGGCATCGCCATCGAGATCGTGCCGGTCACGCTGATGGGGCTGATCGCCCCCGTGACCCTGGTCGGCGCGCTGGTGTTTCATTGCGTGGATGTGCTGGCCGGCCTGACGATGGCGCAGATCGTCCGACCGGGCACCCCGGTACTGTTCGGCGGCGCCCCGGCGACCTTCCATATGAAGGCGGCTTCTTCGCCCATGGCGGCGATCGAGGCGCAGCATCTGAACGCGGGCTACGTGGCCATCGCCAAGCACCTGGGTCTGCCCTGCCAGGCCTACATGGCGCTGTCCGATGGCAAGTTCCTCGATGCCCAGGCCGGTGGCGAAACTTTCTCCAGCGCCTTGCTGGCGGCCATTGCGGGGGTCAACTCCGTATCCGGCCCGGGCATGCTGGATTTCGTGCTGACCTTTAGCCTGCCGAAGCTGGTTTTTGATAACGAGGTGTGCGGCCAGTCGCTGCACTTTGTTCGTGAGATCGAGGTGCTGGACGATCTGCCAACGCAACGCTTGGTCGATGACCTGATGCGCGAAGACCATCTGATCACTTCACCGCACACGCTGGCGCAATGGCCGGATCAACTGTACCTGACTGATCCGGTATTCGATCGTGAAAACCGCGAGACCTGGCAGAAGCAGGGTGAGAAGGACCTCTTACAGCGCGCCACTGAGGAGGTCGAGCGTCGCCTGGGCACCTATTCCCCCATCGAAACCGATCCAGAAATCGATCAGGCCATGCGCCGACTGGTGCTGGACGGGATGGAATCACAGGATACGCTGCCGGAGTTGCCACCGTTGGCTGAACCGGCAGTGGCGGACAGCGCCCGCGGGCGCCGTGGCCGCGCTGGCCGGCGCCGCCGCAGAGGATAAGATGAGGGGGCAGCGTGGAGCAGGGGAAACGTGACGCGCGAACTGCTGCTGTTACGCCACGCCAAATCCGCCTGGGATACGGGCGCGCCAAGCGATTATGAGCGGCCGCTGGCCAAAAGAGGCCTGAAGGCTGCCCCCAAGGTCGGCCGTTTTATGGCGAAAAATGGCCTGCACCCTGATTATGTCGTCAGCTCACCGGCCCAGCGCGCGCGGCAGACCGTCATGTTGGCCTGCGCGGAAGTGGGGATCGGGGAGGGCGCCATTCAATGGGACCGCCGCATCTACCACGCAGGAGCGGTCACGCTGGTGAACGTCTTGCGCGAATCACCGCCTGAAGCACGGCGCGTGTTGATGGTGGGCCACAACCCCGGTTTCGAACAGCTGCTGCAGTCCCTCTGCGTAGGCGAAGTCCCCATGCCGGAGGATGGGAAGCTGATGCCCACGGCGGCGCTGGCCCGGATGCGGGTGAGAGTGCCATGGTCTGAGCTTGAACATGGTGTGGCTGAACTGATCAGCCTGACCCGTGCCCGGTCGCTGTAGCTGACTCAATGTACTCCAAGAGACGCACCCATCGGGCCAGGTTTCGGCGGGTCAGACTTTAGAACTTGAATCGCAGCGATGCCATGGGGCCCTCGAAGTCCAGGTCGTAGCGGCTGGTGAAAAACTCCTCTTCGACATCAAGATCCAACTGTATGAATTGGTAGCCGGCCGCGAGTTCCCATCGATCACCCAATTCGTAGGTGACCGTGCTGTGTAAGTTGATCATCTCGCCGTCATATTTGTCATAGCTGAGGCCAAACCAGCCGGTGCGGACGTTTAGTTTCCAGCGAGACGCGAATTTCCAGTGGACGTAGCCCAGGATATTGGGCAGAGGCGCTGTCGCGCTGATTCTTTCATCCACCAACTGGAAATCGACCCCTTCTATTCCGTACTGGCCGGTGACGCTGGTTTTGAACCTGACCGTATGGGCGCCAAAACCCACGCCGAAATCGACGTTGTCCGTTTGGATGAGGCTATAGGTGGCTTCCAGGATAAACCAGTCGGCCTGCATTTCGGTTCTGATGCCCGTTCCCCCCGGGACGATCACGCCATTGCCGAGGTTGATGTCGCCCGATGTCACCCTGGCGCCCGTCACGTCATAACGCCAGTTGCCGAACCACGCGCCCCATCTGCTGTCCCTGGAACGATACGTCAAGGTCAGCCAATGAGAAGAGTCCTTGTCATTCAGCCCCAGACGGTCCAGGTTGATGATGGGGTAGCTGTCTCCCGACGGGAATTGAAGGGCGTATTGGCCGTCGCCGTCCATACTCATGTACCCGAGGCTCAGCGCGAAACGCGGCCAACCTTGTTGATTGGTGTCGGCATCCTCGTCCAGTAGCCAGTTTTCGTCCTCGGTTTCAGGTTCAGAGGCCGTATCGGGCTGTGCGATCGCCGTGTGCGCAAACAGCATGAGGAGCAGGAAAAGAAGCCGTACGTTCATGATTTCGCCTGTCTATTTCGGGAATTTTAGGGCGATGGTAGTGTAATCGCTAACCGGCAGCGCAATCCACCTTCGAGCCGGGTGTTTGTCAGCTCAACCAGTCCTTCAGCCGGTAGTAAAGCATGCCCATGGCCAGCATCTGGTTACCCGCCCATTGCGATCCGGGTATCCGGAGGTGCTTGATTTTCGCAAACACATCAAAGGTTTCGGACGTGCCGCATATGGCATCAGCCGCAATTTCGCTCATGATGTGGGTGGCGTTCACCCCGTGCCCCGAGTAGCCCTGCACGTAATAAACGTTGCCCTCGATGCGACCCAGCATGGGTATGCGGTTCAGCACGATCCCAATTTTTCCGCCCCATTCGAACTCAATGTTTGCGTCAGCCAGTTGGGGATACACCGCCAGCATGCGGGGAAGGATGGAAGCGGTGATATCGCGCGGATCCCGGCCTGAGTAGTTACAGCGACCGCCGTAGAGCATGCGGCCATCCAGCGTGGTCCGGTAATAATCCACGATCTCATTGGCGTCGCAGACGGCCAGCTTCATCGGATTGATTTTTGCCAGCACCCGTTCAGAAAGCGGCTCCGTGGCAATGATATAGCTGCCGGCCGGGAACACCGTTCCGGAGAGATGTTTTTGCTCCAGCCGGTGGTAGGCATTGCCGGCCAGCACGACGTGATCGGCGGTGACGCTGCCTGTGTCCGTGATCACACGCGGGCGCTTGCCGTGTTCGATGCGGATAACAGGCGACATTTCGAAAATTCGCGCGCCCAGTCCGGCCGCTGCTTTGGCCTCGCCCTGGCAGAGGTTCAGAGAATGCAGGTGTCCGTTGCGCATGGTGAGAAGGCCGCCCCGGTAGGCCTTGGTGCCGATGAGTTCGCCCGTCTGGTCATGATCCAGCATGCGATATTCGTACGGATGCCCGAACCTGGCCAGCGTCTCGGCTTGCGATTCCAGCCAGGGAATCTGTGAGTCCTTGGTGGCGACTTCCAAAAACCCTTCGCTCAGGTCGCAGTCGATGCCATATCGTTCCACGCGATCAAAGACGATCTCATGACCCCTCCAGGCCAGGTGGTAAAGGTCCTGGGCGAAATCCTCGCCCATTATGTCCAGCAGTTTGTAGTCCTTGCTGAATCCATGAATCAATTGCCCGCCGTTGCGGCCTGACGCGCCCCAGCCAACGCGATTGGCCTCCACCAGCGCGACCGAATAGCCGCGCTCCGCCAGGGTCAGTGCGGTGGAGACCCCGGTGAACCCGGCTCCGACCACGCAGATGTCGGCGTCGAGGGAATCTTCGAGCGTGGGATAGTGCTCGGGGTACCTGCTGGTCGCCGCGTAATACGACCCCGTGTGTTCCTGTCTGGTTTCCAATGCGGGCATGTGGTCGAATCCTGATGGTTGCCTGTCGGCACGCTGAGAGTATCATGCTGGCGACGAGGGAAGATTACCCTACCCGTATCGCCCGGAAAACCAGGACCTTGTGAATACCGCATGCCCGCCACACCCGACAAGACCTTCCGTTCAGCCGTCCAGTCACGCTCGGTCGCCATCACCGCCGAGCTGGCCCTGAAGCGGGAGACCACGCCGGACGACATCCGGACCCAGGCGCGCTCGCTCGCGCCGTGGGTCGACGGGATTCAGATCAGTGACAATCCCTGGGCCTGGACCCAAATGTCTTCGGTGGCCGCCGCCAGCCTGCTGCTGGACGAGGGCGTGGATCCTCTGCCCATCCTGACCTGCCGTGACCGCAATCGCATTGCCCTGACCAGCGATTTGCTGGGCTTGCGAGCCCTGGGTGCGCGATCGATCATGTTGATGCGTGGCCATCGAGTACCGCGTAACCATCCGCTGCCGGCGGCCACGGTGTTCGACCTCAGCGGCCGAGAGCTGATTGCCCTCGCGGCTGAGCTGAACGAGGACGAGACGGGGAAGGCGGGCGATCGATTATTCCTGGGCACCGGTGCTCGGGCATTCCGGCCCAATGCCGGATGGCGGGCCGATTCGCTGAAAGACCGGGCGGCAGCGGGCGCTGAGTTTTTGCAGACCCAGCTGTGTTTCAACCTTGACCTGCTGCAGGATTACCTGTCGTGCCTGGTGGATCTTAAAGTCACCTGGGACTATTCAGTGATCGTTTCACTGACGCCATTGCCTTCGCTGGAGACGGCCCAATGGATTCGCGAACATTACAGCGATGCAAAGATTCCCGCTGCGGTCATGCAGCAGTTGGAAGACGCGCAGGATCAGCGAAAAGAGGGGATCGAAATATGCGCGGGTTTGATGCGTGAGATGGCTGCGTTGCCGGGCATCGCGGGCATCAATCTGATGACCACCGGGGATACCGACGCCCTGATCGAAGCCATCCGCCTGTCGGGCGTGCGTGAAGACTGAGCGCGAGGACCAAGCGCAAATACCAAGCGCCTGGGTCATCGTCAGCCGTTTCAGGGTGCCAACCGCAGCATGCGTTGCATGACCGGCGCCAGCGGATGATCGCGATGCTCGGCTGCATCCGTCCAGCGCATCAGGTTGGCGCGCAGTTGCACCCCCAGCCACCGCAATGGCTCAGGTTCCCACAGTCCCTGGTCCAGACGGCGGATCTGTTTGGGATTGACCCAGGGCGTATGGGTCCGGTCGGTTTCCCTGCCCAGGACCAGATCCGCCAGGGTTCTGCCTGCGAGCGCCGAGGCGGCAACGCCGTCACCGAAGTAGCCGCCCGACCAGCCCAGGCCGGCGTCACGGTCGAAGCACACCATGGGCTCCAACTGCCGCGAGACACCCAGCGCGCCACCCCAGGCATGCGTGAAATCAATGCCTTCCAGGAAAGGGAAAAACGAGAGCAGCTCAGCCCGGACGGCTTCGAAAACGGGATCATGGGGGTCGAATGTCCGGCATACGGCGGCATCGTAAAAATAACGGCCCCGGCAGCCGAAAGCGATCCGGTCATCGGCGGTGACCTGTCCATAGGTGACGAGATGATTGACGTTGTTGAAGGTGGTTCGATGCCTTAGCCCCAGTTGTCGCTTTTCCGCCGCCGTGAGCGGGCGAGTGGCCACCATCATCGAGTGCAGGGGTATGAGCTTGCGCTTCATCTGCGGCAGCGAACCGCTGTAACCCTCGGTGCAGATCAGCGTATGCTCGGTACAGATCGAGCCATGTTCTGTATTGACGCCGCCGGGCCCGAACCCGGTCACCGGGCTCTTTTCAAACAGATGCACGCCCTGCCTTTCCACGGCCCTGGCCAGCCCACGGACGAGGCGAGCCGGCTGTATGGCAGCGCAATGCGCCATGAACAGTCCGCCCAGGGCGCCGTCGATCTGAATCTTCGACGCCAATTCGCCGGGCTCCAGGTAATGGCAGTCCGCCTCAGAGAAGCCGAGTTCGCGCAGTTCGCGCACATGCGCTTTGAGCCGTGAGAGGTGCGCCGGAACCATGGCTGCGGCCAAGTGGCCGGATTGCTCGAAGTGGCAGTCGATGCCTTCATCTGCCGCCACGCGCGCCATTTCGGGCAGCGTTTCGATCATCATTTGCTGCAGGCGAAGCGCGCCTTCACGTCGCTCAGGGTCTGCAACCATGTTCTCAATCCCGGCCAGGTAGGCACTGGCCCAGCCGCCGTTGCGACCCGAGGCGCCGAAGCCGGCGATATCGGCCTCGAGCACAACGACTTCGAGCATGGGTGCGTGGCGCTTGAGGTAGTAAGCGGTCCACAAGCCAGTGAAACCTGCCCCGATGATGACCACGTCCGCTGTTAATCGTCGTGTCAGTGCCGGCCTCGGCTCCAGGGAATCTTCCACCGTGTCCATCCAGAAGCTCTGGCGCCGGTAAAAGCTTTCGTCTTTTTCCCTCAGCTGCTGCATGGCGCTTCCATCCTTTCGGGCTGGCAGCCCGACGGTAAGGGCATGATAATAGAGCAGTCCGTCAAATGAACCCAAGTGCTATGAAGGTGATCGTCAAATATTTCCATGAGCCGGCCGGCCTTCTTTTCCATGGCCTCGCATGGGTGTACGCAGTCAGTGGATACGTGCTGGGTCTGTGGGGACTGTTTGCGGAATCGTGGCTGATCAACGCGGGTGCGACGCTGTGGCTGGCGCACGGTATGGTGATCGCGGCTTACCTCATCCACGAGTGCGGTCATAACACCATCTTTCGCAGCAACCGCGCCAATGCGGCCTTGGGAGAGATGCTCAACTGGATTTGCGGGTCTTCCTACACGACCTACGAGGAAATCCGCTACAAGCATTTTCGTCACCACATGGATAACGATGACTCAGTCTGGTTCATGTACGACGAATTTCTGCACGATCATCTCTGGCTGGCGCGCATCATCCAGTTCCTCGAGTGGTTCTACATTCCGGCGCATGACCTGATGATGCACTTCATCCTGGTGTTCAATGCCTTTATCGTACCGGGGCGGGCGCGGCATCGATGGCGCAACGCGCTGCACATTATGATCCGCGGGGGTATTTTCCTGGCGGCGCTGGTGCTGGCGCCGAAAGCGGCCATTCTCTACATGGTTGCCTACATGCTGATGATGCACATGCTGCGCTTCATGGACAGCCTGCAGCATGATTATGGCGCCAATGCCATCTTGCTCGAGGAAGATCCCCCTTCACGCTTTGGCGGCCGGGCAACGGAGCAGGCGCATACCTTCAGCAATCCGTTGAGCTTTCACCACGAATGGATCAACTGGCTGACCCTCAATTTCGGCTGGCACAACGCCCATCACGCGCGTCCCACCTTGCCCTGGTATCGCCTCCCGGCCTATCACAAGCAACATATCAGTGACGATCCGAACCGGGTCATCCCTTTCAGGACGCAGGCGAGGATCTACCACCGATACCGGGTCTACCGCGTCTTGCACGAAGGGGGGGACCTTGCCGGGCGGCCCTCGCCGATGCAGGAGGAATACCTCCGGTCCGTTCGTGCCGGAGAGGTCTACGGAGGCAATGCTGTCTCGTTCCTGATGAGCTTCTGATCGTATGCAGCAACTCGCGGTATTCCAGTCGTTATGGGCCATGGAAATGCGTCAACCCGGCGTGGCTGAGTGGACGATGGAGGAAAAATTCCGCCTGGCGGCGGAAGCCGGTTATGCCGGGTTGTGCATTGATCCGGCCGTGAATGAGATCGAAGAGAGCCGCCGGCTGGCCCCGCTCTACAAGTATTACGGACTCAAGTGCATGGTCAATGCCTTTCCGGGCACCATCGATGAACTGAAGCCGTTGCTTGCGCTGGCGGAAGAGCTCGATGCCTGTCTCGTGAACGTGATTGGGCAGGTCATGCCGATGAGCGTGGAGGAAGGTGAACACGTCATTCGGCACTGGATGGATGACGCGCGATCCGCCGCCATGCCTGTCCTGTTCGAGACCCATCGCGACTGCACGCTGAACGACATGCATTACACCTTGCAGTTGATGGACCGTATTCCTGACATGCGCCTGTGTGCTGACCTGTCACACTACGTGATCGACCGGGAGATGCGGCTGCCCCTCCCTGACCGGGACCGCGCGCATGTGAGCAGGCTGCTTGAACGCTCGGACTGTTTCCAGGGCCGCGTGGCCAACCGGGAGCAGATCCAGGTGCAGATTGACTTTCCACAACACGGCGACTGGGTCAGATGTTTCCAGTCCTGGTGGCGTGAAGGCTTTGAGCGTTGGCGCGAGCGCAATGACGAGGACGCGACCCTCTGTTTTCTGTGTGAACTGGGTCCGCCGCCCTACGCGATCACGGGGGCCGACGGACGGGAGTTGTCCGATCGCTGGCAGGAGGCCTTAACCATTCGCGCGTGGGTTGAGCGAATCTGGCGGGATTTGGGCGGCGCTTGACCGCACCACCCGGCCCAGCCACAGGAAACCCGCCAGGCCCAGCAACAGGTTGGACAGCGTGGCCGCGGCAAACAAGCCGCGCAATTCAAACAGCCAGCGTCCCAGTAAAGCCAGGGGGAGAAACAGCACGATCACCCGGCAGGTCGAGATGACCACACCCGGCAGTGGCTTGCCCATGCCGTTGAACGACGCATTGACCGACATCACCAGTCCATAGGCGCCATAGGACACGGGCACGATATACAGGTAGTGAACGGCCACGGTGAGGATCGCTTCACTCTCGCTGAAGATTCCGGCCAGGGGGCGGGCGAGCAGCCAGAGCAATACCGCCAGGGTCAGGCCGAAGAAGGCGCAGAATCGTGTCACCACCCGCCGGGCCTCGAGCAGCCGGTCAAAGTGTCCGGCACCGAAATTCTGGCCGAAAAACGGGCTCGACACCGCCGAGAGGGCATAAAAGGGAATCAGGAAAATCGGCTCCATCCGCATGGCCACCCCGTACCCCGCAACGGCATCGGTACCGAACCCGGCGATCATCGATACCACCACGGCGCTGGAGACCGGCACAATGGCGTGGGTCGCAATCGCCGGTATGCCGATGTGCAGCATGTGCCGCCATGAAGCCAGGATATCGCGCAGCGGCGCAATCATCGAAGCGTAGACCTTCAGCCGGACATGCAGGTGGAAAAGGGTGAACAGCAGCATGATGGCCGTTGCAACCAGCGTGGCCAGGGCCGCACCCTGCATCTCAAGCCGCGGAAAACCGAACAGTCCAAAAATGAATATGGGGTCGAGCGCCAAGTTCAGCAGGGCGGCCACGGTGATGATCTTGCTCTCCAGCAGGGTGTTGCCGCGCGCGCGCATCGAAGCCAGCGAGCACCACAGGACAACGTCGAGGGGCGCCACCCAGTACCAGGTGCGCATGTACTCATTGATCAGCGGCATCAGTTCGGGCGTGGCGCCGAGCCCGTAAAAAACGGGTTCGATACTGCCCAGTCCCGCGATCGTGATGATCAGCGCCACGCCGCCCGCCAGCGCCGCCGTATCCGTTGTCAGGCGGCGGCTGCCTTCCTCATCCTTGCGCCCGACCGCTCGTGAGACGCAGGACGCCGCCGCCGACTCGAAACCAATGCCAATGGCGTACACCAGCCAGATCACAGGAAAACAGAAGCTGATGGCGGCCAGCGGGGCATCACCCAGGCGTGAGATGAAGAACAGGTCGACCGCCTCGAAGGAGAATATGGCGACCAGGCCCAGCGCGAATGGTGTGGCTTGCCGCCTCAGGTGCGCGCCGACCGGTCCGCGCGTCAGGTCCTGCCGAGCGCGGGTCACGGGCTCATTTCCGGGGCCAGACACCGGCAAAACTGTTCAGCGAGAATCTGCCGGTCAGCGGGTCGTCCGTCAGAAGCTCTGGCTGTTTGACAAATGCATTGTGCGGCAGATCCCCCGGATAACAGATGATCCGGTTGTAGCGGGCCGGGACCATGGTCAACAGCTCTACGGCCTCGTTGGACTCGGTTGTATACGCCCAGGGCCGGCGAAACATCTCGAACCGTTCCCGCAACCGGTCCAGGCCATGATCGGGGTCATTCACCTGCGCGCGGGTCATTTCCTGCCAGAAGGCCACGTCTTTCCAGCGGTAAAAACCGGTGCCGCCCAGGGCGGGATTCTCGAACAGGTAGAGTACCGTGGCGAAATTGGCGCGACCCGTCTCATGCTGGGGGTCGGAATGCGGCAGGCATTGGATCCAGCTGAAATCTTCCGGCCGCAGGGTCGTCAGGGAGAACTGGGTCTGGAATTGGATATCACCGCGCAGAAACCCGAAAGCCCGACTGAGCCTGGAGCGTATGAAAGCGTGCAGGGGCGCCGCCTGATGATCTGATAAGGGCAGGATCAGGCCCGGATAGGCGCGTTCCTGCATGAAGAAATCTTCCAGGCGGTTTCGCGCCCAGGCGATGACCTCATCGGGGTTGAGCAGAAAGTCGTCGATGACCAGGCAGTCATGGTCGGGGTCGATCGCAATGCGCTTGACCGTGGCCCGGGTATTGACCTCAATGTTCAGCGCGTCCGACAGCGTGTGCTTCCCCTGAAGTTTCTTTTTCCGGCCCTATCCACGCTTGAGCGCTAATCCAGCTCGATCCAGGTGGTTTTCAGCTCGGTGTAATCGTCGAAGGCATGCATGGATTTATCGCGGCCATTACCGCTTTGCTTGAAGCCGCCGAAGGGCACCGTGATGTCGCCGCCAAAATAGTTATTGATGCCCATGGTGCCCACGCGCACGGCCGCGGCTACCTTGTGCGCCGTGTTGATGTTGTTGCTCCATACCGCGCCGGCCAGGCCAAAAATGGAATCATTGGCGATGCGCACGGCTTCCTCGGCATTTTTGAATGACATGACCGAGAGCACCGGACCGAAAATCTCCTCCTGGGCGATCTGCATCTGGTTGTTCACGCCACGGAAAATGGTCGGTTCGTGGTAAAAACCGCCCGTATCCTGGAGCACCCGACCCCCGCCAAAGGCCATCTCGGCGCCCTCGTCACACCCGACTTTGACATAGCCCGCGACGGTTTCATGCTGCCCGCGGTCGATCATCGGGCCCATGCGCGTGTCCGGATCGAGCGGATCACCCGGCATCCAGCGTTGCGCGTGGGCAATCACCTTTTCAATAAATTCGTCCTGGATCGACGCCTCGACGATCAGGCGCGTGCCCGCGGTGCAGGTCTGGCCGCCGTTGTAGAAAACGGCCACGGCCGCCATGGCCGCCGCCTTGTCCAGGTTGGCGTCGGCAAACACGATGTTGGGGCTTTTGCCGCCCAGCTCCAGGAAGGTGCGTTTGAGGTTGGACTGGCCGGAATACTGCATCAGCAACTGGCCGACCGGGGTGGAGCCGGTAAAGGTCAGGCCATCGATGTCCATGTGCAGGGCCAGGTGCTTGCCCATGCTGCCTCCCGGCCCGGGAAGGACCTGGAGCACCCCCTCGGGCAGCCCCGCCTCGGCCGCCAGCTTGGCAATAAACAGGGCGGACAGCGGGGTGCTGGAAGCGGGCTTGAGCACCACCGAGTTGCCGGTTGCCAGCGCCGGCGCCAGCTTCCATGCCGTGGTGGAAAGCGGAAAGTTCCACGGGACGATGGCGGTCACCACGCCCAGGGGCAAACGCTGAATAAGCGCCAGGGTGTCATGCGGTGTGGGTGAGATCTCATCATAGACTTTGTCGATGGCCTCACCGCTCCAGCGAATGGTCCGCGCCGCTGAGGGCACATCCACGGCCGTGGTGTCGGAGATGGGCTTGCCCACATCCAGGGTTTCAAGCAAAGCCAGTTCTTCAAGGTGGCTCTCGATCAGCTCGGCCCAGCGCACCAGGACCATTTTGCGCTCCATCGGCGCCATGCGTGACCACCTGCCGTCCTCGAAGGCGGATCGGGCGCCCTGCACCGCGAGGTCGGCATCCTCTGCCCCGCAGCAGGCCACATCGGCAATTTTCTCGCCATTGGCCGGATTGAATGAGGGCCGCGTCTCGCCAGACAGCGCGTCGGTAAATCGCCCGTCGATGAAAGCGCGGGATTCGATGTCCAGTTCCGAAGCGCGTTGGCTCCAGTCGATTGCGGTCTTGTCCAGCATGTGCGGAAACCTGAGTTTGGATGGTTCGCCTAGTATGCGTTCAAGAGGTTACGTTTTCCATCGCGCGCTCAGGGGTTCACCACTTGAGTCCTTGGCATGCTTGCGGCACACTCACTGCCCCTTCAGCGGGTGGAATCAAGATGCGACCACAAGCCAGGTCAGAGCAGGAAGTGGCAGCCATTCGGGCGGCCTACGATCGCGCGCGGCAGGTGATGCAGGCGGGGGACCTGGATGAGGCCGAACTGCAATGTCGCGGCGCCATCCCGAGGTTCGGCCGTGACCCCAACCTTCTGTGCCTGTTGGGCGAGATCCTGATCCGACAGCGGAAGCCGCAGGAAGCCCGGACCTGGTTTGGCAAGACCCTCAAGATGCTTCCGGATTTCCCGCGCGCGCTCGAGGGCACGGGGCTGGCATTGCTGGCAGAGCGAAACCCGGCGGACGCCCTGGCTTTCCTGCAAAAAGCGGCCAGTTTGGTGCCCCAACGGGCAAAGACCCAGCTCGCGCTGGCCCGGGCGTTTTCCCAGACCGGTCACGGCGCGGAAGCGGAGCAGGCCATTGAGCGGGCCTTCAGGCTCGACCCTTCGCGCGCTGCCCTTGCGGAGGCCACCGACGCCCATGCGGCGGGAGACCTCGATAAGGCAGAAAAGCTGATCCGGCAGGTGCTCAGTGAGCAGCCGCGCAGCGTGTCCGCCATGCGCCTGCTCGCGCAGGTGGCCATGGACGCCAGCCGACCGCGGGCAGCCATCGAACTGCTCCAGCGCACGGTCAAGCTGGCGCCAGGCTTTGTGCTGGCCTGGAACGACCTGGCCAATGCGTGGATGAAAGAGGAGAGGTTTGACCTGGCGCTCGAAACCGTGGCGCACGCGATCGAGCTCGATCCAGAAATGCCCCACTCCCACATGATCCGGGGCAATATCCTGGCCAAGGCGCAGCGTCATGAGGAGGCCATCGAGGCTTATCGGGCGGCGTTGGAAAACAGTCCGCGACACATGGGCGCCCTGTCGGGCCTTGGGCACGTGCTCAAGACGATTGGGCGGACGGACGAGTCCATCGAGGCCTATCGCAGCTGTATCCAGGCCCACCCCGCTTTTGGTGAAGCCTACTGGAGCATGGCCAATCTCAAGACCTTTGAGTTCAACCCGGAGGAAGTCGAAGTCATGCTGAAGATGGTGCAGGACGATGCGCGCGTGGCCGACGAGCCACGGGTGAACTTCCGCTATTCGCTCGGCAAGCACTTTGAGAACGAGGGCGATTACGCCACGGCCTTTGGGCATTATCGGGCGGGCGCGGATCTCAGACGCACGCATGAGATGTACGATCCGGTGCAAACCCAGGTGATCCATGACCGGATCATCCAGACCTTCTCGCGCGCGTTCCTGGAAGAGCGAGAGGGCTGGGGCGATCCCCGCCCGGATCCGATCCTGATCGTTGGTTTGCCGCGCTCAGGCTCGACGCTGATCGAGCAGATCCTGGCCAGCCACAGCCAGGTGGAGGGGACCGCCGAGCTGCCTGACCTGAGCCGGGCCATTCGGGACATCAATCGCAGCCGGGAAGACCGGGCCGAATACCCGGAGGCCGTCGCGGACCTGCCACGCGAGGCGATCCTGGAGCTGGGCGAACGGTATCTGCAACGAACCCGCCGCTATCGAACCAACACGCCCTTTTTCATCGACAAGATGCCCAATAATTTCGCCGCCATCGGGCTGTTGCACCTGATACTGCCCAACGCGAAAGTCATCAACGCGCGCCGCCATCCCCTGGACAGCTGCCTGGGAAGTTACAAACAGCTGTTCTTCAAAGGCCAGGCCTTCACCTATGACCTGTTCGAATTGGGCCAGTACTACCTGCAGTACCAGCGCATCATGGATCACTGGCACGAGGTGTTGCCCGGCAAGGTGCTGGATGTGCGCTACGAGGACATGGTGCACGACCAGGAGGGTCAGACGCGCCGGCTCCTGGAGCACTGCGGGCTGGAATGGGAAGACCAGTGCCTGCGGTTTTACGAGACCGAGCGCGCCATCAACACGGCCAGTTCAGAGCAGGTGCGCCAGCCGATCTATACGAAGGCGCTCAATTTCTGGCGCAATTACGAGGCCGAACTGGCTGAGCTGATCACCATCCTCGAGCCGCTGCTGAAAGATATGCCGGAAGCGGACCGGCCTGCATCACTGGGCTAGCCGGGGCGTTCAGGCCGCCCGGGCGGGCGGAACATAGTCGAAGATGAAGGTGACGCGATCCTCGCTGCCGTTGTTCATCACGCTATGGTGTTTCTGGTTGTTGATCTCGTAAGCCTGGCCCACCTCGAATCGGTAGGGACGCCCCCCGATCATGAAACGAACGCCCGGGTTGGTGCTGATGGGTATGTGGATTCGGTGGCTGTGAACAAATGAGGGGTGCGCGTCGCGGTGGGGTGTGATGATGCCCCCGGCCACCAGCTTGGCGGCCATGGCGCGGATAATGGTGCCGCCGGGGGGATAGTGCTGCGCGAGGATATCGTGCATCAATGGCACAGCGACGTCTTTCAGTTCATCCCAGGCAGGTTCTTTGGTCACTTTCATTTCCGGCCAACCGTCGCAGAAAACAAGCACCAGCGACCGGGTCTGGCGATGGACCTCATACGCGTTTTGACGGTATTCGTTCGCCCGCCAGCGCTCATCGCCAAGGCCAAGCACGGCGTCGATCAATGGCTGGGCGTTAACGGCGCCCAATTCGCGCAGCGGCACATCGATATCCATCTGAAAACAGCCTTTTCAACGAGTCCCGGGGACTGTCAGTATAACGAACCCGTCCGCTGTCGCCAGCGTTAGGTTGGGGCTAGGCGATGCCCCACTGAGCGCAGCAACGCCGGTGGCGATTGTGATTGCATTTGTATTTTTTGAAAACCACCACTAATATCAGCTACTAATCGTATTCCGATAAATAGAAGTGAGGGTATCCATAATGACGACTTCCTATGAGAAGTGGACCGTCCAGGCTGTCACCAGCCAACCGCTATCGAACCCCAACAAGCTCTCTGTCGCCATCTCGGCGGCGCTGGTTTTGCCAGCGGGAGCAGCCTTGGCGCAGGACCAGGAAGACGAAGGCAGCGCGGCTCTCGAAGAGGTCCTGGTAACGGCCCGTAAACGGACTGAGAGCCTGATGGATATCCCGCAAAGTATTCAGGCACTGTCCGAGGCGCAGATCAAACGTGCCGGTCTGAACCAGATGGAAGACTATGTCAGGTTCATACCCAGCATGTCCTACGTGCAGGCCAATCCGGGCACGGCAAAAATCATATTCCGCGGAATCGCGGACGATGCCGCCACATTCATCGCTGAGCCCTCAGCGGCGCTGTATCTCGATGAACAGTCGTTGACCATGAACGGTACCCCGGACCCGCGCATGGTGGATATCGAGCGCGTGGAGGCCCTGAGTGGCCCTCAAGGCACGCTCTACGGCGCCAGTTCCCAGTCGGGTACCTTGCGCATCGTGACCAACAAGCCGGACCCGACCGCGTTTGACGCCAACATCGACGTCATGTTGCGCACGGGCTCCGACAGCGATATGAGCTACGACGTCAGCGCCATGGCCAACTTCCCGATCGGTGATTCTTTCGCCATCAGGCTGGTGGGCTTCACGGCCGAGGACGGCGGGTTCATCGACAACGTGTTTGGCACCACGCCGCGGTTCGAGCTGTTCGACAACGCGGGCAAGGAAGAGAGCAACTTCAACGACGTCCGTCACTCGGGCGGGCGCCTGGCCGCGAAATGGTTCCTCAATGACGACTGGTCGATCACGGCCGGTGTGACGGGTCAGAACACATTTTCCAACGGCCGTCCTGAGCGCGATCCCACACTCGGCCGCGACCTGGCGGTGGTCAGGTTCTATCCCGAGATGGAATGGGACGACATGCAGTGGGCGCAATACGCCCTCACCGTGGAAGGTGATCTGGGCTTTGCGGACTTCGTGTCGGCGACCTCTTACTTCACCCGTGACTGGAGCTACGCGCAGGACACCTCTGTCGGTTACGCGTCCTACTTCGGCACCTTCTGCTACTCCGGCTACTATTACAATTTCTCGCAGTACAGCAAATACTGCTTCCAGCCCTCCGGCGTGGGCAACTACTACAACGATCCGATCGGCTTCCTGCTGAACGTGCAGGAAAACACCAAGTTCGCACAGGAATTCCGCCTGTCCAGCCAGGGTGAGCGGATCGACTGGGTGGCCGGTCTGTTTTACGAAGAATCCAAGGAAGAATGGGATTTCTGGACTTACGCGCAGAATTATTCGGGCTCCAAGTCTTACGACAATCTCCGCGCGGGCAACGGCTGGCGCCAGCCCAGCATTCCGCCCGTAGACACCGACTTCTGGTGGCACTCTGCTGACCGCACCGAGTGGGAGCAGACCGCTGTCTTCGGCGAGATGACGCTGCACCTGGGCAACTTCGACCTGACCGGTGGTGCTCGCTGGTTCGACCGGACCATGGATAAGCTCTACTGGGTCGAGAACCCGGCCTTCAACCTGACGCCGGATGGCTATCTCAGCCCGTCCAGCGACGAGAGCGATGTCGTTTATAAACTCAGCCTGAGCTATCGCTTGAGCGAGAACACCCTGCTGTACGGTCTCTACTCTGAAGGTTTCCGTCCCGGTGGCACCAACCGTGGACGCGGCATACCTTTCTTCCCGCGCCAGTATGACTCCGACATCCTGGAGAATTACGAGCTGGGCGCCAAGATGACCCTGATGGACGGCAGGGCCCGGCTGAATCTCACCTACTTCAATATGAATTGGGATGATTATCAGCTGGAGGTCGTCGATCCCAGCAACCGGCCGTGCGGCTCGGAAGCCGCACCGCCAGAGCCTGCCTGTGGTCAGCCCTGGCAGAAAGTCGTAGCCAATGTGGGTAAGGCGAACTCAGAAGGTTTTGAACTGCAATACGACATGGCAGCGACGGAAAACCTGGATCTGGGCTTCAATGCCACCTGGCTGGACGCCGTGGTCGAGGATGAGGTGTCCGTGTCCATCGTTGTTCCGGCCGGCTCGAGGCTGCCGCTGTCGCCCGAGTTCAAGGGTTCCATGTACGCGAACTACGAGTGGCCGGTGGACTGGTTCAATGCCAGCTCGGCTTATGTCCGCGTACAGTGGAGCTACACCTCTGACATGCTCAACATCTTTGAGCCGATCGAGCTGTACGAGGACGGCCCCTCGCCGCAGATCAAGCAGCCCGCGTATAACATCGGCGATATCAAGTTCGGCCTGACAGGCGACAGCTGGAGCATTCAGCTGTTCGTCAACAACGTGACCGACGAGCGCGCGGTGCTGTTCGCCAATCCGTACGAGTTCGATTACTTCTTCGGACGGGCGCGTGAGACGGTGAATCGTCCGCGCGAATACGGCTTCCGCTTCATCAAGTCGTTCGGCAATTAAGCCTCAGCGGCCAGTACCATGAAAAAAGCCCCGGTTCGCCGGGGCTTTTTTTGTTCATGATCTTTGATCGTGATCCGTGACTCGTCATTCCTTGCTCAATACGGCCACACCTCGAGCCCGTGGATCGCGTTGCGCACATCCATGGAGAAATTGACGCGCGCCACGGTCGCTCCGCTCTGCAGATCGAAAAGGGTGACGGTAGAGGGGGAGGAGCCGGCCGCCAGCAGGCGGTCATCGATCACGCACAGCCCGCGCCCGAATCCCTGCCGCGCTACCTGGTCATCGCCCAGCTCGGTGTGGGTCAGTTCGCCCGGGTCATACTGGGGCACTTCAAAACGCACTTCGCTGCCGTCACGCCGCACCCAGCGCACATGATCGGAGCCGGTATCGTTGAACAGGACGCCGTCACCGAACGGCCGCGCGTTATGCGTGCCCCTCGGCAGCGAAACCACCCGTTCCACCGTGTTCTCGTCACCGACCCTGATCAGTCCGCCGCTGTGCAGACCGCTGACATACATGCCGGTTCGGTCGGCATGGATGTTATTCAGGTGCAGGTGGTTCGTAGCCGGCGGGCCCGAGGCGCCTCCCGGTCCACTGATGCCGTTGGGGTCGTAGGGGATGCCCTTCAGCTTGCCTTCTTCATGGGCCAGGTAGAGCGCCCAGAAGAACCGTTGGCGTTCCAGGTCGAAGGCCAGGATGCTGTCATGCCCGGTGGAGGTCAGGTAGAGGTGATTGTTCAGCTGACAGATTTCGTGGCAGTGCTTCAGATAGGTGCTGCGGAACGAGCGCCGGATGCGGAAGTTCTGATCATAGACAAACAGTTCGTCACTGGCGGCAATGTATATTTCACCGCCGAAGAAGGCGATACCGCGTAATCCCCGGTCCCAGCCGCGGCCCTGCCAGTCGATCTCGTCCGTGTTCCAGTCCACCACCTGTTCCACTTCCTGGGCCGCGAAATCCACCAGGTAGACACCGCCATGGCTTTCGCCCTGCTGCGATCCGC
The DNA here is from genome assembly GCA_011524975.1 of Lysobacterales bacterium. GTDB lineage: Bacteria > Pseudomonadota > Gammaproteobacteria > Xanthomonadales > SZUA-36 > WTJD01. The sequence continues at coordinate 25,862 of WTJD01000191.1, forward strand.
GCACCACGGAGGTGGTAAGCAGGGTAGGAAGTGGGTATTCGGCTGGGTTCATGGCTAAGAACTCTGGATCAGGGTGCAGGCATTCTCCTAGCAGACTGGCCCAAATTCAATGCCAATGGGCTATGATCGACGAACTTGCCATCCATCCGCGGTATCCGGAAGCCGAAGCTCATGAGCACAATCAATCCCAAGTACCAGGTGCTGTTCGAACCCGTGCAGATTGGCCCGGTGACCGCGCCCAACCGCTTCTACCAGGTGCCTCACGCCAGCGGAATGACCGAAGCCAACCCCAGGGTGCGCGCGGCATTCAGGGGCGCGAAGGCCGAGGGCGGCTGGGGCGTGGTGAGCACCGGGGCTGTTTCCACGCACCCCTCTTCGGATGATTCACCCCTGCCATTCGGTCGGCTTTGGGACAGCAACGACATCAAATCGCACGCGATGGCGACCGACGCCATCCATGCGCACGGCTCGCTGGCCGCGGTCGAACTGTGGCACGGAGGCGCCTCGGTGATGAACCGAACCTCGCGCATCCCCGGCTATTCGCCCTCAGGTATCCCCTGGGCAGCCACGCATGTGGGTTTCATGGGGCACCAGCGCCCCCGCGCAATGGATGCCCGGGACATCAGGGATGTGATCGGGTGGCAGGCGACGGCGGCCCGGCGGGCCCGTCAGGCAGGCTACGACATCGTTTATGTTTACGCGGGCATGGGTTACCTGGGCTACCAGTTCCTGTTGGAGGAATACAACCAGCGTACGGATGCCTATGGTGGCTCGGTGGCGAATCGCTGTCGCTTCGTCCGGGAGTTGCTGGAGGCCACCCGGGACGAGGTTGGCGACCGCTGCGGCGTGGCCTTGCGCATCAGCCTGGAGGAATTGCGCGGCAAGCCCAGCGAGCACTATGCCTCGGAGGCGCACGAGGTGGTGGCGCTGATGGCGGACGTGCCTGATCTCTGGGACGTGAAGATGGATTCCAGCCCGACCGACTGTGGTGCTTCCCGGTTCAGGCCGGAAGGCGCGCATGAGCCGGTGATTGATTTTGTCAAGCAGGTGACCGACCGGCCGGTGGTCGGAGTGGGTCGCTTCACATCTCCCGACACCATGGTTTCGCAGGTGCGCCGTGGCGTGCTGGACTTGATCGGTGGCGCGCGGCCCTCGATCGCCGACCCGTTTCTGCCCAACAAGATTCGCGAGGGGCGGGAGGACGAAATCCGGGAATGCATCGGCTGCAATATCTGCATCTCCAGCTGGCATGATGGCGTGCCCGTGCGCTGCACCCAGAACCCCACGGCTGGGGAGGAGTGGCGCCGCGGCTGGCACCCTGAGCGCGTTCCTCCGGCCGGCAGCGACGAACGGGTGCTGGTCATCGGTTCCGGTCCGGCCGGTCTGGAAGCAGCATTGACCGCGGCCCGTCGGGGTTACGACGTGACGCTGGCGGAGCGTTCGGAAAAACTGGGTGGTCGGCTCCTGTTCGAAACGGCTTTGCCCGGACTGTCGACCTGGGGCCGGGTGCGCGACTACCGCTTGCAGGCGCTTCGGCAAATGGGCAATGTCGAGCTGTATCCTGCCAGCGAAATGGGCATGGACGATGTCCTGGCGATGGATCACGGGCACGTGTTGGTCGCGACCGGCTCCTCATGGACCCGGCACCTGTACACCTCGCTCGAAATTCCGGTGGGTGAACTGGAGGGTCCGGCGGTCTTTACCCCCGATGACCTGGCCACGGGCGCAGTTCCCGAGGGACCCGCTCTGGTCTACGATTTCGACAATTTCTACATGGGTGGCGTCATCGCTGAGCACCTGGCGGCGCGGGGTATTTCCGTCAGCTATGCCACGCCGGCGGGGCACGCATCGGCCTGGACCATCATGACCAACGAACAGCCTTTTGTGCACCAGGCGCTTCATGAGCATGGGATCGGGCTGAGCACGCTGAGTTTGCTCAAGGGTTTTGACGGGCAGACGGCCACGCTTGCCAACATCTTTACCGGTGCCGAGCAGGCTGTCGAGGCGCGCTCAGTGGTGCTCGTGGGCCACCGCACGGCCAATGACGAACTGTATCGGCGGCTGATGAGCCGGGAAGCGGCGTTTTCCGACGCAGGTATCGTCTCGGTCCAGTGCATCGGTGACGCGCTGGCGCCCGGCGCGATTGTTCACGCGGTGCATTCGGGGCATTTGCATGCCCGCGGCCTGGATATGACCGAAGATCCGATCTACCAACGCGATATACCCATTGCAATCGACCCGCCAGGCCCGGCCTGGCGGGACGGCTGATTCAGTCCTGATCCAGGCTTCGGTTTTTGAAGTAGGCCGCGTGATCGACGGGGCGAAATTCGCTCTCCTGTCGCTCGATGGCTGAAGGAATACCCGAGTTACGCCTCGTTCGACCGGCGCTCTGCTTGAATCCAGGGCCGCTCAAATCCTCGTCACACTGCAAGCAGGCATTCAGCGAGCCGACGGGCAGGTTGTTCGGAGCAGGGTAGCGGTGCAGCAGCAGGTTCAGGGCTCCGTATGTCTTGACGCAGGCATCGCGGCAGCGCTCTTGGGTGTTGATCGCGTTGTATGTCCAACTCTCGGCGCAGGCCTCGGTAAAGCCGATCTGTTCCACGAAACAGCGCTTGATCCGGACTGCGCCGGATTTACGTGAGCAGCGGCGGGCGGGCGTGGTCAGGTCCGGCTGTTCCAGGTACACGGCCAGGTCGCTGAGTGTCGAGCAGCTTCCGCAGCGGCCGAAGTGGGTCAGGATCGCGCCGCTGGTCTCCATCTCTTCGATGGAAGGGAAAGATCCAAGCGCGTAAGCCAGCGGGTCATCATCGGCAAAACGCACAGCGCATACTGCGCTGGAGGGTGTGCCGTCACGCGGCGTTGCATCCGGTTGATCGCTACTCGAGTAAGGGTTTTTCACCAGGAATGCGCCCGACCCGGGCGAATCGGTGCCCGCGGCCTCGATGACGTCCTCGAGATTGGTCAGGCGGGTCTCGCGCAGACGCTCAAAGAGGTCTTCCGCTGCCGCCGGGGTGGCGCACATCATGGGCAGGAGGAAGCAGAGGGCCAGCGCACACGAAAACGGGCTGTTGTTGCTGATTGTTGAAATCATGACGTCCGAGTATACCGAGCGGAAGACGCCCATGTGGGCTTGCGTGGCCTTTAGTCTTCCGGCTTGCCTGACAAGGTCGCCAGGAAGGGCGGGAAAAACTCAGCAAGCGCCCAGTTTTCGGCGGTGTCTTCGTAGAGATCCAGCAGGCGGAATCCGGCACGCAACTGCCCCCCGATCTGCGCCTCCAGTGAATGGCTGAATTCCAGGGGCTCGCCGCTGGCCTGATGACGGGCCAGGTCGGCCGGGTCTCTGGATTCAAGGTCGGAGTAGGGCAGCCGGAATTTCCACCGCAGCGCATCCTCGCCGGTTGCGTCGGGATCAAACCCGAACAGCACCGGGTTGCAGAAACCGGTTAACAGGCGGCCGCCCGGCTTGAGTACCCGAAAGGCCTCGCGCCAGACCGGCTGAATGTCCTCCACAAAGCAATTCGAAACCGGATTGAATACGAGGTCGAAAGACGCTTCGGGAAATCGCGAGAGATCCTGCATCAGCCCCAACTCGGTGACGAGATCCAGGTTATGCCGCTCGGCGACCTGTCTGTCGCGGTCGAGCTGGGCGGGTGAGTTGTCCAGGATGGTGACACGCGCGCCGGCCGCGGCGAACAGCGGCCCCTGCTGTCCCCCGCCTGAGGCGAGGCCCAGTATCTCTTGTCCCGCAATGGGGCCGAACCAGTCTTGCGGAACGGGCTTGAGCGGGGTGAGGACCACCGACCAGTTTCCCTGCCGGGCCTGTGCGATCAGCTCATCGCTGACCGGGACCGTCCATTCGTTGCCCTTGCCTGCCATGTGGTCCCAGGCTTTGCGGTTGTACTCTGATACATCACTCATGAGGGCTGCCCCCGTCAGGTTTGGATAGCGCGCCCGACAGTGAGGGCGTCTCACCGGGGCGGCGAACGATCTGCCCGCCGATCATCACGAAGCCGACCCGTTCCAACGTCGAGATGTCTTTGAGCGGGTTGCCGGGCACGGCAATGATGTCTGCGAGTTTGCCCGCCTCCAGGGTGCCCAGCCGGTCGTCCCATTCGAGCATCTCGGCCGCCACGCGGGTGCCGGCCCGGATGGCGTCCATCTCGGAGAGGCCCGCTTCCACCAGCACGGCGAATTCGCGGGCGAAAACCCCGGTATCGGGTACCGGCGTGCTGCCGAGATCCAGTCCCACAACGACCTTCACACCCGCGCGATGGGCCTGGCCGATGAGCCGCAGCCACTCATCGCGGTACTGGAGATAGGGGTCATCATTCTTGGCCTGGGCCAGCAGCTTGTCGGAGCCGGCGTAGTAATCACCCACATAAATGGTGGGGACGTAGAACGTGCCGTGTTCGACCATCAGTTCGATGGATTCATCATCCAGGTAGGTGCCATGCTCGATGGAGCGCGCGCCCGCCCGGATAGCGGCATTGATGCCCGCGGTGGCGTGCGCGTGTGCGGCGACCGGAACACCCTGACGCCCGGCCTCGGCCATGGCGGCTGCCAGTTCCTCGGGGCTCATGGCCAGGTTTTTAGGGTCGCCTCCGACCGCGTGAAAGGCACCGGTGACCATCAGCTTGATCCAATCGGACCCGTACATAACCTCCCTGCGCACGGCCTTGATCATGGCCTGCGGCCCGTCAACGATCAGCCCGTCCGGCGTGACGCCCTGTTCCGGTGAGATGAAATGCATATCCCCGCCGCCGCCGGTGGTGGAGATGTAATGCGCGGCCCCGGTCAGGCGCGGGGCGGTGAACAGGCCTTCGGCGATGGCCCGCTTCAGGTCCATATTGCCGTAGTAAACATCGCCGTCGCCCATGACGCGAACCGTGGTCCATCCGGCCAGCAGCCAGGACTGCAGCGCGGCCAGGCTGCGCAGTGTCTTGTAGGCCGATGAGGCCTGCAGGTGCGCGTTTTGATAGTCGTCGGCATAGAGTTGGGGATGCTCATGCGCATTGATCATGCCCGGCATCAGCGTCATGTCGCCGAGTTCTATGACCTGGGAGCCTGCGGGAATGACATCCCTGCCGCCCACCGCAACGATGTTCTCACCCTCGATAACGACCGCCGCGTCATTGATGGCTCGATCAGATACGCCGTCGATCAGGCGATCTGCCACCAGCGCGACGGTTCCCGCATGCGCGACGATGCTCAACAACAGCGAGGCGGTGACTGCGGCAGTGATCAGTAAAAAGTGTCTCATTTTTTATCCACTGGGTCCGGCGTGCGCATCAGTATAGGTAATCAGGCCAATGTGCGACTACGGTTGGCCAGGTGGGCCGGCCTCACGGTATGCTGGAGGCGCACGACACAGAGCACAAGAATGAATACACGTCCAAGCACGGTGCGTTGGCGCATCATGGCCATATTGATCCTGGCCAGTTTCGTTTCCTATGTCCTCAGGGGCAATCTTTCTATCGCGCCGCAGTCCATGATGCTGGATCTCGGCCTCAGCGAGGTGCAGTGGGGCTGGGTGATGGCGGCGTTCCCGGCCGGCTACGCGCTGTTTCAGTTCCCTGGCGGTGTATTTGCCGACAAATTCGGCCCGCGCCGCGCCCTGATGCTGATCGCCATTGCCTGGGCCGTGCTGACCGTGGCCACGGCCGCGGTGCCCGGGCCGGGGGCGGCGGCGCCCTGGCTGATCATCGGCAGCCTCATCGTGATCCGCTTCCTGGTGGGTGCGGCCCATGCGCCGATCTTTCCAACCGTCAACAGCTTTGTGCAGCGCTGGTTCCCGGTGGGTGGCTGGGCGTTTCCCACCGGGTTGTCCAGTACCGGCCTGACGCTGGGCTTCGCGGCCACGGCGCCGGCCCTGACCTGGATGATCCTGCAATTGGGCTGGCGCGAATCCTTTCTCTGGTTGGCGCCGACTGCGCTGGGCGTGGCTGTGCTGTGGTGGTGGTATGCCAGGGACAAACCCTCTGAGCACCGGGGCGTCAACGAGGCCGAGATCGAGTTGATCGAGGCCGGCAAGCACAGCGGCCCGAGCCAGGATGAGGGCCCGAGGGCCTGGCTGCAGGTACTGAAGAACCGCGATGTCCTGCTGGTCATGCTCAGCTACTCTTGCATGAATTTCGTTTTCTATGACGTGTTCAGCTGGTTTTTCTACTATCTGGCCAGCGTGCGCGAATATCCCGAGCAGACCGTCGGTTGGGTGGTTTCCAGCCAGTGGATTGCCGGTGGCGTCGGCGCGGCACTGGGTGGCTGGGTCTGTGACCGCCTGTGCAGGCGCATCGGCCTGCGCTGGGGCTGCCGTTGGCCGGTGGTGGTGGGAATGCTGGTCTCGGGCAGCCTGTTGATTTTTGGCACCTTGAGCAGCCAGCCCCAACTCGCCGTGGCGGCATTCGTGATCTGCTTCTTCTTTAACCAGCTCACGGAGGCGCCTTACTGGGCCACCACGATTGCCATCGGCGGTGAGCATGCCGGCGCGGCGGGTGGCGTGATGAACACCGGCGCCAACGTCATGGGCGTCATCAATGCCATGCTGGTGCCGTTCACGGCCCAGGCGCTGGGCTGGGAGTTCGCCATGGCCATGGGTGGGATCTTCGCGTTTGTCGGCGCCGGGCTGATGCTGATGGTGCGGGCCGACCGCAGATTCGATGAAAGCTGATCAAACGGGACGATTCGATGGCGATCAGACTGGCGCGATGAGCTGACCGCGATTTAACATGAGCGTTTACGAGACGAGTGGCGCAGCAGGAGTATTGAATGAGTTCCGAAACCCGTCAATGGCAGCAGGCCGACAGTGATCACTACCTGCACCCTTTTACCGATCATCACGATCTGGGGACAAAGGGCGCGCGCATCATCACGCGTGCCGAAGGTGTCTATATTTTCGACTCCGAGGGCCACCAGATTCTAGACGGCATGTCCGGCCTGTGGTGTGTCTCCATGGGCTACGGGCGCAAGGACCTGATCGAGGCGGGCTACCGGCAGATGCAGGAGTTGCCCTACTACAACAGTTTTTTCCAGACATCTCACCCGCCGGCCATCGAATTGTCCGAGTTGCTGGCGGAGGTTAGCCCACCTGGTTTTGAGCTCACTTTTTTCACCGGTTCCGGCTCCGAGGCCAACGACACGGTGATCAAGCTGGTGCGTCGCTATTGGGACCTCGTCGGCCAGCCCCAGAAAAAAGTGTTCATCAGCCGTAAGAACGCCTACCACGGCAGCACGGTGGCCGCGGGCACCCTGGGCGGAATGGGGCCGATGCATGAGCAGACCGGCGACATGGTCAACCATGTCACGCACATTGAGCAGCCCTATCATTTTGGCCTGGGCGGGGATCTTTCCCCCGAAGCGTTCGGCTTGCAGCAGGCGCGATTACTGGAGGAAAAAATACAGGAGCTTGGACCGGAGAATGTCGCGGCGTTTATCGGTGAGCCGGTACAGGGTGCGGGCGGGGTCATTATTCCACCCGACAACTACTGGCCCGAGATACAGCGTATCTGCCGCGCTTACGACATCCTGATGGTGAATGACGAGGTCATCACCGGCTACTGCCGGCTGGGTGAGTGGTTCGGGGCCACGAGGATGGGCGTCGAACCCGACCTCATGCCCTTCGCCAAAGGCGTCACCTCCGGTTATCTGCCGCTGGGCGGCGTCCTGGTGGGCTCCCGCGTGGGCGAAGTGATCTCGAGCCAGGGGGGTGAATTTGCGCACGGTTACACCTACTCTGGCCACCCGGCAGCCTGCGCCGTGGCCATTGCCAATATCCGCGCCATGCGCGAAGAGAACATCGCGGCCAGGGTCAAAACAGACATCGGCCCTTACTTCAACGAACGATGGTCGACCCTGGCGGAGCATCCGATCGTTGGAGAAGCGCGCAGTATCGGAATGGTGGGCGCGCTGGAGATCGTCAGCGACAAGTCCAGCCGGGCGCGATTCCACAAGGATCTCAACACGGGTACGCGCTGTCGGGATTTCTGTTTTGAGAACGGGCTGGTCATGCGCGCCGTTGGCGACAGTATGATCGTCTCTCCGCCGCTCGTGTCCGAAAAAGCGCACATCGATGAACTGGTGGAGAAAGCCTGGCGGAGCCTGGATCAAACGCTGGAGGCGGTGTCACAGGGCTGAATCCGGCATGAAAAAGCGCGATGCTCAGTTGGGGATGCGGGCCGATATTGGCCGCAGGGACTTCATCCATGACGTGGGTCTCGCAGGCCTGGGCCTGATGCTGCCGGCAGGCGCACTGGCTGAGGCGCGGTTCCTGCCGGGCGCGCACAGCGACTACCCACCCGTTGAAAACGGGCTGCGCGGATCACACCCCGGCAGCTTTGAAACAGCCCATGCCCTGGCCCGGGAAGGCCGCGCATTCGATGCGCCCCACATGCTGGATGAGGCCTACGACCTGGTTGTTGTGGGCGGCGGCATCTCGGGGCTGGTATCCGCCTATGAGTATCGCAAGCGGTTGGGCGATGACGCCCGCATATTGATCCTGGAAAACCATGATGACTTTGGCGGCCACGCGCGCCGAAACGAGTTTCATCAGGGTGGAGCGATGAGGCTGGCCTGGGGTGGGGTCTTTAACCTGGAATACGAGGGATTCAGCCCTGCCGTCAGTGAATGGTTGACGGAGTTGGGCGTCGATATCGACACGCTGATCTCCCGGGTCGATTTCAAGTACGGCGCCGATGGCGCGCGCGGGCCGGCAACCTATTTCGACGCTGAAAGCTATGGCCGCGATGTGCTGATCCCCGGCTTCGCCTTTCGCTATGGTGATTTCGCGGCCATGGCCGGGCTCGTCGACGATGTGCCCCTGGACGCGGAATCGGTGCAGTCTCTGCGGCGCTTTTTCGCGGCCGACACGGATGTCCTTGCCGGGCGCGGTGCGGATGAGCGCGACCGGTATCTGTCCAGTATCAGTTACTTTGACTTTATTCAAAAACACGGCGGCCTGACCCGAGAAGCGGCAGAGTTGTTTATCAACACCACCCATGGCTATTGGGGTGTGGGCACCGATGGCCTGTCCGTGACCGAGTGTATCGACGCTGGCCTGCCCATCATGCACCTGCTTGGCGGTGGCCCGGGTATCCGAAACCGGGATATCGGAGGCAATGTGGCCCAGTTTCCCGATGGCAACGCGTCCATCGCCCGGATCCTGGTGCGAGCGCTGATTCCGGATGTGGCGCCCGGGCAAGGCGCGGAAGACATTGTGACGGCAAGATTTGACTATGCCCGCCTCGACGAGCCATCGAGTGCTGTCCGGCTTCGACTGAATGCCACGGTGGTGAGCGCCCGAAACGAAGACAATGGCGTCAGCGTGAGCTATGTAAAGGATGGGCGGGTGCTGGGCGTTCGGGCGCGCCATTGTGTGCTGGCCTGCTGGCACAGCATCATCCCGCACCTGTGCCGTGAATTGCCCCCACCGCAAAAGGAAGCGCTGTCCCGGCAGGTTAAAAGGCCGCTGGTGCTGACCAACGTGCTGCTGCGCGGCAGTGAGGCTGCGGACAGGCTGGGTATCAGCGGCGCTCATTGCCCGGGACGCATGCATGCCTACAGCTGGCTGATCAAGGGCGTGGAGGCGCCCGGCTATGCGCATGAGTGGTCTGACGACGGCGCCGTCGTGATGCAATTCTGGGGCACAGTAGGCCCGCCCATGGGCGAGATGGACATCATGCAGTGGCATCGCGCGCAGCGGGCACAGCTGTTGTCGATGAGCTTCGAGGACTTCGAGCGGGAAGTGCGCACAGTGCTTAACGGCATGCTGGGGCCGGCCGGCTTTGACCCCGCCAGGGACATCCTGGCGATCACGGTCAACCGTTGGCCCCACGGGTATGCTTACGACTATCTCGATCTGTGGGACCCTGACTGGCCGCCTGGCCAGGCGCCGCATGAAGTTGCCCGACAGCGCAGGAAGAACATCGTGATCGCCAATTCCGATGCCGGGGCCGGGGCCTACACCCACGTGGCCATCGAGCAGGCCTTGCGCGCGATGGATGAATTGGTCGAAATGCGCACCTGACCTGCTCCCCCGATCATGTTTTTCCCGTGACTGTCTATACTTCTGAGACAAAACAACGATTCGGGGAGTTAGACATGACGACAGCGATGGGATCAGCAGTACGTCCGTTTCTCTTTTTTGCCTGTGCCCTCATGATGGCGTTCGCGTTGTCCATCCAGGCGGACAGCCACGATGACGCCGATGCGGTTTACGCCGCTTACCAGAGACATGTGGCGTTGTTTGAGGCAGGGCAGTACGACGAGGCAATCGACCAGTTGGGTGAAGCCTACCGGCTGGGTATCTCGGTCTTGCCTGAGCATGATGAGGATGTCGCCAACCTGGCATTCAACTACGGGGCCGGGCTCATGTGGGCGCAACGAACCGAAGCGGCTATTCCCGTGCTGGAAGACGCTTTGCAGCGTTTTGAAGCGCTGAACCTGGGCGATGAAAGCCTCAACGCCGCCCACACCTACCTGGTCCACGCCTTTGAAATCATGGGTCAGTCGGATAACGCCACTGAGCATTGCCTGGCCATTGGCCGGTTGTTGTCTGGCGAGACTGAAACGGATTCGGTGCCGCTGTATCTGCCCGTGGCCAGGCTGGGGCCGGCTCTGAAGCATGCTCGAAAGCCCTTGACCGTGGTGTTCACGGTGGACAGTTCCGGCTTTACCAGGAATCCGGAAGTTGTTGGAGCATCTCCGCACCCGGCATTAAAGCATGCGGCACTGGACACGGTCCGGGAATTCCGCTTCGCGCCCGCGTTCGAGTCGGAAACGGCCGTTGCGCAAAACGATGTTGAATACACGTTTCACTTCGATGAGATTCGGGCGCAGATTGAGCAGGGTCGGATGGTCGACATGCCATCACTCCAGCCTAACTCCGTTCGTGACTCACGCAGACAGGGCGCGTGGAACAGCACTTGCCGATTTGGTGGTCACTGCTGATCTTGAATCCGGGCGCGCTGCTCTCGTACAGCTGAGTGGGCGTTGCCCCGGGAGCACCCCCTTTCATCGGTCTCGGTAGTTTGAGATCATGGCCGCTCGTTTAACGAGGTAGGTGTCATGGCGGGCCGCAGAGATTGGGACAATGCGTTTACTGGCGAGCGCCTGAAGGGCAAGGTTGAGAACGCGCCGTCTTACGCGGGTGCGCAGAGCTTTTTGCGGCGCAGGTTCAGCCGTGAACTGGAAGGGGTGGATGTGGCGATCACGGGCATTCCTTTCGACACGGCCACCAGTAACCGGCCGGGCGCGCGATTTGGCCCACGCGCACTCCGGATGGCCTCATCCAGCATGACCTGGGCCAGGCCGTGGCCGTGGGAGTTCGACCCCATGGAAGTGCTCAGCATGGTCGATTACGGCGACTGCCCGTTTGATTATGGCGATCCGGCTTCCATCCCCCCTGCTATTGAACAGCATGTTGACCGGATTCTGGCCTCGAACACCGCCTGCCTGGCTTTTGGCGGAGATCATTTCGTTTCCTATCCGCTGCTTCAAGCCCATGCGAAACATCACGGCCCTTTGCGCCTGCTGCATTTCGATGCCCATTCCGACACCTGGCCCGATGACAGCGACCGCGTTGACCACGGCACCATGTTCTACCACGCGGCCAAAAAAGGCCTGGTCGACCCTGCCCATTCGGTACAGATCGGTCTGCGCACAACCAACGATGACACGCTGGGCTTCAACGTGCTGGATGCCCGATGGGTGCAAGAGCACGGGCCCCAGGCCGTGGCGCAGCGTGCGCGGGAGATCCTGGGCGATGAAAAAGTCTATCTCACGTTTGACATCGACTGCCTCGACCCTGCGTACGCGCCGGGCACGGGAACACCGGTGTGTGGGGGGCTCACGACCTACCAGGCGCTGGAAATCATCCGCGGCCTGGTCGGTATCAACCTGGTTGGCATGGACCTGGTGGAAGTGTCCCCGGCTTACGACTCCGGCGACATCACAGCCTTTGCCGGCGCCAGCCTGGCGACTGAATTTCTCTGCCTCTTTGCCGCCAATCCCCGCCGAGAAGAGAACCACAACACGTGAGTTTCCATGGTCATCCCCTGGTGGGCGTTGTCTCCGATCGCCGGGAAATAGGGCCTCATCCCTTCCACATGGCAGGAGAAAAGTATCTTCGGGCGCTGGCGCTGGCCGGTGAGGTTTACCCGGTGGGGCTGCCATTGCTGAACGAAGGGTTTGACGTGCTCGACATTGTGGGCCGTCTGGATGGGCTTTTTCTGCCCGGAAGCCCCTCTAACGTGGAGCCACATCACTACCTGGGTGACCCCAGTGACCCGGGCACCTGGCATGATCCGGAGAGGGACCTGGCTGCCCTGGCACTGATACCGGCCGCGCTGCGGGTTGGCATGCCGGTGTTTGCGGTGTGCCGCGGGTTTCAGGAAATGAACGTGGTCTTCGGCGGCACCCTGCATCAGAAAGTGCACGAGGTGGCTGGGTATCGTGTGCACAAGGAAAACCCGGAAGACCCCATTGAAGTGCAGTACGGGCCGTCACACCGCGTGACGTTTGAGCCGGGTGGATTGCTGCAGAGCATAACGGGGGCGGAGGGCGCTGTCGTGAATTCACTGCATTCTCAGGCGGTTGACCGGTTGGGTGAGGAGTTGCGCGTGGAAGCGCGCGCGGAAGACGGGCTGATTGAGGCCTTCGTGGTGGAGGGCGCGCCCGGTTTCAACCTTGCCGTGCAGTGGCACCCGGAGTGGCAGGTGATGCGTAATCCTGAGTCACTGGCGCTGTTCCACGCCTTTGGGCAGGCCTGCGCGGCGTACCGGGACCGGGCCCGGTCTGAGGCATCAGGCTGATGTCCGGGCTCTTGCGGCGTGTGGGGCTGGACCCGTACACCGTGTTCAGGGTATTCAAGTACACCATCTACACGCTGCTGTTGTGGAATGTGCTGCTTTTTTTCCGCGAGGACCTCGCGGCCAGCGCCGAGACCTTCGGTGATACCGTCACGTGGCGTAACGTGGTGGAAGCCTACTCCGCCACCATCGACACGGCGGCCTGGCTGATCCTTCTGCTGCTGTTCGAACTGGAAACGGCGGTGATCGATGATGAAAAGCTCAAAGGCAACATCAAGTGGCTGTTTACCGGTATTCGCGGAATTTGTTATTTCTTCATCGTCTACGCCTTTTACGGCTATTGCTACAAGTACTCGGTGCTCAGCCAGTTGGCGCCATTTACCGTGGCTGATGTTTGCTCTCTGGTGGGCACCGAATTCACCTGGGTGTCCGACCTGGACGAGTATGTTCCCATCGATGCCGCATCGTGCCAGGCGCTGCAGGGGCAGGAATTGCTCCGGGTAGAGGGAACCTCGATTATCAGCTCGGTATCGGCCATGCAGGATGCCTTGCGCCTGGCCGTTGTCGATATCGTCAACGCGGCCGACTGGCTGCTGATCGTGGCGTTGCTCGAGGTAGAAGTCTATCTGCAGCTGCGTGACAGGCTGACCGACCAGATGATTCGCGTGGGGCGATGGTTCAAGGGCGGTCTCTACGGCATCCTTTTCTGCGCCGCGGCCTATTGGGGCGTGAAGGGAGATTTCCTCGACTTTTGGGACGCCTTCCTGTGGCTGGTCGCTTTCATCTTCATCGAGATGAACATCTTCCAGTGGCACGAGGAAACCGAATCCGAGAAGTAGGGCAGCACCTTTCCCTGCACCCGGAGTCTGACGGGCTGCCCGCGCTGTCCCCGCCAAAATCGCAATGTTGCCTATAATCAAGGTAAGTGACGCCAACGGGGTGACCGCTACCGTGCAACATTGCCTGAGGTATCTGAAAGGGACGTTACTCGTTGCTTTGCTGTTCAGCGCGCCAAGCGATGGCGTAGCCAATGGGGCGGTGGCTGAATGGTCCGAAATTCAGGTGGCAGCCGGGGGCCCCGAGCGCGGGCAATGGTGGCGGGTACTCGAGATCAAAGACCTGGAACCTTTTCTCGCGGCGGGCGTCGACGTCAACCTGGCCGACCATCGCGGCTGGAGCGCGTTGCACTCTGCCGCCCGCTACAACAGCGATCCCGACATCGTCACCGCCCTGCTCGAGTCCGGTGCTGAGGTCAATGCCGCAGATCGTTCAGGCGGCACCCCGCTGCATTGGGCCGCCGCTGAGAATGCCAACCCCGCTGTGATTGAAGCCCTGCTCGAGGCTGGCGCGGAGGTTAACGCGCGCGATCGTTATGGCTGGCTGCCCTTGCATGCGGCAGCCGAGCGCAATCCTAATCCGGAGGTCATTGAATTGCTGCTGGAATCGGGCTCAAACAAAAACC
>WTJD01000092.1 GCA_011524975.1 Lysobacterales bacterium
AAGCCTACCAGGGCGAGCTGGAATACGGCCGCACGACCGAGGCTTACTCGGAGGCGTTGCCGACGACCGGCCAGACCGTCGAATTCTTGCGGGTCGGCCGCACTCTGCTGGTCTACCAAACCTCAGATCAGGTCACCACCGGCTGGTTCAATCCAACCACCCGCACCTACGAGGAGCTGCCCAACAAGTACCGGCTCGAAGTTAAGGAAGGCCTGGCGATCGCGCGCAATGAAAAGGCGCCCAACCTGGTGATGCTGCCGGTTCCCGGCCCGGAGGTGGTGCGATGAAATCATTCAAACTGACCCTGATCGCCATTGCGGTCGCGCTGTCGGGTAGCGCGTTCGGCCAAACGCTTGAGGAACTGGCCGAGATCGTACGCCGGGCGGCGTCCGAGGAAGCCCAGATCAACGAGGAGCGCGAGGCCGAATTCCTGCGCGAGCGTAACAATCAGCGCAACCTGCTGACACAGGCCCAGCGCGAGAAGGCCGCTGAGGAAGCCCGCAGCGACCGTCTCAAGGCCGAGTATGACCGCCTGGAACGGGAACTGGCGGAACTGGAGACAGTGCTGCAGGAGCGCATGGGCAACCTGGGCGAGCTGTTCGGCATCGTCCGTCAGGCCTCTGGTGATATCCAGGCCTCCCTGGATGACTCCATGGTTTCTTCCCAGTATCCGGGCCGGGGCGAATTCCTGTCCGAACTGGCTCAACGCAAGGAGCTGCCGACGGTGCCGGAGTTGCGCCAGGTGTGGGAGCGCATGATGACCGAGATCGCCCAGTCCGGGCAGGTCGTCAAGTACACCGCCCCGGTTGAGCGTGCCAACGGCGAGAAGCAGGAACTGGAAGTGGTCCGCGTGGGCGTATTCAACGCCATTTCCAACGGCGCTTTCCTCGATTGGGATACCAGCAAGAGCGATGAGAACCTCATCGAGCTGGCCAGGCAGCCGGCGGCTCGGTTCCAGGGCATGGCCTCGGACCTGCAGTCCGCCGCGCCGGGCGAGGTGGTAGACATGTCTGTTGATTTTTCTCGCGGCCAGATTTTGCGGGCCGTGGTCCAGACCAAGTCACCGATTGAACGCGTGCAGGAAGACGGCGGCATCGTCGGTTACGTGATTATCGGTGTTGGCCTGCTCGGCCTGCTGCTGTGCCTGTGGAAAGCCTTTGTGCTCTATACCACGAGCGGCAAGATCCGCAAGCAGCTGAAAAACGAAACCGCCAACAAAGCCAACCCGCTGGGCAGGGTGATGGCGGTGTATGCGGACAACCCCGATTCGGACATCGAAACGCTTGAACTCAAGCTGGACGAGGCCATTCTGCGCGAAACCGCGCCACTGGAATCAGGCCTGGCCTTTATCAAGGTGCTGTATGTGGTCGCCCCGCTGCTGGGTCTGCTGGGTACCGTGGTGGGCATGATCGCGACGTTCCAGATGATCACCCTGTTCGGCACGGGCGACCCCCGAATGATGGCGGGCGGTATCTCCACGGCCCTGGTGACCACGGTGCTGGGTCTGGTCGTGGCCATTCCACTGACACTGCTGCATAGCTTCCTGCAGGGCAAGAGCAAGGCGCTCATCCAGTTGCTGGAAGAGCAGGCGGCAGGGATCATCGCCAGGATGGCGGAGCGCAGCTGATGATCTGGTTCTATGACAGCATCGCGTCGATTCGGGATTTTCTCGAGCTCGGAGGCGATGTTCTGTACGGAATCATGGTCACCCTGTTTCTGATGTGGACCTTGATCCTGGAGCGCATGTGGTATTTCTACCGCGTGCACCCCGAGGAAAAGCGGCGCATTATCGAAGCCTGGGAGACCCGTGCGGACACCACCTCCTGGTATGCCAAGCGGATCCGAGAGCAGATGATCTCGGAAACCTCGGTGGCTCTGAAACAGAATGTCGGCCTGATCAAGGCGCTGATCGCCATTTGCCCGCTGCTGGGCCTTATGGGTACGGTGACCGGTATGGTTTCCGTGTTCGACGTGATGACCTTCAGCGGCACGGGCAACGCCCGGGCCATGGCGGCCGGCGTCTCAAAAGCCACGGTGCCCACCATGGCCGGCATGGTGGCCGCGCTGTCCGGCGTCTATTTCGGGACCTGGCTGGAACATAAAGCCGCAACGGAGACGGAGAAGCTGGAGGATCTGCTGCAGCATCACTGATGCCATCGCCGCCCGCGGGCGGCATGGGTACTTAAAGATAGGATTTTTGAATGTCGAGAGCCCGAGCCAAGCAGGAAGAAGCTGAAATCAATATCACGCCCATGCTGGATATTGTTTTCATTATGCTGATCTTCTTCATCGTGACGACTTCGTTCACCAAGGAGACCGGCGCCACCATCGTCAAGCCCGAGGCCAGCCAGGCCATCTCACTGCGCAACGGAACCATTCTCATCGGCGTGCGCTCCAACGATGATATATGGATGAACAAACGCCTGATCGAGTTGCGCGAAGTGCGTTCCATGGTTGAACGCGCCAAGGCCGAGAACCCGGAAGGCAGCGTGGTGATCGTGGCGGACAAAGATTCCCGCATCGGCACCGTCACCCAGATCATGGACCAGGTTAAGCTGTCGGGTGTTCAGGGCATTGCGATCTCAGCCGAGAATCCCAACGGATAGCATGATGAACAAATTCAGAGCACCACTGGCAGCGATCGTAGCGGTTGGCGTGACCTTCGGCTTGTTTCTGTTCATGTTCAAGCTGATCTCGTCCGGCGCGGGCGGGAATGATGAGCTGGAGGCCATTTCGGGGATTCATTTTGGTCCGGTGGATATCCCGGACGAGGTAGTGACCCGCAACCGGCGCATTCCAAAGAAGCCGCCGCCGCCCAAGAATCCGCCGCCGCCGCCCAAGATGCAGATTTCCAAGGTCGACCAGCAGGTCACCAATATGCCCAAGCTCGACTTGCCCGACATGAATCTGCCCATGACCGGCGGTGACGGCATGTTTATCGGTAATTTCGGCAGTGTCGACCGGACGGAAGAGGGGGATATCATTCCGATCGTGGTGATCCGTCCCATGTATCCCAGGGACGCGCTGATGGAGGGTCTGGAAGGCTGGGTGGATGTTGAGTTCACCATCACGGAGACGGGGACCGTCAAAAACCCGCGCGTGCTCAAGGCCATGCCGCCGAGAATTTTCAATCGCGAGGCGCTGCGCGCCATTTTGAAATGGAAGTTCAAGCCTCGCGTTGTGGACGGCCAGGCGGTTGAGCGCCCGGCCCAGCAAAGAATCGAATTCAACCTCGAACAGGGCTGAACATTTAGCTGATGATGAAAAAACCGCTGCTTACTGTCGTGCTGACATTGTCGTTCCTGGTCCCGGCCGGCGCGGCTGTGGCTCAGTCAGACCCGTGTAACATCGATCGGGACGTCAAGCCCAAAGCGCTGGATGAACCGACCTGGAAGCGCCTGAACAGCGTTTACGAGGAAGTCGGCGAGGAGAACTATCAGCAGGCCAAAGAAGAACTCGAGGTCATGCTGAGACGCGTGCGTAAAGACGAGTACCTCGAGGCCGTCCTGCAGCAGGCGTTGGCCCAGGTGCAATGGGCCCTGGAAGACTACGACGCTGCCCTGAGCTCATTTGAGCGGGCGGTCGAGCTCGATGCCCTGCCCAACGAAACCCACTTTTCGCTCATGTACCAGATCGCCCAGCTCTACTACATGAAAGCGCGGTACCGGGACGCGCTGGGCCGCCTGGACATCTGGTTCTGCAAGGCGCCGGCCGAGCGCATCAAGCCCGACTCCTACGTGCTCAAGGGTTCGATCCACGCGCAGCTGAAAGAGTGGGACGAAACCATCGCCGCTATTGATACCGCCATCGGCATGTCAGATGACCCCAAGGAGAACTGGTACCAGCTGAAGCTGGCCGCCAACTTCGAGCAGGATGATTACCCCGCGGCCGCGGTGACCCTGGATGAGATTCTGAAACGCTGGAATGACAAGAAGACCTATTGGGTCCAGCTCTCCAACGTCTGGTTCAAGCTGAAAGAGGATGAGAAGGCCCTGTCCGTGATGGTGCTGGCGCATCGCAAAGATCTGCTCGATTCGCAGGGCGACTATCTCTACCTGTCCAATCTGTATTCCTTCCGCGATGTTCCCCTCAAGGCCGGGACAGTGCTGCAGGAAGGGCTCGATAAGGGCATCGTTGAGTCCAATGAAAAGCACTGGACCATGACCGGTGACGCCTGGTATGCCGCTGAGGAGCTGGAAAATGCACTGGTGGCCTTCGAACGCGCGGGGCAAGAGGCGGAAGACGGTGAGATGGATTTACGCCGGGGTTACATCCTGATTGACCTCGAGCGCTGGGAGACCGCGCGCGACGCGCTGATTGCCGCGCTCCAGAAAGGTGGCATGAACGAACGCAAGACCGGCGAGGCGCTTTTGATGCGGGGCATGGCGGAGTTCAACATGGGCAATTTCGACATGGCTGACGCCACCTGGGTCGAGGCCGCCCGCTATACGCAGGCCCGCAAGGCAGCCCAGCAGTGGCGCAACCACCTGCGTGAGGAGCGGGCGCGGAAAGGCCCGTGACCGGAGCGTGCCGGGATTGCCGCCCGGAATCACAGCCTGTAATGACAGCCCGGCTCCGGCCGGGTTTTATTTTTCGCCATGGATCTTCTGCGCCATGAGCGGGGACCCTCTTGTCGATGCTTTTCTCGACGCCCTGTGGGCCGAGCGCGGGCTCAGCGCCAACACCCTGGACGGGTATCGCCGTGATCTCATCAAGTTGCGCGGCGCCCTGGCCGCTGCCGGTGTCGAACTGGAGCACGCCAGGCGCGAGGAGTTGCTGGAGTTTCTCGCGCGCGAAATGCGCGCCGGGCGGAGCCCACGCTCCATTTCCAGGTATGTGTCCTGCTTTCGCCAGTACTATCGCTGGATGGTGCGGGAGGGAAGGCTG
Organism: Lysobacterales bacterium; assembly: GCA_011524975.1. Lineage (GTDB taxonomy): Bacteria > Pseudomonadota > Gammaproteobacteria > Xanthomonadales > SZUA-36 > WTJD01. Next base: position 4,888 of record WTJD01000092.1, read on the forward strand.
AGCGAGGACCCGACGGCCCTGATCGAGACCCCCAAGATCGGGCGCAGTCTGCCCAAGGCCCTGAGTGAGCGACAGGTGGAAACCCTAATGGCTGCCCCCGATACCCGCACCCCACTCGGTCTCAGGGACCGCGCCATGCTGGAGCTGATGTATGCAACCGGCCTTCGGGTCAGCGAGCTGACCGGATTGCAGATGACCCAGCTGCATCTCAACCAGGGGACCATCCGGGTGCTGGGGAAAGGTGGAAAGGAACGCCTGGTGCCGATCGGCGAGCAGGCCCAGGATTGGTTGCGCCGCTACTTCGAGGAAGCGCGCCCCACGCTGATGAAGGGTGCGCAATCCGAGTATGTGTTTGTCACCTCGCGCCGCACCGGCATGACGCGCCAGGCGTTCTGGCACACGGTGAGCCGCCATGCCCGGGCCGCGGGTATCAACAAGAAGATTTCACCGCATGACCTGAGGCACTCGTTCGCTACCCACCTTTTGAATCACGGCGCCGATCTGCGCGTGGTGCAGTTGTTGTTGGGGCATAGTGACCTTTCCACGACACAGATTTATACTCACGTCGCGCGAGAGGGGCTCAAGCGATTGCATGAAAAGCACCACCCCCGGGGATAGGCGGCGGTGAACTTTTGGCTGCCAGAGTGTCCAAGAGCACACGGCACAGTAATGATTAACGGAGTACGGAATGATTCGGTCATGGGTTGAGAGCAAGCTTGTCATGTGGGTCACGCCCCTGCTGGTGGTGTGCGCGGGTGCGGCTTTTGCCGAGGAAGAGCCGGTTTCGGGCAGCAACGCGCTGGAAGCCAAGATTCGCGCCCTGGCGCCCAATGCCGAGATGATCGCCATCTCCGAGACGCCCATCGAGGGAATCCTTCAGGTACAGGTGAACAGTGAGATCTACTACGCCTCTGCCGATGCCAAGTACCTGATCACGGGGCGCGTAATCGACCTGGATACCCGGGTGGATCTGACCGACCAGGCCAAGTCGGGTATCCGCAAGACCTTTATCGAAAATCTTGACCCGGCTGAAACCATCGAATTCTCACCCGCCAAGCCCCAGCACGAGCTGCTGGTGTTCACTGACATAGACTGCGGCTACTGCAGAAAGCTGCATAACCAAATGAGCGAATACATGGAACAGGGTATTGCCATTCGATACCTGGCCTTCCCACGTGCGGGTGTCGGCTCCCACTCCTTTGACAAGTTCGTCTCCGTCTGGTGCGCGGACGATCAGCAAGCGGCCATGACGGAGGCCAAGTCCGGTGGAGAGCCGGAACCCAGGCAGTGTGACCACCCCATCGAGGATCAATACAACCTGGGTCGGGAAGTCGGTGTGACAGGAACACCCGCCCTGTTGACGGGTGATGGCATGCTGATACCGGGTTACATGCCTCCGGAGCAGTTGAAAATGAGGCTGGACGCGATCGCTGCGCAGTCCTCGCCTTCGCCCTGAGCGCTGCGATATCCGAGTGACAGATTGATGATTTGAACCCGCCGACATCGGCGGGTTTTCTCTATAATGTGGCCTTTCCGGCTGTTGCCGTCTCAGCCATCGCATAGGAGCATCGCAGTGACCGGTTTCACCTGCCTGCTGGGGGTACCCGCACTATCCGATTTTCGGGCCAGTAAACTGCGCGATGCCATTGCCGATACCACCGGGCAGCAATTAACTTTCAACGCCCGCTTCTGCTACCTGGTGGAGCATGCCAGGCCGCTGACAGCGGAGACGGTTCAACGCCTGGAAGACCTGCTGCAGGCGCAGCGTGTCGACGAACTGGATGAGCGCGGGCTGGTCCTGGTCACCCCCCGGGTCGGAACCATCTCACCCTGGTCCAGCAAGGCCACGGATATCGCTCGGCACTGCGGGCTTGCCGGCATTGCGCGTGTTGAGCGCGGCTGCGCTTACCAGATTGACGCCTTGCCCGAAGGCGACTCCAAGCGATCAGAGCTGGCTGCCTGCCTGCACGATCGCATGACCGAGTCGGTGTGGTACCGCCTGGTCGATGCCGGGGTGCTTTTCGATCACCATGAAGCCCGGCCGCTGGGAAGAATTCCTTTGGCGGCGGAAGGCAAAGACGCGCTCGATCGGGTCAATCGCTCGCTCGGCCTCGCGCTCTCCGCGGATGAAATCGACTACCTGTGCCAGGCTTACTCCGAGTTGGGGCGTGACCCCAGTGATGCTGAATTGATGATGTTCGCCCAGGCCAATTCGGAGCATTGCCGTCACAAGATATTCAATGCCAGCTGGACGCTGGACGGCGAGCCGCTCGATCACAGCCTGTTTGGCATGATCAGGCACACGCATGCCGAATCTCCCGGCGCCGTTTTGTCCGCCTATCATGACAACTCCGCGGTGCTTGAAGGTTCAGCTGCCACCCGTTTCTTTCCCGATCCTGACACGCGCGAGTATGGCGAGCACGAGGAGCAGGTCGCTTTCCAGATCAAGGTGGAGACACATAATCATCCAACGGCCATCTCGCCTTTCCCAGGCGCCGCCACCGGTTCTGGTGGTGAGATCAGGGACGAGGCGGCCACGGGCCGCGGCGCCAAACCGAAAGCCGGCCTGACGGGTTTTTCCGTATCGCATCTTCGATTTCCCGGCAGTGAACGCGCCTGGGAGGCCGATCACGGGAAGCCGGGCCGGATCGCCAGCGCGCTGGACATCATGATCGAGGGCCCCATCGGCGCCGCCTCTTTCAACAACGAGTTTGGGCGCCCGGCGCTTGGCGGGTATTTCAGGACATTCGAACAGGAAGTCGGCGGCCGGCTGTGGGGTTATCACAAGCCCATCATGGTGGCCGGCGGCATGGGTAATATCCGCGTACAGCACATCGAGAAGCAAACGCTGCCGGAGTCCGCGGCCGTGATCGTACTGGGCGGCCCGGCCATGTTGATCGGCCTGGGCGGGGGCGCTGCGTCTTCCATGGGCAGCGGCCAGAGCGATGAAGACCTGGATTTTGCCTCCGTGCAGCGCGGCAACCCGGAGATGCAGCGGCGCTGCCAGGAGGTCATCGATACCTGCTGGGCCATGGGGGAAGACAATCCCATCCGTTCCATACACGATGTCGGCGCCGGGGGGCTGTCCAACGCCCTGCCCGAGTTGCTGGACGACAGCGAGCGGGGGGGTGTGCTGCAGCTGCGTGAAATCCCATCCGCCGACACGGCCATGTCGCCCATGGAAATCTGGTGCAACGAGTCGCAGGAGCGATATGTGCTGTCCGTGGAGCAGGACAGGCTGGAAGACTTCACACGGATCTGCGAGCGGGAGCGCTGCCCCGTGGCGGTGCTGGGTTCGGTGACCGCTGAACGTGACCTGGTGCTGGAGGACAGGCAGCTGGGCGAGCCCCCGGTAGAGCTCCCGCTGCAGATGCTGTTGGGCAAGCCACCCAAAATGCACCGCGACGCACAGACCCTGGGCGTTGAATGCGGCGCTCCGGATTTTTCCGGGGTCACGCTTGATGGAGCCTGCCGGGAGGTGCTCGCTTTCCCGGCGGTTGGCAGTAAGTCTTTCCTGATCACCATCGGCGACCGAACCGTGGGCGGCCTGACGGCCAGGGACCAGATGGTGGGCCCCTGGCAGGTGCCCGTGGCGGACGCGGCCATCACGCTGTCCGGTTTTTCATCCCAGGTCGGAGAGGCGATGACCATGGGCGAGCGCACGCCGCTGGCCATCGCGAATGGCCCGGCCGCGGGCAGGATGGCCGTTGGCGAGGCGGTCACCAATATGGCCTCGGCGCCGGTTGCCAGAATCAGTGACATTCGCCTGTCAGCCAACTGGATGGCGGCCGCCGGCGAACCCGGCCAGGATGCCGTCTTGTATGAAACGGTCCGTGCCGTTGGGCTGGAGCTGTGCCCGGAATTGGGGATCGCGATACCCGTGGGTAAGGACTCCCTGTCGCTCAAAACCGTATGGCAGGCCGAGGACGGCGAGCGTCGGATGCTGGCGCCGGTTTCGCTGGTCGTCACCGCGTTCGCGCCCGTCACTGACGCGCGCAAGGCGCTCACACCACAGCTCCAGCGTGATGCGGGGCCCACGCGCCTGCTGCTGATTGATCTTGGCGAGGGCCGAAACAGGATGGGTGGGTCTGTCCTGTCCCAGGTGACCGGCCAGTTTGGAAATGATGTGCCCGATGTGAACTCGCCCGATAAATTGCGGGGCTTTTTCAGGGCGATCCAGCGCCTCAATCGCGAAGGGCTGCTGTTGGCGTATCACGACCGGTCGGATGGCGGGCTGCTGGCCACCGTGTGCGAGATGGCTTTTGCGGGCAGGGCGGGCCTGAAACTGAATTTTGAGGGCAGCACTTCACGGCTGATGCGCCAGCTTTTCTGCGAAGAACTGGGCGCGGTGATCCAGGTCCGCGCCGATGATCTGCGCAAGGTGCGCGCCATCTGCAGGGACGAGGGTTTGGGCGATCTGCTGCAGGATGTCGGGCGCCCGGTCGAGGGCGCCGACATGGAGATCAGCCTGGCCGGTGAGCGGGTTTTTGAGTCGGGTTTACCGGAGTTGCTGCAGACCTGGGCCAGCACCAGCCATGGCATCCAACGGCTGCGTGATAACCCGGTCTGCGCGGACGAGGAATTCGCGGGTCTGCTCGATTGGGACAAGCCCTTGCTGTCGCCGGTGGTGAACATCAAGGATGAGCTGCCGGAAGCGCCGATGGTGGGTACCGGCGCCGCCCCCGCCGTGGCGGTTTTGCGGGAGCAGGGCATCAACGGGCATGTGGAAATGGCGGCGGCTTTTCACGGCGCGGGTTTCCGGGCGGTGGATGTTCACATGTCGGATTTGATCGAAGGTCGTTGTCGCCTGGACGCGTTCCAGGGCTTCGTGGCCTGTGGCGGGTTTTCTTACGGTGACGTCCTTGGCGCCGGTCGCGGCTGGGCCAAGTCCATCATGTTCAATGACGGCTTGCGCCAGCAGTTCGAGCGGTTTCTGGGCGACAAGCGTCGGTTTGCGCTCGGCGTCTGCAACGGCTGCCAGATGCTCTCGGCACTGCGGGAGATCATACCGGGTTCCCTGGGATGGCCGGATTTTGTCCGCAACCGTTCCGAGCAATTCGAGGCCAGGCTGAGCCAGGTGCGAATCGAATCGTCGCCATCCCTGTTTTTCGACGGCATGGAGGGGTCGGTGCTGATGGTGCCCACAGCGCACGGAGAAGGCCGCGCCGACTATGGTGAGAGAGCGGAAAATGACGAGCGGGTGGCATTACGTTACGTCGATGGTGACCGACAGCCGGCGCGCGCCTACCCGGCCAACCCCAATGGTTCGCCGGGTGGTATCACTGGATTGTGTAATGACGACGGCCGCGTCACCATCATGATGCCGCATCCGGAGCGCACCCTTCGCACCGTCAATTTTTCCTGGGCGCCGGCTGAATGGGGTGAGGTGTCGCCCTGGCAGCGCATGTTCCGCAACGCGCGGCAGTGGACGGGGTGAACATGACGGATCAACAGCAAGAGCCCATGAGGCTGTTCGAACTGGTGCTGCTGGCGGCCCTCTGGATGCTGTTCGGCTTCATGTTGTGGTACTACCTCTCCGCCTGGCACGGCGTGCCGGTGCGCGTGGTTTCCGACCAGATTCTCGCAGGCATTATTGGAGAGCCTTTCCACAGCATCATCGCCAATCCGGACCAGCGTTACCTGCTGCAGGTCCAGACCCGCATCCTGTTCGACTTCCCCGACGGGACGCGAGAGCCGTTGGGGTTCATCGTCAATCCCCTGGTTTACGGCTGGGGTCTGCCCCTGCTGTTTGGCCTGACCATGGCCGCCAACGCGGCGCTGTGGCGAAAGCTGCTGACCCTGGCGATCGGCTACGGCGTGATTTTGCTGGTCCAGATCTGGGGCGTGGTCTGGAACTCGCTGATGATGTTATCGTTCAATTTTGGTCCTGATGTCAGCGCGGTCGTGGCGGAGTCGGGGATTCCCCAGGAGGCCATCGCGCTGTGCTACCAGTTGGGGACACTGATCTTTCCAGCGCTCGCGCCGGTGATCATTTGGGTACTGGCCAATTGGGAAGAAGTCGAGCGCTACATGGGCCACGAATCACGAACCTCGCGCTGATCAGGGTGCGGAGGCGGAACCGAAGCCCCTCCGGCGCTGTCTCAGCCAGGCATTGCTAAAGGATATAATGGGGCCATGGAATCTGTATCACCTGGGCAAACGGAACTGGAAGGCGCCGAAAGCCCTCCCGGCGTAGGGTCTGAGACCGACGAGGTCAGCCAGTTTCTCCTGGACAGCGGCCGGCTGAGAAAATCCGACCTCAAGCGGGCCGAGGCCTACCGGGAGCAAAATGGCGGCGATCTCGTCACGCTCATGGTGCGCCTGGGCCTGGTCTCTGAGCGCGATGTGGCGGAGGCGGAGTCCAACCTGCTCGATATACCCATGGTTTCAACGGGTGATCTGCCCGATGAGCCCCCTGAACTGGAGTCTGTCTCTCTGCGCTTCCTGAAGCAGAATATGCTGCTTCCCATCGAGATGACCGATGACACCCTCGTGGTGGTCATGGCGAACCCTCGTGACCGTTTCTCGCTCAAAGCCCTGGCGATGGCCAGCGGGCGCGAGGTGGAGCCGCGTGTGGGCATCGCGTCGGAGATTGAAAACGGCATCGAGAAGCTGTTCGGTGGTGGCCGCAGCGCGATGGGGCAGATCGTCGACAGCCTGGGCGGCGAGGGTGAAGATGAGCTGGAGGACGTGGAGCACCTGCGCGACCTGGCCTCGGAGGCGCCGGTCATCCGCCTGGTGAACCTGATCCTGCAGCGCGCCGTGGAAGCGCGCGCCTCCGATATTCATATCGAACCGTTCGAAAACCGGCTCAAAGTACGGTATCGCATTGACGGGGTCCTGCAGGAGGTCGAGGCGCCTCCGGCCAGTTCGACCGCGGCGGTGATCAGCCGTATCAAGATCATGGCCAAGCTCAATATCGCCGAACGCAGGCTGCCGCAGGACGGACGCATTATGCATCGGGTGCAGGGCAAGGAGCTGGACCTGCGTGTCTCGACCGTGCCGACCTCTCACGGCGAAAGCGTGGTCATGCGTATCCTCGATCGCGAGAGTATCGTGCTGGACTTCGATTCCCTCGGGTTCGATGCCGATCTTAAAGAGAAGTTTGTTCGCGTGCTCGAAATGCCCCATGGCATCATCCTGGTGACCGGCCCGACCGGGTCCGGTAAAACCACTACCCTGTATACGGCGCTCAGCCAGATCAACACGCCCGAGCGGAAAATCATCACGGTGGAAGACCCGGTGGAGTACCAGTTGGAGGGGATTAACCAGATCCAGGCCAAGTCGTCCATCGGGCTGGATTTCGCGCACGCGCTGCGTTCGATTGTTCGACAGGATCCGGATGTCATCATGATCGGCGAGATGCGGGATCTCGAGACTGCCCGGATCGCCATCCAGTCGGCGCTGACCGGGCACCTTGTACTGTCGACCGTTCATACCAACGACGCGGCCAGCGGCATCACCCGTATGCTGGATATGGGCGTGGAGGATTACCTGCTGACATCGACCGTCAATGCGATCCTCGCACAGCGGCTGGTCAGAACGCTGCACCCTGACCATCGCGAAGCGCATCGCCTGCTGCCGGAGGTTGCCAGCGAGCTGGGTTTTACCCGTCTGGTGGAGCAGGACGAATACACGGTGTATCGACCGCTGCCCACGGCCGAGAATCCGGGCGGCTACCTCGGGCGGACGTCGATCATGGAATTGCTTCCCGTGTCTGACTCGCTGCGGCGTCTCGTCATGCAGCATGCAACCGCCGGTGAGCTTCAGAAACTGGCCGTCGCCGAGGGCATGCGGACGATGTACCAGGACGGCCTGCTGAAGTGCCTGCGCGGCGTGACCTCCGTGGAAGAAGTGCTGCGCGTGACGCAGGAAGCTTGATGCCGATTTTCGAGTACAAAGCCGTTTCCCCGACCGGAGAAACTGTCCAGGGGACCATGGAAGCCGGGAGCATGGACCGCGTGATCTCGCGCTTGCAGGAGGCCGGAAATATCCCGCTCCAGGCCCAGGAGGCGGGCAAGGGCGGATTCAGTCTTGCCATGCTGCGCAGCGGCCGCCGGGGGATCGGCTCGCGAGAGGTGGGCGAATTCACCCAGCAACTGGCCACCCTGCTGGGCGCCGGGCTGCCGCTGGACCGCTCCCTGCAGGTGCTGCTGGAGCTGACCGAGAACGACCGCTTGAAGCGGATGGTGACCGATGTCCGCGAGCGTGTTCGCGAAGGTGGCAGCCTGTCAGACGCGCTTGAAGCACAGCACGGCATCTTCAGCCGTCTGTACATCAACATGGTCCGGGCCGGCGAAATCGGCGGCACGCTCGACCAGACGCTGGACCGGCTGACCGATTACCTGGATCGCAGCAAGGATCTCAAGGACAGTGTCATATCAGCCATGATTTATCCCGTGTTGCTGATCCTGCTGGCGGCCGGATCACTGATCCTGCTGCTGGTCTACGTGATCCCCCAGTTCACGCCGATATTCGACGAACTCGGCGGTGACCTGCCTTTGATCACCAAGATGGTTCTGGCGGTTGGCGGGGTGTTGCAGAATTTCTGGTGGGGCCTGGTCGGGCTGACGGTGATTGCCTATTTCCTGTTTCGAAGCATGCTGGCCGATCCGCCGCGCAGGCTCTCGTTCGATACGCGACTGCTGGCCGCGCGTTGGGTGGGCCCGCTGGTGGCCAAGCTGGAGACCGCGCGTTTTTCCCGCACCCTGGGCACGCTGCTGGTCAATGGCGTGCCCCTGCTGTCGGCCATGTCCATTGCCCGCAACGTGATTACCAACACCCGGCTGCGCGAAGACGTGGTCGAGGCGTCGCGTGAGGTTAAAACCGGCGGCGGAGTGGCGCGCAACCTGGCCAGTGGCGAGCGGTTCCCCCGGCTGGCGCTGCAAATGATCAGCGTGGGTGAGGAAACAGGCCGCCTGGACTCGATGTTGTTGAAGGTCGCCGATACATTCGATCGCGATGTCCGGAACACCATCGATCGTTTGTTGTCCGTATTTACACCCGTGGTGACACTGTTGCTGGCGGTGATGATCGGAACCATCGTGTTGTCCGTACTGCTGGCCATACTGAGTATCAATGAGCTGGTTGGATAAATGATCAACAGTGGCCGACCCCGCGTGGTGAAGGGCCTGATTGGAGTGAAAACAATGAACCAACGTGGAAAGTCGAGAAAGCAGCGCGGATTTACCCTGGTGGAATTGCTGCTGGTACTGGTCATCCTGGCGCTGATCGCGGGCCTGGTCCTGCCGGGCATCATCGGCAAGGCGGAAGGCGCCAAGGCCAGGGCGGCATCTTCTCAGATCAGCCGGATCTCGATGGCTGTCGAGACCTTTTATCTCGATACCGGCTCTACCCCTGGTTCCCTGTCCGAACTGGTGGACGAGCCCGGCGACGTGCGCGGCTGGAACGGCCCCTATAT
>WTJD01000260.1:0-3412 GCA_011524975.1 Lysobacterales bacterium
GTAGAGCTCCCACAAAAGCCCGTCTTTCCAGCTGTTCCAGAGTTTGGGGCTGGTTGCCGCGATATCGGCGATGGTCAGCAGATACAGGTAATTCAGCCGCGTGACGTTGCCCGTCTCCCCGGCGAACTGGTGAATGACTTCCGGATCGCTGATGTCCTTTCTCTGGGCGGTCTGAGACATCAGCAGGTGTTGCTCAACCAGCCAAACCACCCGGTTTCTGTGCCTTTCGGACAGGTTCAGCTTTGCGCAGAACGCATCCGCGTCGCACGCTCCAAGTTCGGAATGATCACCGCCCCGGCCCTTGGCAATGTCGTGAAACAGCGCGGCCAGGTACAGAAGCTCGGGGTGATCCACGCTGAGAAAGGTGTCGTGCGCCCTTGGAAAACGCTGTGCGTATTTTCCGTACGCGAACCGCCGCAAGTTTCGCAGCACGAACAGAATGTGCTGATCGACGGTGTAAACGTGGAACAGATCGAACTGCATGCGGCCGGTAACCTGCCCGAAAGCCGGGATCAGCGCCGCCAGCAGGCCGTAGCGATTCATCCGCTGCAGCTGGGTGTAAACGCCCTGGGGCTGTCTCAACAGTTCGAGGAAGCAGGCAAGCACTTCCGGGTCTTGCCGGAAACGCTCATCGATCACGCACAGGTTGTCCGTCACCAGCTTGACGGTGCCCGCGCGCACGCCCTTGATGTCCTCGCGTTGCGCGAGCAACAGGAAGAGCTCGATCATTGCGATGGGGCGATTCTTGAACAGCTGGTCATCGGTCACTTCCAGGAAACCATTGGCTACGCTGAACGAATCACCAATGGGCTCGGCCCTGGCGACGCCATCGGGAGACAACATTTCCTGGAACAACTGCAAAAGGCGCTCGTTCAACCGTTCCAGCATCATGACTGAACGGTAGTAATCCTGCATAAAGCGCTCTATGGCCTCGTTGCCACCCTGCCCCGAGTGGTATCCAAAGCGCTCAGCAATCTGGCGCTGGAAGTCGAACAGCAACCGGTCTTCAGACCGGCCGGCCAGGAGATGCAACGCGAAGCGTACCCGCCAGAGAAAAGACCGCCCCGAGCACAGATCAGCCAACTCCGGCTCGGAGAGGTATCCCGACTCGACCAGCCCGTGAAGCGTCTGAACACCGAGATGGCGCCTGGCCACCCAGGCAATCATCTGTATGTCGCGCAGACCGCCGGGACCCTCCTTGATGTTGGGTTCGAGGTTGTATGCGGTGTCCTCGACTTTCTGGTGCCGTATGTCTTGCTCCTCGCGCTTGGCCATGAAAAATTCGGGCCCCGCCCACATCCGCTGGGGGCTTGTTTTTTTACGCATGGCCTCGAACAAATCCGGATTGCCGGCCAGCCATCTTGATTCCATCAGGTTGGTGGCCGTCGCCACGTCTTTACGCGACTCCTCCACGCATTCGGACAGGCTGCGAACGCTGTGACCGAGGTAGAAGCCGGCGTCCCAGAGCAGCACGACGAACTGTTCGATGGCTTCTTTCAGCGCACCCGATTTGGGCTTGCGCTGGGTCAGCACCATCAGGTCTACATCTGAGTGCGGGTGTAATTCTCCACGCCCGAAGCCGCCAACAGCCACCAGCGCCAGGCCCTCGTCCGCCGGAAACAACCGCTCCCAGGCAGTGAGGATGATCTGCTCCACCGCCCATGCCCGGGTCCGGACCAGCACTTCAATCGGGGCGCCTTCCCAAAAAGCGTCAGCCAGGGCTGAATCTGACGCTTGCAGGCAGTATTTCAGGGCCATCAGCAGGTCCCTGGGACGGTCACCCACCTGTCGCAAACGCTCGATATCCAGGCAGCCTGGAGCGCCCTCCGGCATGGAAAGGCGCCCAAGATGGCTGTCGTGGTCACCAAACATGCGAAAACGGCAGGCTTGGAATCAGAGCGGATCGCCCGCCAGACGCGTCAGCACGTCGTAGCCGTCCTCGGTGACGGCCAGGGTGTGCTCCCACTGGGCGGAAAGACTTCGGTCCCGGGTCACCACGGTCCATCCGTCGGGCATGAGGCGGGTCTCGCGGCGGCCCAGGTTGATCATGGGCTCGATGGTGAACACCATGCCCGGCACCAGGACTTCTCCGGTACCCGCTTTGCCGTAGTGCAGCACCTGCGGATCCTCATGAAACCCCCGACCGATACCGTGCCCGCAATATTCCCGCACCACCGAGCAACCTTTGGATTCGGCAAAGCGCTGGATGACCTGACCGATATCTCCCAGCCGGGCGCCCGGTTTGACCTGTTCGATACCCCGGGTCATGGATTCATAGGAAATCTCACAAATGCGCCTGGCGCGCACCGAGGGCTCGCCCACGTAAAACATCTTGCTGGTATCCCCGTGCCAGCCATCCTTGATCACCGTGATATCGATGTTGACGATGTCACCCTTCTTCAGCACCTTTTGCCCGGGGATGCCATGGCAGACGACGTTGTTCACCGAGGTACAGATGGACTTGGGAAATCCCTTGTAGTTGAGCGGCGCGGGGATGGCCTGCTGTTTCTCGGTGATGTAGCGGTGGCAAATCTCATCGAGTTCATTGGTCGTCACGCCGGGCTGAACGTGATCGCGAATCATGGACAGCACCTCGCCGGCCATCTGGCCCGCCACCCGCATCTGTTCGATTTCTTCGGGTGTCTTCAGGATGATTCCCATGTGTCTCCTTTGCAGCATGACCGCTCACGCCTCTTTCGCTATGGGGTGGGAAAAACCCTATTGTAGCCGCAAGCCCGAGCGCGTGCGGACGAGGTTTGGAAATGGCGTGATGCCCCGGTGTCAGGCTGCCTGGGCCACCGGCAGATCAAAGGCAAAGGTGGTACCCGCGTCGATCTCGCTCGAGACCGTGATCTGGCTGCCATGCAGGTCCAGGATTTTCCGCACGATGGCCAGCCCCAGACCGGCCGAGTCGGTGGGCGCGGGGTCATCCTGCTCGCTGCGGTAAAAGCGATCGAAGACTCGCTCCAGGTCTTTTTCGGCAATCCCGCAACCCGTGTCGGCGACCGAGACGGCCACGGACTGCGGCGAGGGGCGCACCGTCACCGTGACCGATCCACCGACTGGCGTGTACTTGACAGCGTTACGCAGCAGGTTTTCCAGCACCCTTTGCACCAGGCTGATATCGGCGTGGACCACCGAGCTTTTCGGATCACCGGCTACGTTCAGTGTGATCCCCTTGCGCTCTGCTTCCAGGGCGAATTCCTGGGTCACGTCCTGCAGCAGTTCGGCCAGGCTGAACTGTTCCATCTGCGGCTTGATGCTGGCCGCCTCCAACTTGGACAGCTCAAACAGATCGCTGATGAGGCGGCCCAGTCTCAGGCTGTGCTTGCGGGTGATCTCCAGGTAATTTCTGCGTTCTTCCACGCTGAGCATTTCATTTTTGATCAGCAGCGTCTCAACATAACCATGC
>WTJD01000260.1:3422-4167 GCA_011524975.1 Lysobacterales bacterium
ACCATGCATGGATGACAGCGGCGTGCGCAGGTCGTGAGAGACATTGCTGATCAGTTCGCGACGCAGCCGGTCGGTCTCTTTCAGCTCTTCGAACTGCTGCTGGATCTTTCCGGACATACGCCCGAATGCCGTTGCCAACTCGCCGATTTCATCGCCCGAGCGCTGCTCGCCCTTGCGCTCGGCGGCATCACCCATCGGGGACGCCATCGCGGGGTCAAACCCCGACTCTGTGAACGCCTTGACCTGCGCGGTGAGGCGGGTCAGACGGCGGGTCAGCAGGCCAAATACGAGCAGCCCCACCAGGAAAGCAGCCATCAATATGGCCAGGACCGCGCCCAGGCTCACCGTCTGGATATAGCTGCCGCGGATGCTGCTGGCCAGTTCATCGTATTTGCGCCCACCCAGAATGGCGTACAGGTAGCCCTGGATCTCATCACCTTGCATGACGGGGTGGGCGGAAAAGACTTTTTCGCGAGCGCTGAGCGGGTCGGTTCCCCGCAGGGGCATGCGCGCGCCGCCACTGACCAGCTTTTGGATGGGGCCCATGTCCACCTGGCGGGTGAGGATGGCGTCATCGGGGACGCCATGGCCCAGGATCCTGCCTTCGGTGTCCAGGAGATATACCTCGACCGTGGGGTTGATGATCATGGCCCGCTGCGCGAGCGTCTCCAAAGCGTCCGTGTTAACCGCACCCGCCTCGATCAGCTGGCTTTCACCCGTGACATACATGGCGATCGAAGCATTC
>WTJD01000161.1:0-1465 GCA_011524975.1 Lysobacterales bacterium
GTTGTGCAGGAAGATCGATACCTGTTGACCTGCTTGCGCTACATCGAACTGAATCCGGTCAGGGCAGGCATGGTAAAAGACCCTGGCGATTACCGTTGGTCCAGTTATCGAACCCACGCCTTTGGACTAAAAGCCAGTATTTGGTCACCGCATGATCTCTACCTGCGCCTTGGAAGCCATGGCAAACAGCGGCAGTACGCCTGGAGGGCATTAGTCAACGAATCACTGGCCATCGAAGTGCTGGCCAAGATTCGACAATGTGCGAACACGGGGTTGGTACTGGGTACAGAGTCCTTCAGGGAACAGGTTCGGAAGCTCCGAACTTGAACCCCTCTCATGTTTTACTCTGTCCCTTTACTCTGTCCCTTTACTCTGACCCCATTACTTTGACCCCATTACTTGCCCTGACACCTGCTTTCACTTCGTGCTCGAATCAACCAGGGATTGTGTTGCGAGGACGGAACCGTTAGCTTGGCAGCATGAAAAGACTCAACTTATCCACCTGTTCATTCGTCGGTTCTTTGCTGCTCCTCGCATCTGTCCAGAAGGCTCTGGGCAGTGAAGCTTCGGATCCCGTCACCGACTTCCTGACGGCCATTGCATCGCATTGTGAACAGGCTTTTGCCGGCCGGATCATTGCCGATGAGCCACCCGCAGAGAATGATCCCTTTGTTGGGAAGGCACTTGTGATGCACGTGCGGGAATGCAGCAGTACTGAACTCAGAATTCCGTTTCACGTCGGCGATGACCGCAGCCGGACCTGGGTTTTGTCGCGGACGGAATCAGGTCTGCAATTAAAACATGATCACCGGCACCAGGACGGTTCGGAAGATGCCGTCACCTGGTACGGTGGCACCATCACCAATGTGGGTAGTGCGATGCGCCAGGAGTTCCCGGTCGATGCACACTCCATCGACATGTTCCGCCGGGAAGGATTGACCGCCTCGGTGACCAATACCTGGGCGATGGAGATCGAAGCTGGCGAGCGATTCATGTATGAACTGGCCCGACCCAACGGACGCCTATTCCGGGCGGAATTCGACCTGACCAGGCCGGTGCCTCCCCCTCCTGCCCCTTGGGGACATGAGTAGTGGCTTCACCCTGAGTTCAGATAGCCCGTCAATCGCAATACGTTACTTGTTGGGAATGGAAATCCTCCGATCTACATATTGCGGCGATATTCCCCACCGACCTCGTATAAGGCGTGACTGATTGAGCCCAGTGAACAGGACTTCGCTGCCTCCATCAGCGCCTCGAAGGTGTTCCCTCTTTCTCGCGCCACCTGTTGAAGGTGTCTTAGTTGCTGCTCGGCCTCGGCCTGGTGGAACGCCCTGAATTCAGTCACGTTGGTCACCTGCTGCTGTTTTTCTTCTTCGGTGGAACGCATCAGTTCCAGTTCACCCGCTTCCACGTGGCTTTCCTTGCCGCCCAGGAAGGTATTCACGCCGATAATCGGCAGGCTGCC
>WTJD01000161.1:1565-4161 GCA_011524975.1 Lysobacterales bacterium
GCTCGTAGTGCAGGCTTTCTTCCTGGATCTTGCTGCGCTGATACATGGTGTCCATAGCGCCCAGCACGCCACCGCGCTCTGAAATACGTTCGAACTCGCGGTACACGGCCTCTTCGACGAGATCCGTCAGTTCATCCACTATAAAGCTGCCCTGCCAGGGGTTTTCGCAGAAGTTCAGGCCTAGTTCCTGGTTGATGATCATCTGGATGGCCACCGCCCGGCGCACGCTCTCCTCCGTGGGCGTGGTGATGGCCTCGTCGTAGGCATTGGTATGCAGCGAGTTGCAGTTGTCAAACAGCGCGTACAGTGCCTGTAGCGTGGTGCGGATGTCGTTGAACTGGATTTCCTGAGCATGCAGCGACCTGCCTGATGTCTGGATGTGGTACTTCAGCATCTGGCTGCGCTTGTTCCCGTGGTAACGCTCTCTCATGGCGCGCGCCCAGATGCGCCGCGCCACCCGTCCGATCACGGTGTATTCCGGGTCCATGCCGTTGGAAAAGAAAAAGCTCAGGTTGGGTGCGAAATCATCGATATTCATACCCCGCGCAAGATAGTACTCGACGATGGTGAAGCCATTGGACAGCGTGAATGCCAGCTGGCTGATCGGGTTCGCGCCGGCTTCAGCAATGTGGTAACCGGAAATCGACACCGAGTAGAAGTTGCGCACGTGGTTCTCCACGAAATACTGCTGGATGTCGCCCATCATGCGCATCGCGAATTCAGTAGAGAAAATACAGGTGTTTTGCGCCTGGTCCTCTTTGAGGATGTCGGCCTGCACCGTACCGCGCACCATGCTCAGCGTCTCGGCCTTGATGCGCGCATAGGTTTCCGCATCGACTACCTTGTCGCCGGTGATGCCCAGCAACCTCAGGCCCAGTCCTTCGTTGCCACCCGGCAAATCGCCATGGTATTCCGGCTGGCTTTGCTTGAAGTACGCCCTGATCTTCTTGTTGGCAGCGTCCCAGCCACCGGTTTCATCCAGGTGTTTCTCGACCTGCTGATCGATGGCCGCGTTCATGAAATACGCCAGGATCATGGGCGCAGGACCGTTGATGGTCATGGATACCGAGGTCGTTGGCGCGCACAGGTCGAAGCCCGAATACAGCTTCTTGAGGTCATCCAGCGTGGCGATGGACACACCAGAATTGCCGACCTTGCCGTAGATATCGGGCCGCGTGTGCGGGTCTTCTCCGTAGAGGGTCACCGAGTCGAAGGCGGTAGACAGCCTGGCCGCCGGGTGACCCTGAGCCAGGTAGTGGAATCGCCGGTTGGTGCGCTCCGGCGTGCCCTCGCCGGCGAACATACGGATCGGGTCCTCCTGGGTGCGCCGGTAGGGGTAAACGCCCGCCGTGTAGGGATAGCCGCCCGGCAAATTCTCCCGCATCAGGAAACTCAGCAATTCGCCCCAGTCGGCATCCCTGGGCATGCCGATCTTGGGAATCTGCAGATGGCTCAGGGACTCGCGGAAATTATCGCCGGTGATCTCGCGGTTACGCACGGTATAGCGGTATTGCTCGGTGCGCAGGCCCTGTTTTCTCTCCGGCCATTGCCGGAGCAGTTCCAGGGCATCTGCCGAGAGTTCGGACAGCGCCGAGTTGTATCTCTGACGCAGAATCCAGAGCGATGCTTCGCTGGAGCCGTCGGCCTGGCCGCCGGAAAGAGCGTCCGCTGGATATCTCTCGAAGGCGGTGGGTAAGTCGGAGTCGGCTAAATCTTTCAGGCATTCGTAGTAATTTTGCGCCAGGCTGGCGGATTCTGCCTGGCGCTGAATGTCAGCATTGATGGCCCTGCCCTGCTCGGAAATCTCGGCCAGGTAGCGAATGCGTTTGCCGGGGATCAACACGGTGGCGCGGGGCTCTTTCTCTGTCGTGTCGATATTGGGCGACCACGTGGCTGCCGGCAGATCCAGTTTCTCACGCAACAGCCGCAGCAGGTTCACGAACATCCAGGACACCCCCGGATCGTTGAACTGGCTGGCAATGGTCGGGTAGACAGGCACGTCCGCATCGGGCAGGTCGAATTTCAGATGGTTGCGTTTCCACTGCTTGCGCACATCCCGCAGCGCGTCCTCCGCGGCGCGGCGGTCGTACTTGTTAAGAACGACGAGGTCGGCGTAGTCCAGCATGTCGATTTTCTCCAACTGGCTTTGCGCGCCAAAATCCGAAGTCATGACATAAACCGGCAGATCCACGAGATCGACGATCTCGGAATCGGACTGGCCGATGCCGGCGGTTTCCACCACCACCAGGTCGAAACCGGCCGATTTCAGAAAAGCGATGGCATCGGAAAGCATGGCCGAGGTGGACAAATGTTGCCGCCGGGTGGCCATCGAGCGCATGTAGACCCTTTCCGAACGCAGTGAATTCATGCGAATCCGGTCACCCAACAGCGCCCCGCCCGTTCGCCGGCGCGTGGGGTCAACCGCCAGCACCGCAATGGTCTTGTCGGGAAAGCTCGACAGCAAACGGTTGAGCACCTCGTCGGTGACCGATGATTTACCCGCTCCGCCCGTGCCCGTGATGCCGATGACCGGCGCCTGGGCGGCCTGGCCGGCCCATTGGCGGCGCTTCATCTCCAGTTCCGCCTCTCCAAAAAC
>WTJD01000097.1 GCA_011524975.1 Lysobacterales bacterium
GGTAGTGACATCCGCCTGGTTCATCATGTCACGCAACCGCTGGACGCGTGCCCTGCGCTCCTCCAACCGGAACGGCATGTCGTTTTCCACGATCTGCCCGAGCATTTCGATCATTTCCAGCATCAGGGGAACGACGCCGCGATTGGTCGCCTCCAGCCCCTCCAACTGGTTATTGATCGAAACCACCTCGTCTCGCTGATCCTGGACGATGGCCTCGAGCGAATCGTTGTAGATTTTCAGACTTTCGGTCTCACGGACCACGGCGCGATACTCGGCCAGCAGATCAGAGGTCTGCTGAGCCAGGCTGGTCACGCGTTGCTGCGACTTGGCCGCGTCCGTGTTGATCTTGTTTTCGACCGACACGGTCGAGTTCAGGTCCTGGGCCATCAAGCTGCCTGCAGACAGCGCTACAGCGAACACCGTCGCCGCCAGGATTCCCGATCGTTTAAGAATTGTATTTGGCATTGCCCGTTCCAAGTTTTGATCGAAGATGTATTTAGAATTTTATGTTTGACGAACCGCCGCAGCGCTTCCAGCGGTGGCCGGGGCGCGTCAGCATACCCGAATCCCGCAGAATAATGCGAACCGCGCGAGACTTCCAGCATCCGGCCCAAACGCTGCGCCAGGGGGCTGAATGACCTGCCTCTGGCTTCAACCACAGCGGCCGGAGCGCGGATGATAGCAGATGCCCGCAGCGCGTCACAGGAAAGCCACCTCCCACGGCCTGCGACTGCATGAATCCTTGACCACCCCCGGGGTTCCCGGTTTATCTGCTCACGCGGTTTCCCTAGAATCGTAGCCACAATACGCCCCGAAGCAGACATGAGGCCTCATGCAGGAGATATCCGGCCAGCAAGACCATGAACCCACCCGGCATTGCGGGCTCCCAAGGCGCCTGCTGGCCATGGTCTACGACGCCCTGATCGTCATCGCCCTGCTGATCGTGGCCGGGTTTCTGGCCCTGCCCTTCACCCAACTGGACACCCGGGCCGGCGAGGATCTTGTTTACAGCGTGTTCGTGCTGCTGGTCTGGGCTGCCTACTTTGTCTACTGCTGGTTCAGGATGGGCGCGACCCCGGGAATGAGGGCCTGGCGAGTCAGGCTGATCGGCCCTGATGGCGCGCATCCGGGCGCGGCAGCATGCGTCCTGCGGTTTGGCGTCGCCATGCTGTCCGGTCTTGCGCTGGGGGGTGGTTTTTTCTGGGCGCTGTTCGACGCCAGGCGGCGCTGCTGGCACGATCTCGCCTCGGGAAGTGAGCTGATCGTGGAGAAACGCCGGTCAGGCCGAACGCCGTAAAACCAGCATGGCGGCGATGGCCAACGCGACTGAGGGACCGATGACGGTCAGCACCTCGGTGACGCCATAGGCCTCGCCAAGGTTCTGCATCATCCGGTTGACGATGGTGAAGACCACGCCCAGGGTCATTCCAAAAAACAGGCGAACGCCCAGTTTTTGATTGCGCCCGGAGGCAAAAACGAACGGCATGCCCGCCAGCACCAGGGCCAGCACCGTGCCCGGGAAAAGCGCGCGCGAGTAGAGGTTGGATCGATAAATGCGGTTGTCCAGCCCGTTGGCGCTCATGTACTGCATTTGCCCCCAGAGCATCCCAATGGACATGTGCTGAGGCCGGTTGACGGCATTGTCGACCAGTTCCGGCTGCAGATGTGTTTGCCAGAGGCCACGGTCTGCTGTTTCCTGCCTGATCTCATCGTTGCTCAGGCTGAGCGTCCGGATGTCCAGCCACTCCCAACGGTCACCATCGTGCAGGGCTCGCTCGGCGCGCGATACGGAGCGCAGCGATCCACCCTCGTCGAAGTCATACATGAGGATGTCGCCGAACTGAACCGTCTGGCGACCCTCCTCCAGCGCCACGATCGGCTGGCGGATATTCACCATTCGGTCACCATCTCGCAGCCACAGCCCGCGCGGGCCGCCGATGATGTATTGCCCGATCATCTTGCCCAGCCGGAACACCCTGGCCTGCTGTTCGGATGCCGGCGCGACCCATTCCGCCATGGCCATCACGGGCAGGGTGATCAGCAACGTGCCTGCAAGCGCCGCGCCCGCCAGGCGCAGGCGGGACACGCCCGAAGTTCTGAACGCTACCAGCTCATTGGCCGCTGCCAGGCCGCCGACGCCGACCATGGCCCCCATCAGCGCGCAGACGGGAAAAATCTGGTAGGCGGTGCGCGGCGTGATCAGAAAGACGAAATGCATCGCATCCAGCGCGGTGTAGGTCTCGGTCGTGGAGCGCAGTTCCCCGAGCACATTGAACATGACCGCCAGCAGCAGCACGATGCTCCAGACGGTCAGAATGCCCAACAGCGCCGCTTTACCCACGTAACGGTCGACACGTTTGATCATGTGCTAGCCACTCCTCGGCATTCTGCCCTGGCGCCTCAGCCAGAGATAGCCGGCCAGCAGCACGGCTCCATGAACCCACCACAGGCCCAGCCAGGGCGGCATGGTCCCATCCGCAATCCAACTGCGCCAAAGAACCAGCACGTTGCTGTAAAGGGCATAAATGAGGATACCGAGTATGACCCTGCCACTGCGCCCCTCACGCGGGTTGGAATGCGATAGTGGGATGGCCAGGAAGGCGAGAACGATGACGGCAGTGGCCGGCGTGAACCGCCACTGTAGTTCCGCCAGGGCCGCCCGATCCCAGTGGGTCACCAGCTCCGCGCTGCTTTTTGACTCCAGCTCCTTTTTCCTCTGTCGCTTTTCCGGCTCAGGCAGGCGCAGGTCATTGCGTGCG
Source organism: Lysobacterales bacterium (assembly GCA_011524975.1). Taxonomy (GTDB): domain Bacteria; phylum Pseudomonadota; class Gammaproteobacteria; order Xanthomonadales; family SZUA-36; genus WTJD01. The sequence continues at coordinate 2,760 of WTJD01000097.1, forward strand.
AACTTCAGCCTGCGCAGGTCCAGGCCGTCGTCAAAGCGCTCCACCACCTCGCCATCTATCAGTGTCAGGTAGCGGTCCCGGCTTTCAGGGTCCAGCCAGTAGCTGCCTGAGCGCCCCACCCATACCTGCTCGCGATCGTCATCGATCAGGTGCACAAAAATATTGTCCAGGGACTGACCGTCCTCACCCATGGATTCCACGTAGATGACCAGTTCCCCGCTGCGCATCACGTGGAACTGGCCGGGTTGCAGCCCCCAGACGGCGGCGTTGCGAACCGCTTCATCGAGCTTTCGTTCCGCCAGATTGGTCGCCATCGGCGCCAGAGCCAGGTCGATCAGCAGCAACATCATGGCAATGGGAAGGGTCAGGTTGAGCAGGGGCCGGAGAAGATTTTGCCAGCTGAAACCACTGGAACGCATGACCGACATTTCCTGATCCCGGTAGAGCCGCCCCAGCCCCCACATAATGGCCACAAAACCGGCCAGCGGCAGCACATGCCCGACCGCCCGGGGCAGGTACAGCACAAACTGCGTACCCACCAGCCCGGCCGGCATGCGCCCGTCGGCGATGTCGTCAAGCATATCGCCAAGGAACAGCGCCAGCAGCACGATGATGAGGATGAAACTGACAGCCAGCAGCGTCAAGGCCCACTCGCGCAGTATGTAACGCTGGAGAATCGTCACTCGCGATCCCCCGGGGCCGATTTCACTCTGTGCATTCTCAGCTTCCTCCAACCCTTGTAGAATGGCGGGCTGTTCCGCATTTTAACAGCACCCAACGCGTCCGGCCGACCGATGGCACAGGTCACGGGGATGAAAAGGATTTTGAGCCCATGAAACTCACACTGAACAACAAAACCCCACACGCGGTGGAATCCGCCTGCATCGTGGTTGGCGTCTTCGAAGACGAGCCCCTGACCGGGGCGGCTGCAGATCTCGATAAGGCCAGCAGCGGCGCAATCAGCGCGATGATCGAATCCGGTGACATCGATGCATTCCGGGGCCGCACCACCCTGTTGCACGGCCTGCCCGGCGTCAAAGCCGACCGCATCCTGGTGACCGGGCTGGGTGAGGCCGACCGGTTTGACCGGGTCAGGTTCGACATGGCCTGCATGAGCGCGGGCGCCTTTCTGCGCGAGCACTCCGTGACCGAAGCGCATATCTGCCTGCATGAAGCTGAGTGCGAGGACCTCGATCTCGCGTGGCGACTGCGTCATGCCGGCATCGCTTTCGATCGGGCCAATTACGTGTACACCACCACCAAGCCACGCAAGGACGACTCGCCCCATCCGCTGAAGTCCGTCAGCTTCCAGGGCGACGCCGACCTGGAGGACGCCATTCGGCAGGCCGAGGCCATCGCCGCCGGCTACCGCCGGGCCCGCGAGCTGGGTAATTTACCGCCCAATATCTGCAATCCGGCCTACCTGGCTCAACAGGCGAAATCCATCGCCGAGGCGCACGAACGCGTCGATGTGGACATCCTGAAGAAAAAGGATATGGCGGCGCTGGGCATGGACGCGCTGCTGGCTGTGGGCCAGGGCAGTGAGAACGGGCCGCGGCTGATCGTACTGAAGTACAACGGCGCCGGGGATGAGGAGCAGCCGGTGGCATTGGTTGGCAAGGGCATCACCTTCGACAGCGGCGGTATTTCACTCAAGCCCGGCGCCAACATGGATCAGATGAAGTTCGACATGTGTGGCGCCGCCACCGTGCTCGGCGCCTTCGAGGCCTGCGTGCTGCTGAACCTGCCGATCAATCTGATCACCATCGTTGCCGCGGCCGAAAACATGCCGGACGGGCGCGCCTACCGCCCGGGCGACGTGTTGACCAGCATGTCCGGAAAAACCATCGAAATCCTCAATACCGATGCCGAGGGCCGCCTCGTACTCTGTGACGCGCTCACTTACTGTGAGCGATTCAACCCGCGTGCGACCATCGACGTGGCCACGCTGACGGGCGCCTGCGTGGTCGCGCTGGGCCATCATGCCTCGGGGCTGATGAGCCCGCATGACGACCTGGCGGAGGAACTGATTGGCGCAGGCAGGGTGTCGGTCGATCGCGCGTGGCGTCTGCCCGTATGGGAGGACTACCAGCAGCAGCTGAAGACGCCGTTCGCCGACATGAAAAATGTCGGGGGTATGCCGGCCGGAGCGATCACGGCGGGCTGCTTCCTGTCGCGCTTCGCCAAAAAACAGCGCTGGGCGCACATCGATATCGCCGGGTCCGCCTGGAAATGGGGCGAGGCGGAAGGCGCCACCGGTCGGCCCGTCGGCTTGCTGACCCAGTACCTGATCAACCAGTCATGAGGAAGGCCAATGGCCGCTTGCCAGGTTGATTTTTATATTCTCCAGACGCCCAGCCTGGACGGCCATCGACTGGCTTGCCGGCTCGCGCTGATGGCCTGGGAAAGAGGCCATGCCGCACAGGTGCTGGCCGCCGATAAGGAGCAGGCGCAGGCATTCGACGACCTCTTATGGCGCAGCCCGGAAGAGCGCTTCGTGCCGCACGCCCTGGCGGGCGCGCCCGAGGCGGCCGCCGCGCCCGTCACGATCACCACCGCCGAGGGCCTGGAACGTGGCAGCGTGCTGATCAACATCAGCCGGGCGCCCGTCACCGAGCCACAGCGCTTTGAGCGTTTGCTGGAGATCGTGCCCCATCAACCGGAAGACCGTGAGGCTTCACGGGACAAATTCCGCTACTACCGCAGCCAGGGCCTGGACCCGAAGACACACGATATCTCAGGATAATGGATAAAAGTTACTCACCCGCAGAGATAGAAAAACGCTGGTACGAGACCTGGGAGGCATCGGGCGCGTTCACACCCGCCGCCGATGGCGACCCGTTTTGTATCATGCTGCCGCCGCCCAATGTCACGGGCAGCCTGCACATGGGCCACGCGTTCCAGGATACGATCATGGACATCCTGACGCGCTACCACCGCATGAGCGGCCATGCCGCTTTGTGGCAGCCGGGCATGGATCACGCCGGTATCGCGACCCAGATGGTCGTGGAACGGCAATTGGGTGAACAAGGCGTTTCCCGGCACGATCTCGGCCGGGAAAAATTCGTCGAAGCCGTGTGGGACTGGAAAGACCAGTCTGGCGGGCAGATCCAGAACCAGATGCGCCGGCTGGGCGTCTCCGTGGATTGGGAGCACGACTGCTTCACCATGGATGAGAGCCTGTCAGAAGCGGTGCGAAAAGTGTTTGTCGACCTCTACGACGACCAGCTGATCTACCGCGGCAAACGCCTGGTCAACTGGGACCCCGTGCTGCACACCGCCCTGTCCGACCTCGAAGTCATGTCGGAAGAAGAAAACGGAAAGCTCTGGCATATCCGTTATCCGCGCACCGACGGCAAAGGTTACGTGGTGGTCGCTACCACGCGTCCGGAAACACTGCTGGGCGATACCGCGGTCGCGGTCAATCCGGGCGACGAGCGTTACTCGGACCTGGTCGGTCTCGAACTGGAATTGCCGCTGACCGGCCGCACCATCCCGGTCATCGCAGATGACTACGTCGACCAGGAATTCGGAACCGGTTGCGTCAAGATCACGCCGGCGCACGACTTCAACGATTACGAGATCGGCAAGCGGCACGACCTGCCGCTGATCAATGTGCTGAATGAAGACGCGAGCCTGAATGAGCAAGCGCCCGAGGCCTATCGCGGCCTGGATCGGTTCGAGGCCCGCGAGCGGATTGTGAATGACCTGGAAGCCGGCGGTCTGCTGGAGGGCATTGAGAACCATCGCATGGCCGTCCCCAGAGGAGACCGCTCGCACGCGGTGGTCGAGCCGTACCTGACCGATCAGTGGTATGTAAAGATCGACCCATTGGCCAAACCGGCCATCGAGGCCGTCGAAACCGGCCGCATCCGTTTCGTGCCGGAGAACTGGAACCGAACCTACTTCGACTGGATGCACAGGATTGAAGACTGGTGCATTTCACGGCAACTCTGGTGGGGTCACCGGATACCGGCATGGTACGACGCCGACGGCGGCATCCATGTCGGACTGGATGAGGCAGATGCCCGAGCGCGATCCGGGCTGGGGCCGGAGGTTCCGCTGACCCAGGACGAGGATGTGCTGGACACCTGGTTCTCTTCCGCGCTGTGGCCCTTCACCACGCTGGGATGGCCCGAGCGCACGGAACGCCTGGCCAGGTTCTATCCGAGCAGCGTGCTGGTCACCGGCTTCGACATCATCTTTTTCTGGGTTGCCCGAATGATCATGATGGGCCTGAGGTTCATGGACGATGTCCCGTTCCGGGAAATTTACATCCATGGCCTCATCCGTGACGGACACGGTCAAAAGATGTCGAAGTCCAAGGGTAATGTGCTTGACCCGCTGGATTTCATCGACGGCGTCGATGTCGAAACCCTGGTCGCAAAGAGAACCACCGGCCTCATGCAGCCCAGGATGGCGCCGGCGATCGAGAAAGCGACCCGCAAGGACTTCCCCAATGGCATCCCGGCCTACGGCTGCGACGCGCTCCGTTTCACCTTCGCCGCGCTCGCGACGACCGGGCGTGACATGAGCTTCGAGCTCGGGCGCATCGAAGGCAACCGGAACTTCTGCAACAAACTGTGGAACGCGGCGCGCTTCGTACTGATGCAAACCGACGGCCACCGGATCTCGGCGCCGGAATCACTGGGCGTGACGGATCGCTGGATTCTCTCCCGCTGCCAGATGATGGTTCGCGATGTCAGGCAGCATATCGACAGCTATCGCATGGATCTGGCCGCGCAATCGCTCTATGAGTTCATCTGGAACGAATACTGTGACTGGTATCTCGAACTCTCCAAGCCCGCCCTGCAGGAAGGGACCGAGGCCGCGCAAAACGCGACCCGTCATACACTGCTGAGCGTACTGGAAGTCACGCTGCGCGCCCTGCATCCGTTCATGCCGTTCATCACCGAGGAAATCTGGCAGCGCCTCAAAACGCCACTGGCCATCGCCGGGGACAGCGTGATGAAGCAGCCTTACCCCGAGGCAGGTCAGCGAGATACCGAGGCCGAGAGCGCCATCGGCTGGTTGAAAGCGGTTTTGCTGGGTATCCGAAGAATTCGCTCTGACCTGGACTTGGCGCCTTCGCTGGAGTTAACGGTCAATTTCCAGGGGGGCGGTGACGCTGACCGCGCCAGTTTCGAGCGCTTCGAGCCCGTGTTGGGCAGTCTCGCCCGTGCACGCTCATTCCACTGGTTGAATGACGAGGACGACAGCTCCCAATGCGCGGTTGCGCTGGTCGGCGATTTGAAAGTACTGATTCCGCTGGAAGGACTGGTGGATGTCGAGGCTGAATTGGCCCGCATCAACCGGCAACTCGCGCGCGAGCAGCAATTACTCAAGCAATCGCAGGCCAAGATGGGCAACCGGCGATTCATCGACAATGCGCCCGAGTCAGTGGTGGCCAGGGAAAAAGAACGGCTTGAAACGCACGAGGCCAATGTCCAGCGCCTGCGGGAACAGATGGTTCAGCTGGAGCAGCTCGGCCAGGGCTGAGCCGGCGCCGTTCAACTGACGAACGCGGCGGGCAGAAGCGCCAGCCGCATCACGACCGCGTCTTCCCTGCCCTGCTCGGCAGGGTAGTAGGACGGTCGCCTGCCCACGACATCAAAACCGGCCTCACGGTAAAGCTGGATGGCGGCCGCGTTGCTCGGCCTGACTTCCAGGAACATCACCATGCAGCCCATGGCCCGTGCGTGGTCAATGGCATGCTGCAGCAGCAACCGGCCCAGTCCCAGGCTTCGAAACTCAGGATGCACGCAGAGGTTGAGCAGATGCGCCTCGTCCGCGCCCCGGTTATGCACCTCGTAGGCAACCAGCTGTCCATCGATCATGCCGCCGAAACAGGAATAGCCCACTTTCAGGCAGTCCTCGAAAATCCCCTTCGTCCAGGGAAATGGGTAACTGGCGCGTTCGATGGAAATGACCTGCCCAAGATCTGCAGCGGTCAGCGGCCTGATGACGGGCAGCGATTTTGAAGCGGCAGACCTCACCGGGGGGTGACAACGCCCCCTGCACACAAACGGGCCCACAACTGGCGACGAGCGTCACCGCTGCGGCGCAGGGTATCGAGGTCATCGACCACGCACACGCGCGCGGAGCCAATGTGTCCGGGCGGCTCGGCCCCGAACAGGCGCTCGGCCAGTGCATGGCCGAAGACCACCAGGCAGGTGAACAATGATTCCCCAACCGCCTCAGCCGCTGTCGGGCCATCGTTATCGTCCCGGGGCCAGGCCCAAACCGGCACGTCCTGCACGGCCCTGGCGATATCGCAGGCCAGCGGACTGGTGGAAGCGCCTTGCCCGGCACACACCATCAAGGTGCCGCCATCCCCCGGGCCGATGTGCAAACGCCCCGCGTGCGACCGCGGCTCCGGTTGGGGCTGAGCCTGCGGCTGAGGGCGAGCCTGCGGGGGTGATTGTTCCCGCGGCTGAGGACTTCCCGCGGGCTGCGATGGCCGCGGGGTATCAGGCGCCGCGCCCCTGAGTTCCCATACGGGAATCTCCATTGCCTTCAGGTAGGCCAGCCGCTGTTGATCCATCATTCGTCCGCCGGGGATGTTTCGACATCAGCCGAACGACGTTTTTTGGCACGCCGCGAGGCCAGTCGCCGGGCGCGCCGCAATTTCCAGTTGTGCCGGCCCATCACGGTGATGATCAAACCGGACACCACATAAACGATGCCGATCAGCATCATCATGGCGGGGGGGTCGACCGCCAGCAGGACGAATATCACAACGGCCAGGAATATCCAGGTGGTCGGTACCCGATCGCCCTTCGGCCACTTTTTGAAACTGAAGTAGCGCACGCGGGAGAACATCAACAGCCCCAGCGCCAGTGTCTCGAACAGTATCAGCCACCGGACCGTGGCGCCGTCGATGCCCTGGTCAACGAAAAACCAGATGGTCGTGACCAGGGTGCCCGCGGCCGCGGGGCTGGCCAGGCCCTGAAAATGGCCTTTGTCCTCGACGCCCGCCTGGGTGTTGAAACGGGCCAGGCGCAATGCCGCGCAGGCCACGTACAAAAAGGCCACGAGCCAGCCCAGCTTGCCGACCAGGGGCGCAACCTCGCCGAGGCTGCGTAACGACCAGTTGAATGACAGCAAGGCAGGGGCCAGGCCGAATGAGACCAGGTCCGACAGGCTGTCGTACTGGATACCGAAATCGGACTGCGTGTTGGTCAGGCGTGCGACCCGTCCGTCGAGCCCATCGAGCACTCCGGCCACCACCACGGCCACGGCGGCCGCTGCGAACTGTCCGTTGATGCCCGCGACGATGGAATAGAACCCCGCAAACAGGGCGCCGGTGGTCAGCAGATTGGGCAGCAGAAACACACCCCGGTGTCTTTTGTTCTCGGCCTGGGCCATATTTCCGCACCTCTTCTCAGGACTCGAATCATACCACGCAGAAACCGCATCTCGCTGCGGCTTACGGCAGGTTTGTGCTATAACAATGGGGTTCATCGCAACAGAAAGGAAGCAGGCTTGAACACGCGAAAGGCCCTACTATTTTCCATCGCGCTCTGCATGGCAGGCATGTCAGCAGCCGGCGCGCAGGCAGTGTATCGCTGGACCGATGCCGATGGCGTGGTGCATTTCGGCAGCAGAGCGCCGGACGGAGTTGACGCAACCCTGGTGAGCACCGCCAACGCTTCGGGCGGGCTGGGTGTATCCGCCTCAGAGATCAACCCACCCGCATCTGAGGCGGGCGCGGAGGGCGAGGAACCGGAACTCTCGTACGCCGAGCAGCGCAGACAGGAGCGCGCTCAGCGGCGCGCGGACGCCATGGAGGAAAACGCAGAGCGGGAAGCCCAATGTGCCGCCATGCGCCGGCAAAGGGATGCATTGGAACCCAGCCCGCGCGTCATCATCAATGATGAAGACGGCAACCCGGTGCGCATGTCTGACGCAGATCGCGTCGCCGGGCTTGAGGAAGCCAGGCAGTACCTGTCCGAAAACTGTCGCTGAATACCGCCCAAGCTATGTCATGCCGCCGTCCGCGGCGTTAAAATGCGGGGTTTGATCACCCAGTATTCCCTTGAAGGCCATAAGCCATGAAAGCCAGTCATTTTCACCTGTTCACCACCCGTGAAACGCCCGCGGACGCCGAGATCGTCAGCCATCAGCTGATGATCCGCGCGGGCATGATTCGCAAGCTGACCTCCGGCATTTACACGTGGACGCCCCTCGGGCTGCGCGTTCTGCGCAAGGTCGAAAACATTGTGCGGGAAGAAATGGACCGGGCCGGGTACCTGGAGATGCTCATGCCTGCCGTGCAGCCGGCGGAACTGTGGGAAGAAACAGGGCGCTGGGAAGAATTCGGCGGACAGTTGCTCAAGATCCGAGACCGCGCCCAGCGGGACTACTGCTTTGGCCCGACCCACGAAGAGGTGGTGACCGATTTCGTGCGCAACGAACTGCGCAGCTACAAACAGCTGCCCGTCACCTTCTACCAGATCCAAACGAAATTCCGCGATGAAATACGCCCGCGTTTCGGGGTGATGCGCGCGCGGGAATTTCTCATGAAAGACGCGTACTCCTTTCACATCGACGAGGCCAGCCTGGACGAGACTTATTGGGAGATGTATGACGTCTACAGCCGGATATTCGAACGCAGCGGACTGCGGTTCCGGTCGGTCACGGCACACTCGGGCGCTATTGGCGGCAGCCAGTCACACGAGTTTCACGTGCTGGCCGATTCCGGCGAAGACGTCATCGCGTTTTCCAGCGATTCGGACTTTGCGTCCAATCTCGAAATGGCCGCGGTGGCTGCCCCTGAAGGCCAGGCCGCTGAGCCATCCGAGGCTTTGCGAACCGTCGATACGCCAGGGCTTCACACCATCGATGATCTGGTCAGGCGATTCGATATCCCGGTCGAGCGGACCATCAAAACCCTGGTGGTGCATGCCTCCGAGGAGACGGACGCGGCCTACGTGGCCTTGCTGGTTCGAGGTGACCACACCCTGAACGAAATCAAGGCCGAAAACCAGGACCTGGTGGCCAACCCGCTCGTTTTCGCAAGCGAGGAAGAGATTCGCGCGGCCGTTGGGGCCGGTCCCGGGTCATTGGGCCCGGTCGGCCTGGACCTGCCGTGCATCGCTGATCAGTCCCTGGCCGTGTCCTCTGATTTCGCGGCCGGCGCCAATGACGATGGCAAACACCTGTTCGGCATCAACTGGGGCCGCGACTTGCCGCTGCCCAGGCTGGCTGATCTCCGCAATGCCGAGGAAGGCGATCCAAGCCCGGACGGCCGGGGGCAATTGCAACTCGCGCGCGGCATCGAGGTGGGACATATTTTTCAACTGGGCACCAAGTACTCAGCGTCCATGAATGCCGTTGTGCTGGGTGAAGACGGGAAATCACACGTCATGCCCATGGGCTGCTACGGCATCGGCGTTTCCCGCATCGTCGCGGCGGCCATCGAGCAAAACCATGATGACAATGGCATCTGCTGGCCGCGCCCCCTCGCGCCCTTTGAACTGGCGCTGCTGCCCATGAACGCGAAAAAGTCGCACCGGGTGCGCGAGGCATCCGACCGGCTGTATGACGAGCTTCGCGCGGCCGGGATTGACGTGCTCTACGACGACCGGTCACTGCGGCCCGGCGTCATGTTCAACGATATGGAGCTGATCGGAATTCCCTGCCGCCTGGTCGTGGGCGATCGCGGCCTCGATGCGGGGATGCTGGAGTTTCGCGAGCGCAGCTCATCGGAAAACGAAGACATCGCGCTCGATGACGCGGTGAATGAAATTGTTCGGCGCCTGCGCGGCTGATCTCGCTTCAGATCAGTCCTTGCCCGGCATGGACCGGATGTAAACATCCGATTGCGGGAACGGTATCTGCACCCCAGCCTCGTTCAGGCCCTTGTAAACGGCCTTGTTGAGTTCGTGCAGAATCCGTCCCCTGAGCTCGGGATGGTCGATCCATGCCAGCAGCTCGAAATCCAGTGAACTGGGCCCGAAAGCGCGCATCCGCGCCCTGGGGGCCGGCTGCTGGATAACTTCAGCGTGCTCGCCGGCGATGCGCACCAGCAAAGCTTCCACTTCATCGACATCACTGCCATAGGCCACGCCGATCGGCAGGCGAATGCGTTCCTTTTCCCAGGGGCCGCCGCTTTCGTTGATGATCTTGGCATTGCCCATCACCGCGTTAGGAACGGTGATCTCGATATCGTCCCGCGTCAGCAGCCGCGTGGAGCGCATGCCAAGCTGCTTGACCATGCCGCGCCCACCCGTATCGAGAACAATGTAATCGCCAATCTTGTAGGGGGCGTCTGCGATGATGAATATGCCGGAAAAGAAATTCGCCAGCGTATCCCGGGCCGCGAAGCCGACCGCGATACCGATCACACCCGCCGATGCCAGCCATGCCGTCGGGTCGATGCCCCAGATCAGCATGAACAGGTAGGCCGAGGCGCCCACCACAACGATTTTCAGCGCCATGTCGAAGGCCGGAATGGTGCGCTGCTGAACGATACGGAATCGCGACCGGTTGCCCGACAGCATTTCCAGGATGATGTGCGCCACTTTCATGGCAGCCCCGGTCCATATGACCAGGAGAATCATGTACAGCAGCCTGATGGTCAGATTCTGCAAAAACTCCGGCAGGGTCAGGTAATTGATGCCGATGAGCAGTGCCAGGATGATCGTCGTGGGCATGATCGGGTGGTTCAGCTCCCCGACCAGCTGATCGTCGAATTCGCTGGGTGTCCGGCGGGTCAGCTTGTGGACAAAGCGCGAGAAGAACGCCTGGATCGCCCGCCCAACGCCATAGGCCAGCAGCACCAACACCGGCAGCAGCACCACCGGATAGGTGGCCAGGAAATCCCAATAGGGCTTCAGCCATCCCGGCAGCCACACTTCGACATCAGGTCCCGATAGCAGGACCGACTGCGCGGGTCTGGATGCTTCTTCCGGTGCCTTGGCCGCGTTTGCTGCCTGCGTGCTCGACAGATAGATCATGATTCGAGTTCCGTATCGTCTTCGCTTAATGTTAGCGGCGTCTCCGCACGGCTGCCAAGATGCCGCTGCCCCCTGCCCTCCGCCAGCGCGATCTGGCGCGCGCGTTCCAGCAGGCCTTCACGTTTTTCAGGCGTCAGGCGATCGAAACAGCGGGGGCAGGAAACGTGCTGCTCAAACAGGGGTGAGTCACGATCTTCAGGCGTCAGCGGCATGCGACACGCCGGGCAGACTTCGAAGTCTCCGGGCTCGAGTTGGTGGTCCACGGTGACGCGATTGTCGAAAACAAAACAGTCACCGCGCCACAGGCTGTGTTCGGAGTCGATTTTTTGCAGATAGTTGAGAATGCCGCCCCGCAAATGATAAACGTGCTTGAAGCCCTGCTGCTTGAGCAACGCCGTTGCCTTTTCGCACCGGATACCGCCCGTGCAGAACATCGCCACATGCTCGTCTCTGTCCGGGTCCAGGTTCTGTCGGACCCACTCCGGAAACTCTCGGAAAGAACGCGTACCCGGGTCTTCCGCGCCCTCAAAACTGCCCAGGTGATACTCGTAGTCATTGCGTGTGTCGATCAACCGGACACCGGGGCCGGAAACCAGCGCATTCCAATCTTCAGGTTCTATGTACTCTCCCACCTCGGCCAGGGGGTCGATACCTGGCACCCCAAGGCTGACGATCTCTCTCTTCAGACGCACCTTCATGCGGTAGAAAGGCGCTTCAGAGGCCTGTGACCGCTTGTCCTGCAATTGGGCGAGGCGCGGGTCGGCGCGCAGATACTCCAGCAAACCGTCAATCGCCGGACCGGGGCCCGCGACCGTTCCGTTGATACCTTCACGCGCCAGCAAAATGGAGCCCAACAGGCCCAGGCCCTCACATCGTTTGAGCAGGGCTTCACGCATCTCTGTAAAGTCATCGAGCTGAGCGAACTGATAAAAGGCGGCGATGACGCAGGGCGCGCCCGCTGCCGCGTTCGGGTTGCTTGATTCACTCATGTCATCCATCCATCTCGAATTCGAGGCTTCCCAGGCCATCAATCGTGGCTTGCACCCGATCTCCGGGCAGCAAGCGTCCGACCCCGGCCGGCGTTCCGGTAAAGACCAGGTCACCGGCCTGCAACTCAAAGTACGAGGACAGTTCGGCAAGCATCTCCGGAACCGGCCAGATCATATCCTCCAGCCGGCCGCTTTGGCGGAGTTCGCCATTGACCTTCAGCCGGATGGCACCCTGCCTCGGATGCCCCGTGCCAGCCACCGGTACGATGTCGGAAATCGGGGCGGAAGCATCAAAGGCTTTGGCCGTCTCCCACGGGCGGCCCGCTGCTTTCGCCTCCGACTGCAAATCGCGCCGGGTCAGGTCCACCCCGATGGCGTGGCCATAAATGCAGGCCGTCGCATCGCCTGCGGTCAGGCCTCGTCCACCTGAATTCAGCGCCACCACCAGCTCAACCTCGTGGTGTAATTCGGATGTCCTGTGCGGATAGGGAACCCGGTCGGCCTGGATCACGGCATCGGCCGGCTTGGCAAAGAAGAACGGCGGCGCCCGATCAGGCTGCCCGCCCATCTCGCGCGCGTGCGCGGCGAAGTTGCGCCCGACGCAGTAGATTCGGTGTATTGGAAACCTCTGGTCCAGCCCGGCGATACCCACGCTGGGAGGCTCGGGCGGGGTAAAAAGGTACACGCGCTAGCCCAGTGACCGGATGCCAACCGCCTTGCGTATCCGCGCCATGAAGGGCGTGGCAAAGGCCCTTGCCCGCACAGCCCCTTCCTGGAGCACTTCCTCGATCCTGGCCGGATGCGCAACCAGTTCCTCGTAACGAGCACGCGCCTCGGCCAATTCGCCGTTGATGAGCTCGAAGGTCTGCTGTTTGGCCTCACCCCAGGCAATACCCTGCGCGAATGCTTCGCGCATGGCGCTGCGTTGATCGGGGCTGGCAAAAGCGGAGTAGATGGCAAACAGGGCAGAGCCCTCCACCTCTTTGGGTTCGCCCGGCTCCAGTGAGTTGGTGACGATCTTCATAATGGACTTTCGCAGACGCTTTTCGGGCAGCCACAGCGGAATGAAATTCGAGTAACTCTTGGACATTTTCCTGCCGTCGTGCCCGGGCAGCACCGCCACATCGTCATCGATCACCGCCGCGGGTATCACGAAGGTTTCTCCGAAATGATGATTGAAACGCTGCGCGATATCCCGGGCCATTTCCAGGTGCTGAACCTGGTCACGTCCCACGGGTACGTGCGACGCGTTGAACATCAGGATGTCGGCCGCCATCAGCACCGGGTAGCTGAACAGGCCCATGGTGATGCTGAAATCAGGGTCCTCGCCCGCATCGATATTCTCCTGCACGGCCGCTTTGTAGGCATGCGCCCTGTTCATCAGCCCCTTGGCGGTCTGGCAGGTCAGCAGCCATGTCAGCTCCGAGATTTCCGGGATATCGGACTGCCGGTAGAAAACGGCATGGTCGGTATCCAGCCCCAGCGCCAGCCAGGTCGCGGCAATCTCCAGGGTGGAACGATTGACCACCTCCGGATCATGGCACTTGATCAACGCGTGGTAATCGGCAAGAAAGTAGTAGGATGCCACGCCCTCCGAGCGGCTTGCGACGATAGCAGGCTTGATCGCCCCCACGTAATTGCCAAGGTGCGGCGTACCGGTGGTGGTGATGCCGGTGAGAAAAGTTTGCTGGCTCATGGAAAGGTTCGTTCGCGCGTAGAAAGTGGCTATTTTACGGCAATCTGCCGGCCAGATGAGGCTGGATGCCCTGCGGCTTGGAGAAGTCGCGGGAAATCTGAAATACTAGGGCACCGCCCATCGCACAGGGAATCGTGAACAAACGGGTCTTGAATTCGATCATCATCCTGGCGATCGCCACCGGTTCCGGCATGGCCTTCGCCGGCGCCGACGAGCCTATGGATGACATACAGGCTCAGGAATTACCGCAAACACCGCCCGGCGAAGCCAATCAGCCCGAGCGGCCGGAGGACGCCGCTGAGGACAAATGCGATCAGCAGCCGACCGACCGGTCAATGATGGAAGTGGTGCAAAGCGGCACCTTCGAATATTCCTGCCGCGCCGTTCGATGGTTCGACAGCCTGTTCGGGGATGACCACGACTTTCGCGAGGAAGAAATGTACGGGCGCGTTTCCCTGGGCACCGCGTGGAACCAGTATGACGGCTTGCACCCCAGCCTGCGGTTTCGGCTCAGAACCGACCTGCCGAACGTCAGTTCGCAGTGGAACGCGTTCATCGGCCGCGTCGACGAGGAGGATTTCATCCGCAACACCGAGACCACCCAGGACAGCGCGTTCCGCCGCGGCATCAATGATTCGGAACAGCCTGAATGGTTGTTCGGGCTGGGCTACAAGAGCAGGAAACCCGGCGAGCCCGGCTGGGACTTTGGGGTTGGCATTCGGCTGCGTTTTCCGCCCGAGCCCTACGTTCGGGCGACCTACCAGCGAGACTGGCGGCTGGCCACCAACCATGACCTGCGGTTTCGGCAGACGGTCTTTGCCCGTTACCACAAGGGTTACGGAACCACCACGAGCATCGACACGGCGCGGGAACTCAGTGAAAACGACATACTGCGCTTCGAAGTCATCGGCACGCTCGCCGACTACACGGAGGGCGTTGACTGGTGGGCGGCGCATACCTGGTACCACCGCCTCGCGCCCCAGCGCGGTATTTCGCTGCGGAGTTTCGCCCGCGGACGGACCGAGGGCGAGGTCAATCTGACGGAATACGGTTTTGAACTCAGCTGGCGGCGCCAGCTCAACCGCGAATGGTTGTTTCTCAATGCCGGCCCCACCCTGACCTGGCCGCGCTACCGGGCCGATGAAAAACGCCAGGCTTCGTGGGGCGTGGCCGTGCTGCTGGAGATGGACTTCGGCTATTACCTGAACTAGCCCGCAGCCATGGCATGGATTCCGATGCCGGCGGGGGAGAGACAGCTACAGGTCGGGACAGTAACCCAGGTCGTACCGTTCCTGCTCCGTGCTGCCTGAACCGCCCGCCTTGGCCCGCAGGCAGTGCAGCAAATCTGTGACATCCCGTGCCAGGCTGCGACGGAGCAGCCAGCGGGGCACCGGAAACTTCGCACGCACCCGCATTTCATGCGTCACCAGGGTGATTTGCTCTTCCGGGCGCCAGTCAAATTGCCATCGGCCCTCAAGCAACCGAAGATCACCTTCCACCTGCTCGTATTCAATGGTCGTGAAAGGGGTGTACTGGAACTCCGCCACGTAATCCAGGCGCGGAAGCAACCAGTGCTGCTTGACGCTTTGACGCACCCGCGCGCGGGTCTCGCTGCGCTCGATTTCCTCGCTCAGACGCATGCCCGGGACGAATTCAAAGGTGCGCTCAAAAGCCCGCAGCACCTCCCAGATGGCCGCCGGGCGTTCGTGAAACATGAACATGGCGCGAACGGCGCCACCCGCCTCTTCCTGCTGTATGAACTCATGAACCACCGTTCCTGCGCGCATTTCCCGCAAATGGTCCTCCGACATCGGCTCCGCGGTGGCCGTTAGCGGCATTCCGGCCAGCAAGAGGGTCAGCAGCAGGGGGCGAGCATTCATCCACCGACCGTACCGGAGGCATGGGGCGGCTTCAAGCAGCAGGCCAGCCCACCTTAGTCTTTTAAAAATAGAGAAATAAAATTACAATATTGGTTTTAATTACTAAATCAAATCAATGAACCTGAGAGCCCTGCAATACCTGGTCAAGCTGGCCGAACTCCGTCACTTCAGCAAGGCGGCGGAGGCCTGCTTCGTGAGCCAGCCTACGCTCAGCACCCAGATCATGAAACTGGAAGAAGAACTGGGCGTGGCCCTGGTCGAGCGTATTCCGCGGAAAGTGCAGCTCACCCCGGTGGGTGAGGAGATCGCGCAGCGTGCCCGGCACGTACTGCGGGACATCGAGCAGATCAAGATGACAGCCCGACGCAGCCGTGACCCGGAAACCGGGCTACTCAGGCTTGGCCTGTTCCCCACCCTGGCCCCCTACCTGCTCCCGCACATCATGCCCCTGATCCGCGACCGCTTTCCGGAGTTAAAACTCCAACTGGCCGAGGAAAAAACGTCCAAACTGTTGCGGCTGCTGGACAACGGCGGCCTGGACGCGGCTCTGCTGGCGCTGCCGGTGGAAGACGAGGGGTTCGAGGTGGAAATCCTGTTCGAAGAACCTTTCATGCTCGCCACACCCGCCTCACACCCGCTCAGCGAGTCGGAAAACGTGTCCATGTGCGATCTCGACGGTCAGGAACTGCTTCTCCTGGAGGATGGCCACTGCCTGCGAGCCCAGGCTCTGGAGGTCTGCGCGCTGGCCGGCGCGCATGAACGGGTAGACTTCCACGCCACCAGCATGGAAACCTTGAGACAGATGGTCGCCGCGGAGGTGGGTGTAACGCTGATGCCGGTGCTTTCGGTCAAACCGCCCATACCCGAAACCCACAACCTGGCATTGAGGCGGTTTGAATCGCCCCCGCCCAGCCGCACCATTGCGCTGGTCTGGCGACGCAGCTCGCCGCTCGGCGCCCTGATGCGCGATCTGGCCGAGTGCGTGCGCGGCATACCGGCCAGCCTGCTCGAGCCCTGAACGGGCCCGGCAGGGGTGCTCAACAGGCCGCTCAGAGCCCTTCCAGCAACGCCTCGTCAGAGCCCTCGCTGATGCCCTCAAACAGCGGTGTCGAGAGATACCGCTCTCCGGTGTCGGGCAGCATGGCCAAAACCACGGAGCCCGCCTCGGCGCGGGCGGCCGTTTTCTGGGCCGCCGCAAAGGTCCCGCCCGCGGAAATGCCGCAAAAGACACCTTCCTGAGTGGCCAGCGCGCGGGATGCTTCGATGGCTTCCTCGTCGGTGACCGGGACGTTGTCATCGGCAATCTGCTGATCCAGCACATTGGGAATAAAATCGGGCGTCCAGCCCTGGATTTTATGCGGCTGCCACTCTTTTCCATCGAGCAGTGCGGCGCCCGCCGGCTCTGTCACCACCACCCGGCAATCCGGACGCGCCATCTTGATGACCTGGCCTGCACCCGTCAGCGTGCCTCCCGTGCCATAGCCGGTCACGAAATAATCCAGGCGGCGGCCGGCAAAATCGCGCACGATTTCCGGGCCGGTGGTGTTCCGGTGATAGGTGGGGTTGGCTTCGTTATCAAACTGTTCGGTCATGAACCAGCCGTGCTTTTCCGCCAGCTGGCGCGCCACCCTGACCATGCCGGAGCCGCGCTCCGCCGCGGGCGTCAGGACCACACGGGCCCCGAGAAAGCGCATCAGCTTTCGGCGTTCAATGGAGAAAGAATCGGCCATGACAGAAACGAAGGGATATCCTTTCACCGCGCATACCATGGCCAGCGCGATACCGGTATTGCCGGAGGTGGCCTCGACCACCGTCTGTCCGGGCTTGAGCGCGCCGCGACGCTCGGCGTCTTCAATAATGCCCAGGGCCAGCCGGTCTTTGACCGAACCCAGCGGGTTGAAGGCTTCGACCTTGACGTACATTTCGACACCCTCGGGCGCCAGGCGGTTGATGCGGATAACGGGCGTGTTTCCCACCGTATTCAGTATGGAGTCGTGGATCATTCGATGCCTCCTGTCATTCTGTGTTTATTCATTCTGTGTTTATTAAGGCGACTTCCCGCGCACAGCCTGTCATCAAGCTGGGCGGATGACAAGTGCCAGAAGGCAAGGGCAAGGGCAGGGTCAGTGCGGCCGGCAGGAATGACCAAAGGATCGCCGGCAGGAACAGCCGGCAGGGGTTGCTCAGGCGCGGAGGCGCAGCAGCGCTTTCAAACTGTCGCCCCGCGCCATCCTGGGCGCGTTGCGGCCAAGCCCAGCGGCCTGCCGGATAAAGAAATCCCGCGCCAGCCAGCTCTTACCCACCTGGCGCAGACCAAAGGCGCGGATGCCCGAAAGAGCCGATGGCGTAAACAGCGCTCTGATGGCATGGGTGCCTCCGGCCATGACCTGGCTTTCAGACCGTCTCCAGCGCTGCCATTTCGTCAACTGCTCGGGCACATTGCCCTCCGCGCCTGCATGACGGGCCGACAACAGGGTCTCCACCAGCGCCGCTGCGTCCGCCAGACCCAGATTGACGCCCTGGCCGGCCAGGGGATGAACCACGTGGGCTGCGTCACCCAGCAGCGCGACACGTCCACTGGAGTAACATTCGCTCAGGCGCATGGCCAGCGGAAAGCCGGCCCGCGGCCCCACCGCCACCGGTTTGCCAACCCCGCCCTCTGCAGCCTCGGACAGCACGTCCAGGAATGGATCGTCAGGCAGCGACAGCAGCGGTTCGGCCTCGTCAGCCGGGCGCGTCCACACCATCGAAGAACGGCCATCGGCCAGCGGCAGAAACGCCAGCGGTCCGCCGGGAAGAAATCTTTGCCAGGCCACGCCCGGGTTGGGTGGGTCTGTGGTGACAACGCAAACGATGCCCTGCTGATTGTATTCCCACACATCCTGGCGGATGCCCAACTGCCGGCGCAGTGGCGAAGTCGCGCCCTCAGCAGCCACCAGCAAACGGGCTCTGAGCCGCCTTCCGTCGCTCAACGCTACCTCGATACCTTCCTTGATCTCATGGAATGACTGAATCGTGGCGGGGCACAGGACATCCACCAGCGGATGGTTTTCCAGCACGGACCACAATGCCGACTGGACCAGGTCATTTTCCACGATGGTGCCCAACCGCTCCAGCCCGAAGCTGACAGACTCGAAATCCAACCCATCCGGGTGGCCGGCCTCTTCAACGTGCATCCGCCGATAGGGGCAGGATCTCCGCTTTTCGATCTCCCGCCAGGCGCCCGCCTGATCCAGCACCCTGGCGGACCCGGGGGAAATGGCCGAAACGCGCATCCCGGGTTCACCCTCAGGGTCAAATCGGGGCGGCTGCCTGGCCTCAACCACGGCGACCGCGAATCCACAGCGCAGCAGCAGGCAGGCCGTGGCCGCGCCGACCATCCCGCCGCCCGCGACAATCACATCGACATCATGGCTTTTGCCCGTCATGGCTGCCTCGCGCGCAATGATTCACCCCTGGCCAGCAATGGCACCCTGCCCCGGTATCCCATCGCGCCTGCCGCCAAGCGTCGCCTGAGCGCCGGAAACAGACCATGCGCGATCAGCCCTGCGCTGCGCAGGGATGAGGCCAGCCATGACGGGTTGGAAAACAGCCGGGTCAGCCCGTCCGACAGGCCGATAGTGGTGTCGTGATCTGGCCGCCGCCAGCCGCTGTACCTCCTGAGCACCTGCTGCGCCCCCGGGTCTCCGCCCCGGTCGGTGGCAAGCACCTCCGCCAACACGGCAACGTCCCTGCAGCCCAGGTTGAAGCCCTGGGCGCCCACCGGGTGAATGGCGTGCGCCGCATTCCCCAGGATGATCACACGCTCAGAAGTGTCCCGCGTGGCCCGCACCAGGCGCAGCGGATACTGGCTGCGCCGGCCCATGCGCTGAAACGCGCCCAGTTCATCACCGAAGCGCTCGCGGGCCTCAGCCAGGAACGCGTCATCGGTCAACGCCATCAGCCTGTCCGCTGCTTCCCTGTCCACCGACCAGACCAGACCGCAGCGGTCGCCGGCATGTGGAAGAATCGCAAACGGCCCTGTCGGGGTGAAGCGCTCAAATGCCCGTCCAGCGTGATGCACTTCGGGCACGATGTTGCAGATGACGGCAGTTTGCCGATAGTCATGTTCCCGTGTCGGTATGTCCAGCAGCCTGCGAATGGTAGAGAAAGCACCATCGGCAGCCACCAGCAAGCTGCCTTTGATGCGTCGCAGGCCCGCATCCACCGATATGTTCACATCGACCGAATCCCCGGTCCGCTCGATCTGCTGCACCGTGGCCGGGCAGATGATTTCGATCCCTTCCTCTTGTTCCATTCGCCGGATCAGCGCGGCGCCGAAGCGGCGGGCCTCCACCACGTGGCCGAATTCACTCAGCCCGGTTTCGGCGGGGTCCAGTTCGACCCTTCCCGGCCGGCCCAACTCGGTGACGATGATCCTGCGGATCGGCGTGGCATGCTGCTCGATGCGCGGCCATACGCCAATGCCCTGGAGAATGGCGCAGGAACTGCGGCTGAGCGCCAGGGTCCGGTCATCGAAACTGGGCTGGTCTCCAACCTCTCTGGAGACCGCCTCGATCAGCGCCACTGAATAGCCCAGCGGCGCGAGCGTGCATGCCAGGCAAGAGCCGATCAGGCCCCCGCCAACGATGACGACGTCGAAGGAATCCATGGCGCCGGAACCACTCATGCGGCCATTAATGCCTCTACATCCGCAATGGTCTTGGGGACTTGCCGCGAGAGCACATCGGGCTCGTCACGCGTGACGGCGACATCATCTTCGATTCGGATCCCCAGGCCGCGCCACTTCTTGCGTACCCGGTGGTCATCCGGCCGGATATACAAACCCGGCTCGACCGTGAGCACCATGCCCGGCTCCAGTTCGCGCGAATGGCCGTCGATGGTGTATTCGCCCACATCATGCACATCCAGGCCCAGCCAGTGACCGGTATTGTGAACATAGAATCGCTTGTACTGCTTTTTCTCGAGCGCTTCGTCGAAACCGCCCTTGAGAATACCCAGATCCAGCATGCCCTGGGTCAGCACGCGAACCGCCGCCATGTGCACGTCGTCCCACTGTTGGCCCGGCCTGGCCTGGTCGATGGCTTTCAGCTGCGCTTCCAGCACCAGCTCGTAGAGATCCCGCTGCGGCCCGCTGTAGCGGCCGTTCACGGGAAAAGTTCGGGTGATATCGGAGGCATAACCGTCATACTCCGCGCCCGCGTCAATCAGCAGCAGGTCGCCATCGGCCAGTTCATCGCGGTTGGCGATGTAGTGCAGGACACAGGCGTTGGCGCCGCCCCCGACAATGGGAATGTAGGAAGCCTCGCAATGATGGGCGGTGAAGGCATGCAGGAGCTCGGCGTGAATCTGGCCCTCGGTCATGCCCGGACGGCACAGCTGCATGGCGCGTCGATGGGCCTCGGCCGCCACACGGGCTGATTTTCGCATGGCGGATATTTCACTCCTGCTCTTGTAAAGACGCATGTCATGCAACAGCTGGTCGATGCCGACAATTTCATCTGGCGCGTGAAAATCCTTGCGCGGCCGGTTGCGCAACTCATTGACCCACGCAATCAGCTTGCGATCGAATTCCGGCACCTGCCCAAGGTCGAAGAAAATTCGTGTACGGTCCCTGAGCAATTTCGGCAGCCGCGTCTCAAGCTCGGTGAAAGGATAGGCCTCGTCCATGCCGTGGTCATTGACGGCGCCCTCGATGCCGGCCATGGGCCCATCCCACATCTCGCGCTTGGCATCGCGTTCCCGGCAAAACAGGACCGCCTTCCCGCCACGCGCCTCGGGCAACAGCACCAGCACCGCCGATGGCTCGCGAAAACCGGTCAGGTACAGGAAGTCGCTGTGCTGGCGGTAGGGATAAAGCACATCACTGTTGCGCGTGCGCTCCGGCGCTGCGGGTATGATGAGCACGGCCCCCTCCCCGGCACTGCGCATCAGTTGTTTCCTGCGCCTCTGGTATTCACTCGGCTTGATCATTCGTGCCACCTGTGTTGCTGATCGTTCAGTGTATGGCCTCATTCGATTCAGGGCCACGCAACTCCTCGCGCAAAAGCAACGTGACAACCCGAAGGTATTCCACCACCTCGAAGAACGCCGTCTCCTCATCCTCGGCGACGCCATCCCCTGCCTCTGCCTGGGCGATTTGGCGCAAGTCCTCCAGCGCCTCTGCGGCATCTTCCGAGAGATCACCCAACCCGCCCTCTGAGCCAGCAAGCCCGGCAAGGAAGCCGGTGCACCACTGGGCCAGGGCCGCGGTCCGCTCGTCCAGTGGTTCCTCGTCACCGGGCAGCCAGATACTGAGGCGCAGGAGGTCGTCCGCCAGCTGTGACTGGGTTGCGGCGAACAACTCCAGGAGAACCGTCCTGAGGCCCTCCGGCGGCTCGGAGACCAGCTGCAGTAATTCGAGCAGCCGCAGAAAATCATCGCCATGGCTGTGGTTCGCCCGGCATGCCAGGCCGCATGCGGCGCCATGAATTTCGGACAACTCGGCAAGCGCCAGGTCGCCCCTCGCTTCGCTGAGCGCAAAATCAAAATCCGGAAGTTCCAGCGGCGGCATCTTGAAAACCTCTTTTCCCGGGGGAAAACGTCACGTTCTGGGGGCCGCGCGGTGTTTGAGGCCGCACGGTGTCGATTGGCAATTGACCGTTATACAAGGCCAAATTATAGTGTCCTTATGGACACCTTGGAACAAACAGGTCAGGATCTCGAGCGCCTTGAAGGTCAACTGCACGCGCTGCTGGAACAGATTCGCCGGCTGAAGGAAGAGAATCATTCCCTGCAGGCGCGCCAGGACTCCCTCGTGGCCGAACGCGCTGCCCTGGTTGCCAAGAATGATGAGGCCCGAACCAAGGTCGAGGCGATGATCAATCGCCTGAAAGCCCTGGAGCAGGTTTAACTAAAAGAGACACGATGTCTAGCCAAACCACCCCGATTTCCGTCTTCATACTGGACAGGGAATACAAATTTACCTGCGAGCCCCATGAACGGGATGATCTCAAGGCCGCCGCGGCGCTGCTTGACGACCGCATGCGCGAGATCAAGAAAGCAGGCAACCTCATGGCATTGGAGCGCATTGCCGTCATGGCCGCTCTGAATATGGCCGATGAAGTGGTCAAGCTCAAATCCATCGACCGCCAACGAAAGGAACAGGTGGATCAGCGCATACGCAACCTGGCCGACCAACTGGATGGTGCGCTGGGCGCGGCGATGGATTAGAATAGAACTGTCCTCTGTGATGTTCGCCAGCGGACCCGATTAATGCCTTGTCCCTATGTATTGACCTCGGGGTGGCGAATCTGAGAGCCGGTGTGCAAGTTCGCTTAAAGGCGAAAAGCCTGAAGCCCAGCTAGCCTTCCCACCTGAACCTTTGGTTCAAGGTCACCGGGTTCGCAACGGCATCATGGAGGACACTTCTTTGATTCACGCACCCCGCCCTCGACGCTGTCACCCTCCGGGATGAGCGACAGCGCAATTCACGAAAAAAACCAGCTGAGGCGCGAGGCGCGCCGGCGCCGGCAGGACCCCTCGGAAAGCAGATCACGCCTGGACCAGCAGATCCGGCAACACCTGTTGCGCGGCATCGAAGGCTCAGGCCACACCCGCCTGGCGGCCTTCCTGAGCTTCGATGGCGAACCCGACCTGGAGCCCGCGCTTCTCCGTCTCCGGGATCAGGGCCTGACCATCGCGCTACCCGTTCTGGACCCGGACGCGCCGGGCATCATGAAGATGCGCGAGTGGCGGCCGGGCGTGACCATGCGGGCCAATGCATTTGGCATCCGGGAGCCCGCGCGGGGCGACAGGGTGTCACTGGATTCGCTGGACCTCGTGTTGCTGCCGCTGGTCGCTTACGATGCCAGCGGAGCCCGGCTGGGCATGGGTGGCGGGTACTATGACCGATGGCTGGACCCGAGCCGTTCCGCCCAGGTTCCCGTCCGGGTCGGTGTCGCCTACCACTGCCAGCAATTCCCCCGGGTGCCCATGGAGGCGTGGGACGCGCCAATGGACGCGATCGTCAATGAAGACGGATGGTTTTCTTTCCCGCTGTAAGCCATCAGAATGGGCGCGGGAATGGTCAGGAGTAGCTCAATGGAACAAGTGCTGGAACAGGATCGCCTCAAGCGGCTCGTCGGTGAGGCCGCCCTTGCGTTCGTCACATCTGACAGCATCATCGGCGTCGGCACCGGCAGCACCGTCAATTGTTTCATCGACGCCCTGGCCGAAAGCCGCATCCAGATCGAAGCGGCGGTCTCAAGCTCCGAGGCCACCACCGAGCGGCTGACGCGGCACGGCATCGAAGTGGTGGAACTGAACCAATGCGGAGATCTCGACCTTTACATCGATGGCGCCGATGAATGCGACGCTCATCGCCGCCTGATCAAGGGCGGCGGCGGTGCGCTCACGCGCGAGAAAATCGTAGCGGGCGCCAGCAGAAGATTTGTCTGCATCGTGGATGAAAGCAAAAAAGTCAATGTACTGGGTCAATTCCCGCTTCCCATCGAAGTGATCCCCATGGCCCGCAGCATGGTTGCGAGAAAACTCGTCGCGCTGGGAGGCCAGCCGGAGTGGCGCGAGGGATTCACCACCGACAACGGCAATTGGATTCTGGATGTACACCATCTCGACCTGGTCGACCCCGTGGCCATGGAGTCGAAGATCAACGATATTCCGGGCGTTGTCACCTGCGGCCTGTTTGCGCGCCGGCCCGCCGACCTGGTCGTGATCGGGTCTTCATCGGGCATCCAGCAGTTCTGACCAGGCGCTCTGCGCCGAATCCAGCCACGGCCGCCCATTGGCGGCCGCGTCAGCGGCCCATACCGGTCTGAACACAGCTGAGCCCGCCTTTTCCTGCATTTTTTCAGTTCAACCCTGTCAGTTCTTACAGTTACTGATATCGCGCCCGACTTCCATACTTTGATCACGGCTTGGGGATGGAATCCCGCTGACTCGCAAGGAACCAGCGTTTGATCTTATTGCCACTTGGAAGAGGTTAATCAGATGAACGACATTCGTGACATGCTCAAGCAAACCATCTTATTGGCAACCGCAATCTTTTTAATGACGGCGCCAGCTCCGGATGCACAGGACCTGTCGGAAATGAGTGGGGGGTTCTTTGTTCAGGATAACGAAGCCCCGTTGGTGGCAGACGAACGTTAGTCCATTTAAAGAAGTTTCAGCGATAAAAGTCCGGCCCTGTCCACAGCCGGCAACGCAAAGAACCCGGCCTGCGCCGGGTTTTTTCTTGCTCAACCAAAGCCCGGATGGCCCAGGAGTCCGGGCGCATCTTCCCGGGTACTAGAAGTCGGCGGTCAATTGCAGCCAGAGCTTTGTGGTGTCTGCGTAGGCCGCCGATGCGCCTTTGAAATCTGCGAATTTAAGCAGCACACCGTAGTGATCCGCGAAGCGCCGGGAGAATGAGACATCGATTTCGGAACCGTATCCGGCCGCGCCTGATTCGGCGGCAAAGTCATGATAAGCCACGTACCACGACCACTGGTTCAATGGGCCTTTAACACCCACGAATAAATCTTCCAGCCCCGCTTCAGGCGTCGTGGAAAACCTGTCCGCCCAGCCATTGAACGCATGCAGCGTGGCCAGCGGGGTTCTGAACGCCTGGCCAGGATCACCCTCCTGCCCGCCGAGCGACTCGAAACCTGCAAAAACCTGTGCGTACTCGGGGCCCCATGACAGGTCCAGCCTGTAGTAATCAGCGTCATAGGGGACCGGGTTATCACCCGTCTCTGACTGCCGCGCGTACTCCAACGCGTAGGTAAAATTCGACCGCTCGAGTTCCTTCTGCCCTGTCAGCCTCAGGCCCCAGGTGCGATTCGAAACCGAGGGGTCGTCCTCGTTATCGATATCAAACCAGTACACGGCCAACTTCCCCACACGGTCGAACTGCCTAGTGGCATTCAACAGGTAAGTCTCGTGCTTCTGGTCACCGGCCGGCACGTCATTGCCGAAGATGCGATGAACCTTGCCGACGTAGGCGAGGCTGTAATCAATCCCTCCCGTAGCGGAGCCTTCAACCGACCATGCGTCGTAGGTCTGCTCGTTCTGTCGCCAACCCACGTTACCTATAAACCTGGCGTTGTTGATGATGATCCGCTGACGCCCGAGGCGGGTTTTCCATCGGTCTGCCTGGTATTGCAGGTAGGCCTGGTTGAGATCCTCGCCCTTGGGATCTGCAACCAGCGGGTACTGCGCGCGGTCCGGTGTGTTCCCGCCGCCCGCGTTGTATCGATCGCTGCCGACCTGGGCCACGTAATCCAACTCGACGAAGGCCGAGAATCCACCAAGGCTGCCCGTGAGAAAATTGAGCCTGCCCCTGAGCGTAGACGCCAGGGCGTCCCGATCAAAGCCCGCTTGCTCTACCTGCTCGAGACGGTATCGAAAGGAAATACCGACCTTGCTTTCGGAACCGGCCTGATTCTCGGGCCCATCGGCGCTGGCCCAGTCGATGTTTGCGGCCTGAAAACACCCCGACAAAAAGAGGAAGGCGCACGCTTTGAGCGGTCTCATCTATTTACTCCCTGTGTGTACGGCAACGGAAATCGCCTGGTCCGGAGAACGCGATGACGATAAATCATTCATGATTTGGCATAAATGATTCAATCCGTATGCATGAATCATCGTCCGACATTTTGGGGTCATCAGCCGCGTGGCTTGATGACCTGGATCATCGAGATCAACCGCTGGCTGCAGGTTCACCGCGCGCCCGCTCATGGAGGCCTCGGCGGTTATTAGCTGATCTGCATCAGATTCATGCCTAGCCCGCGCATCTAAAATGGCTCCAATTCCAGTCATGCCAATCGCCTGGAGCCGCTCATGCGCCTGACCCGATTTACCGACTATTCTCTGCGCGTCCTGATCTACTTGGGTTTGCAGGATGACCAGCTGGTCACCATTCGCAAGATCTCAGATGCCTATGGCATCTCCCGTAATCACCTGATGAAGGTCGTCAGTCTATTGACCCGCATGGGCTATCTGAAAGCGCAGCGCGGCCCCGGGGGCGGTATCAGGCTGGCCCGAATACCGGAAGACATCAACCTGGCTGATGTGATCCGCGACACCGAGGAAGATCTCGTGATGGTGGAGTGTTTCGACGAGGAAGGCAGCTGCGTCATCAGCCCGGCCTGTAAACTTCACCACATTATCGGTGAAGCGCTGAACGCCTACATCAGCACACTGCGTAAATACACGTTGCAGGATCTCATCGACCCGAAAGACGAACTGGCGCGCCTGCTGCAAGTAGAACGTAACGCCGCCTGATTCCCGCGGCCTGCCGGCGACCAGCGTCTGAAACGACGGCCGGGGAAAGGCCTGGTCACGGAAGCGGCCATCCATACAGGCCACCCTTATTTCCCTGTTCAGGGTTGCGCTTGCGCCTTGCCCACGGCCTCATTGACGGTCGCAACCAGGTCATCACGCTGGATCGGTTTGGGTATGACCCCCGCCATGCCAATCTCGAGGTATTGCTTGACGTCCGTCTCCAGCGTGTTGGCCGTCAGCGCGACAATCGGCGGCGGCGACGCCAGGCGTGACCTGATCAATCGAGTCGCCTCAATGCCGTCAATAACAGGCATCTGGATATCCATCAGGATGACGTCGTAATCCGCGCCCTCTCGCGTTGCTTCCTCGACCACGGCCTCGCCGTTTTTAGCGATGAATACGCGCCAGCCCAGTGAATCGAGCATCTGCTCCAAAATCATGGCGATGACGTCGTTGTCTTCCCCAACCAGTACATGATAGGCCACTGGCCCTGCCTCCTCTTCAGTGGTCTCGGCGTGTTGTGCCGGAGTGCGCGAATGTACAGCCTTTAAAACTAGGGAGACGGTAAAGACAGACCCCTCTCCCACAATACTTTCCACGTCGATGCTGCCGTCCATCATCGTGACCAGTTCCTGCACGATGGCAAGGCCCAGCCCCGTACCCTGGTCGGTCCGTGAGCGCTTGGACTCCATCTGCTCGAAGGCCTTGAACATATCATCCAGGCGCTCCGCCGCTATGCCACGGCCGGTATCCTCGCAGCGCCACGTGACGTGAACCGCATCCGCCACCGGCTTTGCCATCATGGACAACTTCACCCCGCCGCTTTGCGTGTACTTGACGGCATTACTGAGCAAATTGAACAGCACTTGTTCCACCCTCTGCGGATCCGTGATGACTTTCACCTCGCCAGGGGGCAATTCCAGCTCGTAGCGCAAATCCTTGCCCGCCGCCATGCCTTCAAGACCAGCCCATGCCTGTTCCGTGACCATTCGCAGGTCGCATTCCGCCGAGCTGAGGGTGAACTTACCCGACTCCATCTTGGCAAAAAGCAGAATATCGTCCACCACCGCCAGCATGTGATTGGCGCTGGAACTTGCGATACCCAGCATTCTCCGCTGCTCGCTGTCGAGGTCGGTGTGCTCGAGCAAACCGTGCATACCCAGCACCCCCGTCATGGGTGTTCTCAGCTCATGGGTGGCGTTGGCGACGAATCGCTTCTGTGAAAGCTGCGCTTTCTCCAACCGGTTGGCCACGTCCTTCAACTCCACCAGTTGCTGGATCGCCTGCCTGAAAATGGGCGCGTAGGAGTAATAACAAAACGCCGAGAGCAACGCACCAATGGCGAGAACGGGCATCGATTGCTCGAAATTCCAACCGAACGACCAGACTAAAATCAGCGCGCCCAGGCTGACCAGGCTCAAAATGGCAAGCCATAGCGCCATGCGTCGCGTGCCCAGCCCGATGATCACCATGATCGGTATCAACCTGAAGAATTGCCAGACATCCCGCTCGAGATGAAACAGCCAGGCCCAGTTGAAAAACAAGAGCGCGACGGTCCCAACGTAGACCGGCCCCATCCATGAACCTGTGATTTTTTGATCCCGGGAAAACAGGATCACCGGCAGCATCAATGCCGCGGTCACCAGCGCGGGAATGGCCCTGAGCCAGACCAGGGGAGGCTCCAGCGTGGCTAACTCGATACCCCCGCGCGCCCCGAAGAAAATGGCGACAACTATGCCCAGCACAAACATGAACCGGTTCGAGTACTGCCGGTACAGTTCGCGCTCACCATGGGTGTTTATCGAAACCGTTGGATGGTTTTCCATTTTTTCTCGCCGCAAGGCACGTGCCCCGCCTGCCCCCTAAAACCATGACGCTGACGCCATTATGCCCGAATTCAACCGGCGACCACTGATCGGCGGCGCCGGAGCGGAGATAAAGCTGTCATACTGAGCGTTGAGCCGAATCAGTTGACGAACCATGATGATTAAAGACGCCATCATCAGCATCACCGGCGCGGGCGGCGGCCTTGGGGCGGCCATGGCCCGACAGCTTGCCGCCGATGGCGCCAGGCTGGCCCTCATCGACCACGACATGGGACAGGTAGAGCCTTTGCATCGGGAACTGGGCGACGAGCGCTGCCTGGTGCTGCCTTGTGATGTAACCCGGGAAAACCAGGTCGACGGCGCGTTCGCCGCCATCACCGAGCATTTCGGGCGGCTGGACGCGCTGGTGAACAACGCCGGGATCACCCGCGACGCAATGCTACTCAAATACCAGGAAGGCGAGCCCGTATCCCGCATGTCGCTGGAACAGTGGCGCGACGTCGTCGATGTCAACCTCACGGGCGTGTTCCTGTGCGGCCGTGCAGCCGCAGAGCAGATGGCCCGGGGCGGCCGGGGCGGCCATATCATCAACATCTCCAGCATTTCCCGCGCCGGCAATATCGGGCAAAGCAATTACGCGGCGGCCAAGGCCGGCGTCGCCGCGCTGGCGGTCACCTGGGCCCGGGAACTGGCACGATACGGGATTCGCGCCAATGCCATTTCACCCGGATTCATCGGTACCGAAATGGTTCGCGGCATAAAGCCGGAGATCATCGATAAGCTACAGGGCATGATCCCAGTGGGCCGGATCGGCGAACCTGATGAGATCGCTCACACGGTCAAGTTTCTGCTGGAAAACGAGTTCATCAACGGCCGCAATATCGAGATTGACGGCGGCATGCGGTTATAGCCTGACTGCGCGGCACGCGGCTCCGCCAGATTCGCCCGACTGAGCGTCAGCTTCAGGCGGATTCGGGCGTTTCCCAGCCGGCCGGCGCCGGGCCCTGGTCCATGATGATTTCGCGGTGCCCGCTCCACGTGGAAATAATGGCCTCGGGGGTACCGATGCCCGCAGCCCGCGGATCACCACAGGGCCCGAACCAGTGGTTCTGGGGCGCGCCGGTGGTGCGTGCGCGCATACCGCAATACGTGGTTCCGTTGACGCTGGCCGCCAGCACCTGCTGCTGAAAGTGAACATCCGCGCTGACCACGGCCGCGGTCAGGTGGTGTGACATGCGCTCCAGCATGCCCAGCACGGCCGGCAGGTCATCATCGCCGTATTCCACGATCACCTGGAACGGCCCGAACAGCTCGGTGGTCACCCGATCGAAATGCTCACCCGCCGCCTTGCTCAGCGGCACCTTGACGGCGGTGGCCTCGTAGGCGCCATACACATCAGGAATGGCATGCCCGCGCAGCGGCTCGCCACCAAAGACCAGCTCTGAGCCCGGGATGCTCAGCATGCCCTCGATATGCCCTTTGATCCGGTCGTTGGACCAGGTCAGCACCGGGCCCAGCGACAGATTCTCCAGGCTGCGACGACCCGCAAGTTCGCCCAACTTGGGCATCAACGCCTCAGACCAGTTCTCATGCGCAAACAAAATGCTCTGCGCCGAACACTTCTGGCCGGCCGCGTTGTAAGCGTCCTCATCGCACTGCCAGGCCACGTAGTCCAGCCACGATGGATCAAAGTCCGGCCCCAACACTTTCCAGTCAAAGCCTGCATCTTCCACGCGCACCCGGCCATTCATGACATCAGCAATGATTTCCGCCACGTCGCTGGAACCGGTGAACTGGACCATCCGCAGCATGTCCTTGGCCTGCTCGATCAGCTCACCCATGACGCGCCCGCGGCAATGGATCAGGTCGACATCCCCGGGCGGCAGGCCGCAGTCAATCAACAAGCGCAGAAATTGCTCAAAAACGGCGCTGACTTTCGAGTCCACTTTCACCAACGGCTTGTTGCCCATGAATAAGGCGCCCATGACCTGCAGGGCCGGGATCTCCAACGGGAAATTGAAGGGCGCCACAACCGCGACCGGGCCCCATGGCCAGCGATAGCCCCTGGACTCCTGCCCGGGATGGTTGCCCGGATTGGAAAACCCCCTGCCCAGAAAACGCACACGGTCACCGGCGAAGTTCTCGAGGAAGACCCGCGTGACCACCACCTCATTCAGGCACTGCAGCCGGCTCTTGGGCATGACGCGCTGCAGCAGCTTGACGAAGTACTCCTCTACGGCCGGCTCAGCCAGCCGCGCGGCCGCCCGAGCACACACATCGCCCAGCATCAGGTAGCGCTGCGGCTGCTTCCAGGGGTTATGCAAGCCCGTCTTCGGGCATCGCGCCAGGCTGTCGATAAAGGGCTGGACGTCCGTGGTGTCCGGCACCCGCAGAAACTCGCCCCCGTGCAGCGGGTCCGGTATATCCTGGCGAATGCTGCTGGCGATGTGCCAGGAGCCGTCAAGCAAATTATGGACATTGCCCGGCGCTTCCGGTGTCATGCCATGAAAGGGGTCCAGGGTGGCGAAGTCGGGGATCTGGCTCATGCGCTTTTCCGGGCTGAGATTCAATACCGACAGTTTAGCAGTCCCCATCCGTACCGGCAGCGCGAACCCCTTATAATGCGATCAAAGTCAATGGCCGAATTGAGCGGCCGATGCCAGTTGGACCCGGGGTTTGGACTCATGCGGATACGATTAATTATTCTGATGCTGTCACTGGTCGGCCACGCGGTCGCCCAGACGCCATCCGGGTACACCAACCCCATCTTGAGGGGCGGCTACCCTGACCCCTCAATCTGCCGCGTGGGCGAGGACTATTACCTGGTCAACTCGACTTTCGAGTACTTTCCCGGCCTGCCCGTTCACCACAGCCGTGACCTGGTCAACTGGGAATTGATCGGCTACGGCCTGCACCGCGAGGACCAGGTTACCGGCGCGGTGAACCTGGTGGATGTGCAGTCCAATGGCGGCATCCACGCGCCGTCCATCCGCTGCCGCGATGGTGTGTTTTACATCATCACCACCAACGTTTACCTGCCGCCCGGTGAAGGCGCGGAAACCGAATTCGTCAATTTCGTCATCACCGCCACCGACCCGGCCGGCCCTTGGTCAGAGCCTCATGTGCTGGAAGGGGCGCCGGGCATCGATCCCGATTTATTCTTTGATGACGACGGCCGCGCCTGGTACGTCGGCACCCATTCCCCCGATGAACCCAACTTTCCAGGCGAGGGTGAAATCTGGCTGCAGGAGGTCGATACCGATCAATGGGCGCTGATCGGTGAGCGCTATTTCCTCTGGCGCGGCGCCTGCGGCGGGGTGTGGGCAGAAGGGCCGCATCTGTATAAGCGAGACGGCCGTTACTACCTGCTGGTGGCCGAGGGCGGCACCCACTTCAATCACGCCGTCACCATCGCGGTCAGCGATCGCCTGACCGGGCCATATGAATCCAATCCGCGCAACCCCATCCTCACCTCCCGCCACCTGTCCTACGACAACTGGGTCAACAGCACCGGTCACGGCGACCTGATCGAGCTGCCCGACGGACGCTGGTACATGGTGCTGCTGGGCATCCGCAACGACCTGGAGCGCCGGTCCAACATGGGCCGGGAAACCCACCTGGTGCCGGTCAGCTGGGAGCGCGAGCCCTTCGAATGGAAAGCAGTGAAGATCGAGTGGCCCGTGCCCGCGCCTGGGACCGGCCGCGTCGAACGGGTCAACCCGGCCGTTTTCGCCGAGACCCGCCAAGTGTTGAACGACGACTTCATCGACCGCTTCGAGGGCGAAGCGCTGAATCCGCGCTGGAATTTCCGTCGACTGCCCCTGCCGGGCAGCTGGTCGCTGCAAGAGCGGCCGGGCCATCTCCGCCTGCACGCGCACGCCAACGTCATCGCCGAACGCGGCCGGGCCAGCCTGGTCGGATTCCGGCAAACAGAAAGCGACTTCAGCTACTCCGCGCGCATGCGCTTTGACGCCCGCGAAACAGGCAGCGAGAGCGGGCTCTCGCTGTTTCAAAAAGACGACAATTTCATCAATTTTACCGTCACCAGGCGCGAGGATGGGCCCGTGCTTCACCTGGCCATCGCCGGCAAGGATCAACCCACCGCTGTTGTCGAGGTGCCGCTGCCCGAGTACAACGGCGCGATCACGCTGCAGGCCTCCTCGGAGGCCGACGCGTATCGTTTTGGTTACCGCCTCGATGAGCGGGATACTTTGATCGAGGTGGCCGAACTACCCGCCGGGCTCATTCTCAGCCGTGGCTATACCGGGGCCAACCTCGGCCTGTACAGCACGACCAATGGCCGGGCGGTCCAGAGCCACGCCGATTTCGAATGGGTCAGGTACATCGCCCATCCGCGCCTCCGATGACCATGACAGGTGGTGGCCCGCTGTCTCATGTCATCACCGTCCATGCTGAGTCTGGTTTAAAATAAGTACGCCTCCCGGGCGCGGTCCGAGGGGGTTCCCTTACCCGTGTCAGCCAGAGAAAGCCATCATGACCACCCTGATTCGCCAAAGTCACCTGATCGACAGCGTGGCGGACGCGCTGCAGTTCATTTCCTACTACCATCCGGTCGACTTCGTGCAGGCCGTCAACGATGCCTACGAGCGGGAAGCCAATCCCGCGGCGAAAGACGCCATGGCGCAGATACTGATCAACTCGCGCATGTGCGCCGAAGGCAAGCGCCCCATCTGCCAGGACACGGGTATCGTCACGGTGTTTTTGCGCGTAGGCATGAACGTGCAGTGGGAGGGCGATATGAGCCTCGCCGACATGGTCAACGAGGGCGTCAGGCGCGCCTACATGGACGCGGACAATACCCTGCGCGCTTCCGTGCTGGCCGATCCCGACGGTGCCCGCAGCAACACGGGCGACAACACGCCCGGCGTCGTCCACGTTGAACTCGTACCGGGCGACACCGTTGAGGTGCACGTCGCGGCCAAGGGCGGCGGATCAGAGGCCAAGAGCAAGTTCGCCATGCTGAACCCCTCCGACTCGGTCGTCGACTGGGTACTGAAAATGGTGCCGCTCATGGGCGCGGGCTGGTGCCCGCCGGGCATGCTGGGCGTGGGCATTGGCGGCACGGCCGAGAAAGCCATGTTGCTGGCCAAGGAAGCCCTGCTGGAACCGATCGACATCCAGGCATTAAAGGCGCGCGGCGCCGGTAACCGCGCCGAGGAACTGCGGCTCGAACTGTATGAGAAGGTCAATCAGCTGGGCATCGGCGCACAGGGCCTGGGCGGTCTCACCACCGTGCTGGATGTAAAGGTAAAGGATTTCCCGACCCACGCGGCCAACAAGGCCGTCGCCATCATCCCCAACTGCGCAGCCACCCGGCATGTGCATTTCACCCTGGACGGCAGCGGCCCGGCCACGCTCGAGCCGCCCCGGCTGGAAGACTGGCCCGAGATCACGCGTGAGGCCGGAGGCGGAGCTCGCCGGGTCAATCTCGACACCATCACCCGTGAAGAAATCGCCACATGGGAACCGGGAGATACCCTCCTGTTGAATGGAAAAATGCTGACCGGCCGCGACGCCGCACACAAGAAAATGACCGACTTGCTGGCCGCAGGCGAGGAGTTGCCGGTAGACCTTACCGGCCGCTTTATCTACTACGTCGGTCCGGTAGACCCCGTGCGTGATGAAGTAGTCGGCCCGGCGGGCCCTACCACTGCGACCCGCATGGACAAGTTCACCCGCACCATGCTGGAAGAGACCGGCCTGATGGGTATGGTCGGTAAGGCCGAGCGTGGACCTGCCGCCATCGAGGCCATCCGCGATAACAAGGCCGTATACCTGATGGCCGTCGGTGGCGCCGCGTTCCTGGTGTCCCAGGCGATCAAGGGCTCTAAAGTGCTGGCCTTCCCGGAACTGGGCATGGAGGCCATCTACGAGTTCGAGGTGCAGGATATGCCGGTGACTGTTGCCGTTGATGTAAACGGTGAATCGGTGCACAAAACCGGACCGGCCACCTGGCGGGCCCGGATTGAGAATGGGGAATTCGTGGTTTCGTGACTCGTAATCCGTAATCCGTGACCCGGGCCATGGATCACGGATCACGTTTCACGAGTCTCCTAGAACTTATGCCCTCCCGCCAGCACCCGGTGGGTGGGCCGGAAAATATCCTTCTCGTAGCGATCCGCCAGGAAGTTCAGGCCGTCGATCAGGTCCCACTTCGAGATCTGACGTCCAATGGTGACCGGCCCAACGGGGGCGCCGAAGCCATTGATCATGGCCAGGTCGACCTCGTTCATCGTGTCGACCACACCCTCCTGGATCAGTTTGGAGGCTTCGTTCACCTGCACCATGTAGGGCCACAGGAAGTTGAACTTGCTGGTCGCCCTGGTCATGTCGATGGCGGGTCTCTGGCCGTCGATCCACTCGAAGTAGCCTTTGCCGGTCTTCTTGCCCAGGTCGCCGCGCGCCTGCATGGCCACCAGGTGTGATGCGGGGCCGTACTCCGCGCCCAGCGTTTCGGCAAAGTAATTGCTGACATTCACCATGATGTCGATGCCGACATAGTCGGTCAGTTCGCAGGGGCCCATGGCCGCGCCCATGGCGCGAACGAAGGCATCCAGCGCCTCCGGCTCGATCTCGCCCCGTTCGACAATCTCGGCAACCAGCACCGCCGGCGCCTGGTTGACCCGGTTGGCGATGAAACCCGGTGAGTCCTTCTTCACATAAACGCCCACTTTCCTCTGCTTCGCGGCGTAATCCATGCCAATCTGCATTGTCTCGTCCGAGGTGCCGTCAGCGCGGATCACTTCCACCAGCCGCATCAGCACCGCGGGGTTGAAATAATGCAGGCCAAAGACCTTGTCCTGCCTGGAGGTCGCGCTGGCAATCTCGGTGATGCTCATGGTCGAGGTATTGGAGGCCAACAGTGTATGAGCCGGCGCGGCCTTGTCGAGGTCGCCGAAGACCTGCTTTTTCAGATCCATGATCTCCGGCACCGCCTCAATCACCAGGTCGGCATCGGCCGCCGCCTCGGCGAGGTCCGTAGTGGTCTTCAGCAGCTTGTTCCGGATCGCCTCGTCCAGTTCCGCCGGTACCCTGCCCTTTTCCACCAGCTTGGCGACGCTGGAAAAAATGCGGTCCCGGCCCCGCTCCACGAATTCGTCCTTGATGTCATACAGGTTGACGCGGTAGCCGGTCAGCAGGGCCACTTCCGCGATGCCATGTCCCATGTCGCCCGCGCCCACGACGGCAACCGTCTTGATGTCATTGATGTTCATGCCTGGGCCCTCGCTTCGTTTTCTATGATCATGGCCACGCCCTGGCCGCCGCCCACGCACATGGTGGCGCAGCCGTAGCGGCCGCCCTCGGCTTGCAGAATGCGGGCCAGCGTGCCGACCAGGCGGCCGCCGCTGGCGCCCAGCGGGTGACCGATGGCGATGCCGCCACCCTTCACATTGACCCGGTCCGGGTCGATACCCAACTCCCGGATGGCATACAGCGCCACCACCGCAAAGGCCTCGTTGATCTCCCAGTAATCGATATCGGAAGCCTGCAGGCCGGCGGCGTCCAGTGCCCTGAGCGAGGAAGGCACCGGCCCCGTGCCCATGATGTTGGGCGCCACGCCGGCAAAGCCGATCGACCGAATGGTGGCCAGCGGGGTGAGCCCCCGGGCCTCGGCCACTTCCCTGGAGGTCAGCACCAGGGCGGTCGCGCCCGCGTTCAGCGGCGAGGCATTGCCCGGATGGATGCTGCCATTTTTGCGGAATGAAGGTCTCAGCTTGGCCAGGTCTTCCAGGGAGGTGTCTTCGCGCACGGCCTGGTCGCGATCGACCGTCATGGTGGAGCCATCCACCTGCTCCACTTCCAGCGGCAGGATTTCCTCATCGAAGAAGCCTTCCGCCCGCGCCTCGCTGGCGCGCTGATGCGAGCGCACGCCCCAGGCATCCATCTCGGGGCGCTCAAAACCCATGGCCGCCAGCTTCTCGGCGGTCAGGCCCATGTTCATCCCGGTGTAGAAATCCCAGTGCGCCAGCCTGGGATCGGTGAGCAGGCGGAGATTCAGTTCAATTTTGCCGTCACCGGTCATCGGCAGGCGCCCCATGTGTTCCATGCCGCCCACCATGACCACGTCCGCGAAGCCCTGCGCAATCTCCATGAAACCCACCTGCAGGCCGGCCATGGTCGAACCGCACTGCTCATCGATCAGTTTGCTCGACGTGCGCTTGTCCAGGTTGGCCAGCAGCATCGGGCTGCGACCGCCAATGCTGAAGTTTTCACCCACCGCCTGGGCGCACCCGACGATAAAGTCGTCCACATCCGCCGGCTCCAGGCCGGCACGCGCGATGGCCTCCGGCAGCAGGCTGGCCAGCAGTTCATCAGCCCGCATTTTGAACAGCCAGTCACGTGAGGGGTCATTCGGCCGGCAGCGGGATTGCGCCGTCCGCACATAGCTCGCAATGACGACATCGCGCATCGGAGATCTCCTTCATCGAGTGCAGAAAATGAGCCTA